>NZ_JAIUKE010000441.1:0-7503 GCF_020176795.1 Streptomyces sp. 8L
CCCCTCGCCACCCCGCAACCCGCCCCCGACGGCATCGGCGAGGCCACCCAGCGGGCGAACGACGCGGCGAGCTGGGTCGGGGAGAACTGGTCCGCGTGGCTGGGCATCGGGCTGCGCATCGTCCTGATCGTCGTGATCGCGATGGTGCTGCGCCAGCTCATCCGCAAGGCTCTGACCAGGCTGATCGCCCGGATGAACCGCAGTGTGCAGGCGGTGGAGGGCACCGCGCTGGGCGGTCTGCTGGTCAACGCGGAGCGGCGCAGGCAGCGCTCGGAGGCCATCGGGTCCGTCCTGCGCTCCGTGACGTCGTTCCTCGTCCTCGGCACGGCCGCGCTGATGGTGCTGGGCGCGCTGAACATCAACCTGGCGCCACTGCTCGCCTCGGCCGGGGTCGCGGGGGTCGCACTCGGGTTCGGCGCGCGCAACCTGGTGACCGACTTCCTGTCCGGTGTGTTCATGATCCTGGAGGACCAGTACGGCGTCGGCGACACCATCGACGCCGGGGTCGCGTCCGGCGAGGTCATCGAGGTCGGGCTGCGGGTGACGAAGCTGCGGGGCGACGGCGGCGAGATCTGGTACGTGCGCAACGGCGAGGTGAAGCGGATAGGCAACCTCAGCCAGGGCTGGGCCACGGCCGGTGTCGATGTGACCGTGCGGCCCACGGAGGACCTGGACCGGGTGAAGTCGCTGATCCTCGGCGCCACGGAGCAGATGGCCAAGGAGGACCCCTGGAACGAGCGGCTGTGGGGACCGGTCGAGGTGCTGGGCCTGGACGCCGTTCAGCTGGACTCGGTGACGATCAGGCTGTCCGCGAAGACCATGCCGGGCCAGTCGCTGCGGGTGGAGCGGGAGCTGCGCTGGCGCATCAAACGCGCGTTCGACGAGGCGGGCATCGCACTCGTGGGCGGTGCGCTGCCGCTCGTGGCGGAGGACACGCCGGACCCGTCGGCCGCCGTCGCCCCGCCGTCCGCGCTGGCCAGCCCCACGTCCCCGCAGTCGGCCGAAGCGTCGCCACTGCCGCCCCCGCCGCCGAACGTCAGCAAGTAGCCGCCACGCCACCCGGGCGCCCACGCACGGGCCCACCCGGGACGCCTGGGAGCGGGCGCGCGTACCCCGCAGGTCCGGCACAGCACGGCCCCGCCGGGCACGTAACGCTTTGGTTGCCGGAGGAAAACCGCTGGTTTGGGGTATTGACTGCTCCCTTACGTGGGTCATACGTTCCTCGCATCCGATTAGGAAACCTTCCTAACAGTGCTCACGGCGAGCACCGCGAGCCCTGTGATCACCGCGATCACAGAGGCCGCTCATTCATCAGTCGAGGAAACAGGGTCCGGGCGTGAGCACGACGACACCTTCACCGGGCACACCCAGGGTGCTGCGGGCGATGAACGACCGGGCCGCGCTCGATCTGCTCATCGCGCACGGCCCGCTGACCAGGACGAGGATCGGCGAGCTGACCGGGCTGTCCAAGCCCACCGCGTCCCAGTTGCTGGGCCGCCTCGAGGCCGCGGGCCTGGTCCGCACCACCGGCAGGGTCAGCGGACGTCCGGGCCCCAACGCGGCGCTGTACGAGATCGAGCCGACGGCCGCACACGTCGCCGCCCTCGCGGTCGGGCACACCGGCATCAGCGCCCAGGTCGCCGACATCACCGGCACCGTCGTCGGCACCTGCCGGGTGGAGGCCGACGCCGTCGCCGACGACGTCAGGGGCCGGACGGCGCAACTGGTCGCGGAGGCCGTCGACGGCGCGCTCGCCACGGCCGGGATCGGCCACGACGACCTGCACTGCGCGGTCATCGGCACGCCCGGCGCCATCGACAGGGCGACCGGCGAACTGCGGTACGCGCCGCACCTGCCGGGCTGGCACTCGCGCACCCTGCTCTCGGACCTCGCCGAGGTGCTCGGCACCCCGGTGGTCATCGAGAACGACGTGAACCTCGCCGCGCTCGCCGAGCAGTACGAGGGCGCGGCCCAGGACTTCGACGACTATGTGCTGACCTGGCTCGACCGGGGCGTCGGCGCCGCGATCGTGCTGGGCGGCACCCTGCTGCGCGGGGCGACCGGCGGCGCGGGCGAGATCGGCTACATGCCGCTGCCCGGGGCCCCGCTGGCCCGCGGCGGCTCCGCCGAGTGGGCCGGCGACGACGCGGGCGGCGGCTTCCAGAGCCAGGTCTCCGCGGTCGCCGTACGCGCCCTCGCGGACGGCGCGCCACTGGAGGCGGCGCTGGCGGACGAGGCCGTGCGCCGGACGGTCGCCGAGCGACTCGCCACCGGGATCGCCGCGGTCGTCGCCGTGGTCGACCCCGAACTCGTCGTGCTCTCCGGCTCCGTGGCCCAGGCGGGCGGCGAGCCGCTGCGCGAGGCGGTGCAGACCGAGCTGACCGGACTCGCACTGCCGAGGCCGCTGCTGAGGATCAGCGACATCGACGGCGACCCGATCCTGACGGGCGCTCTGCGTACCGCGCTCACCCAGGCCAGGGACGCGGTCTTCGACACGAGCCGCTTCGACACCGCGCGGTAGCCGGGCCCGGCGCCCCGGGCCCCCGCGCTCCTCCGCGACCGCTCGGCCTCCCCACTGCCGGAGGCCGTCGGCGAGATTTCCCCTACCCCCACAGTTGTGTTTCGCACCGCATCACACCGAATGATCCGCATCCGTCCCCTCCTCGCAAAGGAAGACCGACATGGCAGGTTGGCGTATACGCTCCTGCGTGCCCGTGGCACTCGGCGCCGCCACGGCACTGCTGCTCGCCGGATGTGCCAATCCGAGCACCGGCAGCGCCACCGACGATCCGAGCAAGCCGGTCACACTGAAGTTCTGGCACGGCTGGTCGGACCCCAACGAGGTCAAGGCGATCAACGCCAGCATCGCCCGCTTCGAGAAGCTGCACCCGAACATCAAGGTGAAGTCGACCGGCAACGTCACGGACGACACCATCAACCAGGCGCTGCGCGCCGGCGGCAGCGACACCCCGGACGTGGTGACGTCCTTCACGACGAACAACGTGGGCCAGTACTGCTCGTCCGGCATGTGGGCCGACCTCGACCCGTTCATGAAGAAGGACGGGATCGACAAGAACAAGGTGTTCCCGAAGACGCTGCTCGACTACACCCAGTACCAGGGCGACCAGTGCGCGCTGCCGCTGCTGGCCGACGCGTACGGGCTGTACTACAACAAGGACGACTTCAAGGCCGCGGGCATCAGCGCCCCGCCGAAGACCATGTCCGAGTTCCGGGCCGACGCGGTCAAGCTGACGAAGCACGGCAAGAACGGCTCGATCACCCGCGCCGGTTTCATGCCCAACTTCCGCCTGTACCAGAACAGTCCGGACCGCATGCTGGCCCAGTGGGGCCCCACCTACTTCAACAAGCAGGGCAAGGCCCAGCTCGCTGACGATCCCAAGGTCACCCAGTTCTTCAAGGCGATGAACTCCATCTCGGCCGCCGAGGGCGGCCACCAGAAGCTGGAGAACCTGCGGTCCGGCTTCGGTGACGAGTACTCGGACGGCAACGCCTTCCTCCAGGGCAAGCTCGCCATGCACATGGACGGCGAGTGGCGCGGCCTGATGCTGAAGGACGCGGGCGCCAGGTTCCACTGGGGCGTGGCACCGCTGCCGGTCCCCGACGACCAGGCCGACACCTACGGCCGGGGCTACCTGACCGGCACGGTCACCGGCATCGCCCACAGCAGCACGCACCAGAACGCGGCGTGGGAGCTGGTCAAGTACCTGACGACCGACACCGACCAGGTCGTGGACTTCGCCAACGCGATCCACAACGTGCCGTCGACGAACGCCGCGCTCGCCTCGCCGAAGCTGACGCCCGACCCGAACTTCCGCGCCTTCATCAAGATCGCGCAGAACAAGTACAGCAACGCGATCCCGCCGTCCGAGAACGGCGGCATGTACATCACGTCGTTCCAGGACTTCGCGTACGCCGAGGAGGAGGGCGGGGAGAAGAACCTCCACGCCGGCCTGAAGACCCTCGACAAGCAGATCGACGCCGACAACCTCCAGTCGGAGAGCTGAGGAGCAGGACATGGCACTCCCCCTCTCGTCCCGGGCCGGGGCGGCCGCCCGCCCGGGTTCCGGCGCGGCGCCCGGCACGACGCTCAAGCGGAAGCGGAACAGGCACCGCCTGAAGGTGCTCGGCTTTCTGTCGCCCTGGCTGATCGGCTTCTCGGTCTTCTTCGGATACCCGCTGATCGCAACGGTGTACTTCTCCTTCATGCACTACAACCAGATCCAGCAGCCCACCTTCGTGGGCCTGAAGAACTGGAAGTACGTGCTGAGCCAGATGCCGCTGTTCGGCCCGGCGCTGTGGAACACCATCTGGCTGGTCGTCGTGATGGTGGCGCTGCGCGTGGCGTTCGGCCTCGGCATCGGGCTGCTCGTCACCAAGGTCAAGACGGGCGTCGGATTCTTCCGCACCGCCTTCTATCTGCCCTACCTGGCGCCGCCGGTGGCCGCGACCGTCGCCTTCGTGTTCCTGCTCAACCCCTCGACAGGACCGGTCAACCGGGTCCTCGGCTGGGTCGGCATCAGCGGCCCGACCTGGTTCAACGACCCGAACTGGGCGAAGCCCTCGCTGGTGCTGCTCGGCCTGTGGGGCGTCGGCGACCTGATGGTCATCTTCATGGCGTCGCTGCTCAACGTGCCCAAGGAGCAGTACGAGGCGGCCGATCTGGACGGCGCCGGGGCCTGGTCCAAGTTCCGCTACGTGACCTGGCCGTCGATCACCCCGATCGTGCTGTTCGCGGTGGTGACGGGCGTCGTGCAGACCATGCAGTACTACACGCAGGCCCTGGTGGCGGGGAAGATCGCCTCCGGCGTCTCGATCGGGCCCGGCTCGGTCGTCCAGCCCGGCTACCCCGACCACTCCACCCTGACCGTGCCGCAGCTCGTCTACCAGCTGGGCTTCCAGAACTTCAACACCGGCGCGGCGTGCGTGCTCTCGCTCGTGCTGTTCGTCATCGCGATGGCCGTGACCCTGCTGCTGATGCGCAAGAACGCGGGCCTGATTCCGGCGGAGGACTGAGAGATGACCACGACCACCCTGAATCCGCCGCGCACCGCCGCCGCGCGGGGCTCGGACGCGGGCGGCGCCGGAGCGCACCGCCGCAAGAAGTTCCTGCACTGGGTCGCGGTGCACGCCCTGGCGATAGCCGCCGCCCTGTTCTTCGTCCTGCCGTTCGTGTTCGTCTTCCTCACCTCGGTGATGAGCGACCAGCAGGCCCTCACCAGCGATCTGTGGCCGCACTCCTGGCACTGGTCGAACTACGCGACCGTCTTCCACACCCCCGGCTTCCTCAGCTGGTGGAAGAACTCCCTGATGTACGCGGTCCTCGGCACCCTCTTCACGGTGCTGTCGTCGACGCCGGTGGCCTACGCGCTCGCCAAGTTCCGCTTCAAGGGCCGCCGGGTGGCGATGGTCCTGGTCATCTCCACGATGATGCTGCCGCCGCAGGTCATCGTGATCCCGATGTACCTGGTGTGGGCACAGCAGTTCCACCTGTCGGGCTCGCTGTGGCCGCTGATCATCCCGATGGCGTTCGGCGACGCGTACTCGATCTTCTTGCTGCGGCAGTTCCTGCTGACCATTCCCAACGAGTACATCGAGTCGGCGAAGGTCGACGGCTGCGGCGAGCTGCGGACGCTGCTGCGGATCGTCGTGCCGATGGCGAAGCCCGGCATCGCGGCCGTCGCGCTGTTCCAGTTCTTCTACTGCTGGAACGACTACTTCGGCCCGCAGATCTACGCCTCCCAGAACCCCGGCGCATGGACCCTGAGCTACGGCCTGGAATCCTTCAAGAGCGCCCACAGCGTCAACTGGAACATGACGATGGCCGCGACCCTGCTGGTCATGGCCCCGGTCATCATCGTGTTCTTCTTCGCACAGAAGGCCTTCGTCGAAGGCGTCACCCTCACCGGAGTAAAGGGCTAACGAACCATGAAGCTCGCAGTGGTAGGCGGAGGATCGACCTACACACCTGAACTCATCGACGGATTCGCGCGGTTGAGGGACACCCTGCCGATCGAGGAACTGGTGCTCGTCGACCCGGCGGCCGACCGCCTCGACCTGGTCGGCGGCCTCGCCCGCCGGATCTTCGCCAAGCAGGGCCACCCCGGCCGGATCGTCACCACCGCCGACCTGGACGCGGGCGTGGAGGGCGCCGACGCGGTGCTGCTCCAGCTGCGCGTCGGCGGCCAGGCCGCGCGGAACCAGGACGAGACATGGCCGCTCACCTGCGGCTGCGTCGGCCAGGAGACGACCGGCGCGGGCGGCCTCGCGAAGGCGCTGCGCACGGTGCCCGTGGTGCTGGACATCGCGGAACGGGTGCGCCGCACCAACCCCGACGCGTGGATCATCGACTTCACCAACCCGGTCGGGATCGTGACGCGCGCGCTGCTCCAGGCCGGGCACAAGGCCGTCGGCCTGTGCAACGTCGCCATCGGCTTCCAGCGCAAGTTCGCGAACCACCTGGGCGTCTCGCCGTCCGAGGTCCACCTGGAGCACGTCGGCCTCAACCACCTGACGTGGGAGCGCGGCGCGCGCCTCGGCGGGCCCGAGGGCGAGGACGTGCTGCCGAAGCTGATCGCCGAGCATGGCGCCGCGATCGCGGAGGACCTGCACATGCCGCGCGCCGTGATCGAGCGGCTCGGCGTCGTGCCCTCGTACTACCTGCGCTACTACTACGCGCACGACGAGGTCGTCCGCGAGCTGGCCACGAAGCCGTCGCGCGCCTCCGAGGTGGCGGCGATGGAGAAGCAGCTGCTGGAGATGTACGGCGACCCGGAGCTGGACGAGAAGCCCGCGCTGCTCGCCAAGCGCGGTGGCGCGTACTACTCCGAGGCCGCCGTCGACCTCGCGGCGTCACTGCTGCGCGGCCGGGGCAGCGCGGTACAGGTCGTCAACACGTACAACAAGGGGACGCTGCCGTTCCTGCCGGACGACGCGGTGATCGAGGTGCAGGCGAAGGTCACTACCGCGGGCGCCGAGCCGCTCGCCGTCGCCCCGGTCGAGCCGCTGTACGCGGGCCTGATCGCGCACGCCACCGCGTACGAGAATCTGGCGCTCGACGCCGCGCTGCGCGGCGGCCGGGACCGGGTCTACGACGCGCTGCTCGCGAACCCGCTGGTCGGGCAGTTCGAGTACGCGGAGAAGCTCACCGACGAGCTGATCGCCCACAACCGGGAGCACCTGGCGTGGGCGTGAGCGACACTCCCCCGCCGGCCGTCCTCGCGGTCGACGCGGGGAACAGCAAGACCGACGTGGCCGTGATCGGCGCCGACGGATCGGTGCTCGGCGCGGCCCGCGGGGGCGGCTTCCAGCCGCCGATCGTCGGCGTACAGGCGGCCATCGACACCCTCGCGGTGGCGGTGGCCGCCGCCGCGGCGGCCGCCGGGCTGCCCGCCTCCCGGGGGGCCCCGGCACGGTGAGCCGGCCACGCCACCCCCCCTCAGCCCGGCGCGGGCGCGCAGGTGGCGGGGGGGCTAAACCCCCGGG
>NZ_JAIUKE010000441.1:7511-10273 GCF_020176795.1 Streptomyces sp. 8L
CCGGGCGGGCCCGCCCCCCCCGCCCGCCCCCCCCCCCCCCCCCCCCCCCCCCGCCGCCCCCCGCCCCCCCCCCCCCCCCCCCCCCCGGGGGGCCGGGGGGGGGCCCGCGGCGGGCGTGGCACGGCACGTGTCCGCGTGCCTCGCCAACGCCGATCTCCCCGTCGAGGAGGAGCAGTTGGCGGCGGCGATACACGAGCGGGGCTGGGGCGGGAGCACCGACGTGCGCAACGACACCTTCGCGGTGCTGCGGGCGGGCCTGCCGAGCGGCGACGCGCCGCGCGGTGTGGCGGTCGTGTGCGGCGCGGGCATCAACTGCGTGGGCATGCTGCCCGACGGCCGTACAGCGCGGTTCCCCGCGATCGGCCAGATCTCCGGCGACTGGGGCGGCGGCAGCCACCTCGCGACCGAGGCGCTGTGGCACGCGGCCCGCGCCGAGGACGGCAGGGGCGGGCCGACCGAGCTGATGCGCGCGCTGCCCGCGCACTTCGGCCTGTCCACGATGTACGAGCTGATCGAGGCGCTGCACCTGGGCCGCGTCGAGCCCCGGCGCCGGCACGAGCTGACGCCGGTCCTCTTCCGGGTCGCGGCGGCGGGCGACGCGGTCGCCGGGTCGCTGGTGGACCGGCTGGCGGAAGAGGTCGTGGTGATGGCCTCCGTCGCGCTCGGCAAGCTCGGCCTGCTGGACGAGCCGGCGCCGGTGCTGCTCGGTGGCGGGGTGCTCGCGGCCCGCCATCCGCGACTGGACGCCCGGATCGCCGAACTGCTCGCCGCCAGGGCCCCCAAGGCGGTCGTGGACGTCGTGACGGCCCCGCCCGTGCTGGGTGCGGGGCTGCTCGGCCTCGACCGCCTGGGCGCGCCCGCCGCGGCACACGCGCGCCTGGCCGCGCACTACGCGGGCCCCACGGGCTGAGGGCGCCCGCCGCGCGCCACGCCCGCACCGACGTGGGGGCCCGGCCGCAGCCTTCGAGGCGCGGCCCGGGCCCGACCCGCGGCACGTACCGGGGGGCCACCCTCGCGGGCCGCCCCGGCCCCCGCGTCAGCCCGGGGTGTTGACCATCGACTGGGCGGCGAAGGTGAAGTAGTCCCAGAGCTGGCGCTCGTGCTCCGCGGAGAGGCCGAGTTCGTCCACCGCCACCCGCATCCGCGCGAGCCACGCGTCGCGGGCCGCGCTGTCCACCGCGAACGGGGCGTGCCGCATCCGCAGCCTGGGATGGCCGCGCCGCTCGCTGTAGGTGCGCGGGCCGCCCCAGTACTGGATCAGGAACAGCCGGAACCGCTCCTCGGCAGGGCCGAGGTCCTCCTCCGGATACAGGGGCCGCAGCAGCGGGTCCTCGGCGACGCCCTCGTAGAAGCGGTGCACCAGGCGGCGGAACGTCTCCTCGCCGCCGACCTGCTCGTAGAACGTCTGCTCGCTCAGCGTGCCGCGCGGGATCTCTGTCACTCCTCCATGGTCGCAGACGCCCCGGACCAGACCTCTGGTCCTAGGACTTCCGCCCGCCCGCCGCCGAGCCGGGCGAAGAGTTCCTCGTAGGCGTCGATGCAGGCTCCGAGGCCGAAGCGGCGGCGGGCCCGCTCGGCGCCCGCCCTGCGCTCGGCGGGCGGCAGGGCGCCCAGGGCGGTGAGCGCGGCGGCGATGGCCTCGGGGTCCCGGGGCGGCACGAGGGTGCCGAAGCCGGTGGCGGCGATGGGCACGCGCCCGCCGGGGCTGTCCGTGGTGACGGCGGGAACGCCCGCCATCATCCCCTCCACCTGGACGATGCCGAAGGACTCCGTCACGGAGGGCAGGGAGAGGACGTCGATCGAGGCGTAGAAGTCCTTCAGCTCGTCGCCCGACAGGAGTCCGAGGAAGACGATCCGCGGGTCCTCGCCCGCGGCCCGGCGCACCCGCTCGATGCTGCTGCCGCCCGCCACGTTGAGGTGGTCGCCCGCGAGCAGCAGCCTGGCCTCCGGGTCGGGTATCGCCCTGAACGCGGTGATCAGGTACTCGATCCCTTTCTCGGCGTGGATGCGTCCGGCGTAGCCGACGTGCAGCCCCCGGGTGCGGCGGTAGCGGGGCCTGCCGCCCGAGCGGTCGTGGCAGGGGGCGGGGATGGCCGTCGTGGCGCTGCCCCTGAAGGCGTCCCGCAGCCGGGACTGGCGGGCCGCGGCCTCGCTGTTGACCACCACGCCCGCGGAGCGCCGTATCGCAGCGCGGGCCGAGGAGGCGACGGCGCGGGCGGCGAGCGCCTCGACGGGGCCGCCGTCGGTGGGGATGTCCGCGTGGTACGTCGTGACGAGCGGCGCCGCGCCCCGCAGCAGGCGCGCGACGAGGCCCGCTTCGAGCATGGGTACGTGGAGGTTGACGACGCGGGAGCGGCGGGCGACCCGGGCGGCCGTGAACGGGAAGCCGGGGCTCACCGGTCCCCGGCTGACCCGGGCCAGCACGGGGGCGCGCAGCACGTCGACCCCGTTGCGCCGCTCGAAGGCCGGGAGCGAGCGCTCGTGGCGGGCCGCCACCACGGCCACCCGGTGCCCGCGCGCCGCGAGGGACTCGGCTATCGCCTCGGCGGTCGTCGTCAGCCCGCTGACGTACGGCTTGTAGTAGTTGAGAACCACGGCGATGTCGTAACCGCCGGGCGGGAGGGGGATGTCCATCGTGGTCGCTCCGAAGGGATGGGGCCTGGGCCTCGCGTCGGGTCCTGTCGGACGCGGTCCGGGGCGGCACCGCACCGTCGCGGTGGCCGGCGGGACCGGTGGCCGGCGGGACCGGTGGCCGGCGGGAC
>NZ_JAIUKE010000442.1 GCF_020176795.1 Streptomyces sp. 8L
CTCCCCCATGCCCCGCGGACAACATGCCCCGCGGACCTGCTACTTCTTGCGTCCCCGCTTCTCCCGCACCCGGACCGAGATGTGGATCGGGGTTCCCTCGAAGCCGAACTCCTCACGGAGCCTGCGCTCGATGAACCTGCGGTAGCCGTGCTCGATGAATCCGGACGCGAACAGCACGAAGCGGGGCGGCCGGGTCCCCGCCTGCGTACCGAACAGGATGCGCGGCTGCTTGCCGCCCCTGATCGGATGCGGGTGACCCGCGACCAGCTCGCCGAGGAAGGCGTTGAGCCTGCCGGTCGGCACCCGGGTCTCCCAGCCGGCGAGAGCCGTCTCGATCGCCGGTACCAGCTTCTCCATGTGCCGGCCGGTGCGCGCCGACACGTTCACCCGGGGCGCCCACGCGACCTGCGCGAGCTCCGAGTCGATCTCGCGCTCCAGGTAGTAGCGGCGCTCCTCGTCCAGCGTGTCCCACTTGTTGTACGCGATGACGAGCGCACGGCCCGCCTCCACGGCCATCGTGATGATCCGCTGGTCCTGGACGCTGATGGTCTCGCTGGTGTCGATCAGGACGATCGCCACCTCCGCCTTCTCCACGGCGGCGGCCGTGCGCAGGGACGCGTAGTAGTCGGCGCCCTCCTGCATGTGGACGCGGCGGCGGATACCGGCGGTGTCGACGAACTTCCAGGTGGTCCCGCCGAGTTCGATCAGCTCGTCGACCGGGTCGCGGGTGGTGCCCGCGATCTCGCTGACGACCACGCGCTCCTGTCCCGCGAGCTTGTTCAGCAGGGACGACTTGCCGACGTTCGGCCTGCCGACGAGGGCGATGCGGCGCGGGCCGCCGACGGCGGCGCCGAAGGTCTGCCGGGGCGCGTCGGGCAGCACTTCGAGCACGGCGTCGAGCATGTCGCCGGTGCCTCGGCCGTGCAGCGACGAGACCGGGTGGGGCTCGCCGAGACCGAGCGCCCAGAGCATGGCGGCGTCGGCCTCACCGCTCGGTCCGTCGACCTTGTTGGCACAGAGCACGACCGGCTTGCCCGCCTTGCGCAGCAGCCGGACGACGGCGCCGTCGGTGTCGGTCGCGCCGACCGTGGCGTCCACGACGAAGATCGCCGCGTCGGCCGCGTCCATCGCGAACTCGGCCTGGGCGGCGACGGAGGCGTCGATGCCGAGGACGTCCTGCTCCCAGCCGCCGGTGTCCACGACCTTGAAGCGGCGGCCCGCCCACTCGGCCTCGTAGGTCACCCGGTCCCGGGTGACGCCGGGCCGGTCCTCGACGACCGCCTCGCGGCGGCCGATGATGCGGTTCACGAGGGTCGACTTGCCGACATTGGGGCGGCCCACGACGGCGACGACGGGCAGCGGGCCGTGGCCCGCCTCCTCAATGGCGCCCTCGACGTCCTCCGGGTCGAAGCCCTCTTGTGCGGCGATCTCCATGAACTCCGCGTACTCGGCGTCGCCGAGTTCACCGTGCTCGTCGTCCGAGCCGGTTTCGATCTGGTCGTCCATGAGAAGTGCGTACCTCGTTCATCCGTCGTGATCGGTGGCCGCGCGGGAGCGGTCCACTACTTGAGTGCGGTCCGCACGGAGGTGTGCGGGGCCGCGGCCCGCCCGCCGGCCGCGCTCTAACGGCCGGTGAGCTGCCGCGCGGCCTTCAGGTGGCCGGTCAGCTGCTGCTGGACGTGCACGGTCGCGTCGTCCAGGGCGGCGCGGGTGCGCCTTCCGGACGGGACCTGGAAGGGGTCCCCGAAGACGATGTCGACCCGGCCGCGTATCGGGGGCAGCGCCCGTATCAACCGTCCGGGCCGCTCCGAGCTTCCCAGCACCGCCACGGGCACCACCGGCGCACCGGACCGGACCGCGAAGTACGTGAGCCCGGCGCGCAGCGCACCGAAATCGCCGCCCGCCCGGGTGCCCTCGGGGAATATCCCGAGCACCTTGCCGTCTTCGAGCACGTTCAGCGCGTCCATTATGGCCGTACGGTCGACCGCCTCGCGGTCCACGCTCAGCTGGCCGATGGAACGGAGGAAGGTCCCGAGCGGCCCGATGAACGCCTCCTTCTTGATCAGGAAGTGCACCGGCCGGGGCGCGAGCCCCATCACCAGCGGGCCGTCGACGTTGTGGGAGTGGTTGACGGCCAGTATCACAGGGCCCTGAGCCGGGACCCGCCAGGAGCCGAGGACGCGGGCATTCCACAGGCCGTTGATGAGACCGATGCCGAGCCCTCTGCCGAACGCCGCGCCCGCCTCCGACGCGACGTTCCCGCGCTGCCCCGCGGTGGTGGACGTACTCACTTCGCCGCCCGCTTCTCCTCGACGAGGGCGACGATGCGGTCGATGACCTGGGCCAGGGTGAGGTCCGTCGTGTCGATCTCGGCCGCGTCCGACGCCTTCGCGAGGGGGGAGGTCTTCCGGGTGGAGTCGGCGGCGTCCCGTTCGATCAGGGCTTCCTTGGTGGCGGCGACGTCGGCGGAGGCCGTGGTGCCCAGCTCGCCGCTGCGGCGGGCCGCGCGGGCCTCGGCCGAGGCGGTGAGGAAGATCTTGACGTCCGCGTCGGGCAGGACCGTCGTACCGATGTCCCGGCCCTCGACCACGATGCCGTGGGCCGCCGCGGCGGCGATGGAGCGCTGGAGCGCGGTGATGACCGTACGCACCTCCGGCACGGCGCTGACCGCGCTGACCCGGGAGGTGACCTCGGGCGTGCGGATCGGCCCGGACGCGTCGGCGCCGTCGACGGTGATGCCGGGGGCGTCGGGGTCGGTGCCGGAGACGATGACGGGCTTGCCCGCGAAGGCCGCGACGGCCTCGGCGTCGGTCACGTCGACGCCGTTGCTGGTCATCCACCAGGTCATCGCCCGGTACTGCGCCCCGGTGTCGAGGAAGCTCATGCCGAGCCGCTTGGCGACGGCCTTGGAGGTGCTCGACTTGCCGGTGCCCGAGGGCCCGTCGATGGCGACGATCACCGCGGGACCGGTCACGGGGGCGGCGGTTGCGGCTTGTGCGGCGGTTTCCACGGGGACGGACACCTTCCTGGGTGGTGCGGTACGGGCGGCCCGGGCCGGC
Organism: Streptomyces sp. 8L; assembly: GCF_020176795.1. GTDB lineage: Bacteria > Actinomycetota > Actinomycetes > Streptomycetales > Streptomycetaceae > Streptomyces. The sequence goes on from NZ_JAIUKE010000442.1 coordinate 3,060, forward strand.
TCTCGGGCGGGAGCGGCCGGCCGGGCCCGGCAAGGGCGGGGACGGGTTCATCGGGCCGCGGAGCGCGGGTCCCTCGAAACAAGTTCCCCGTAGAGGTTACCGACTGCCCGGATCGGCCGGCGCACTCGTTCGGCCGAGTCCGCCGCGCGGGGGCCAGGACCGGCCCAGGAGCGGGCCGGGGGGGCCGGCGGCCTCCCGGGCGGCCCGGGCCTCGGCGGTCACTGCTGGATCGACCAGCCGCGTTCCCGCAGTGCCGCGCTGAGCAGCGGCGCCGCCGACGGCTCCACCATCAGCTCGACGAGTCCGGCCTGCTGGCCCGTCGCGTGCTCGATGCGGACGTCCTCGACGTTCACGCCGGCCTCGCCCGCGTCCGCGAAGATCCGCGCCAGCTCGCCGGGGCGGTCGGTGACGTGGACCGCGACGACCTCGTAGGCGGCCGGCGCCGCACCGTGCTTGCCCGGCACCCGGCTGCGGCCCGCGTTGCCGCGCCGCAGCAGGTCCTCGACGACCTTGACCCCTCCCTGCCGCTTCGCCTCGTCGGAGGACTCCAGGTCGCGCAGCGCCTGCACGGCCTCGCCCAGGTCGGTCGCGATCCCGGCGAGCACGTCGGCGACGGGGCCCGGGTTGGCGGTGAGGATGTCGATCCACATGCCGGGGTCGGAGGCGGCGATCCTGGTCACGTCGCGGATGCCCTGCCCGCACAGGCGTACCGCGGACTCCTCGGCGTCGCGCAGGCGCGCGGCGACCATCGAGGACATCAGCTGGGGGGTGTGGGAGACGACGGCCACCGCACGGTCGTGCGCGTCCACGTCCATCACCACGGGCACCCCTCGGCAGAGCGAGACGAGTTCCAGCGCGAGGTTGAGCACCTCGGTGTCCGTGGCGCTGCCCGGGGTGAGCACCCAGGGGCGGCCCTCGAACAGGTCGGCCGTCGCGGCGAGCGGCCCCGAGCGCTCCTTGCCGGACATCGGGTGGGTGCCGAGGTAGGAGCGCAGGTCGACACCGAGTGCTTCGAGTTCGCGGCGGGGGCCGCTCTTGACGCTCGCGACGTCGAGGTAGCCGCGCGCGAGGCCCCCGCGCACGGCGCGGGCCACGGTGGAGGCGACGTGCGCGGGCGGCACGGCGACGACCGCGAGGTCGACGGGGCCCTCGGGCGGCTCCTCGGTGCCCGCGCCGAGCGCGGCGGCCGTGCGCGCGGTGCCGGGGTCGTGGTCCGAGAGGTGGACGGTGACGCCGCGGGCGGTGAGGGCGAGCGCGATCGAGGTGCCGATCAGGCCCGTGCCGATGACGAGGGCGGTTCTCACTGGGCGATGTCCTTGCGCAGGGCCGCGGCGGCGCCCAGGTAGACGTGGGAGATCGCGTCCTTGGCGCGGTCGGACTCGATGTGCGCGAGAATCCGCACGACGCGGGGCATGGCCCCGGCGATGTCGAGTTCCTGGGCGCAGATCAGCGGGACGTCGACGATGCCGAGGTCGCGCGCGGCGGCGGCGGGGAAGTCGCTGTGCAGGTCGGGGGTGGCCGTGAACCAGATGCTGATGAGGTCGTCCGCGGTGAGGTCGTTGCGCTCCAGAATCGCGGTGAGCAGCTGCTTCACCTGATCAGTCATGTGCCCGGCCTCGTCCTGCTCCAGCTGGACCGCTCCACGAACCGCTCGTACCGCCACAACGTGCTCCTCAGTGATCGTCTCCTCGTCCCAGCGTAGTGTCCGGGGCCCGGGGCGGGGCACGGGCTCTCGCCCTGCGAGACGGCCCCCGCCCGCCGTCCCGCCGGGTCCGGGCGCGGAGCGGTCGCCTGACAGGCCCACCGGCGAACGGCTACGGCTCGCGCGCCGGCGACCGTCCGCCGTGGACGGGGCTCGGTCGTCCCGGGCGGGCCTCAGTCGTCCCAGAGGGCGCCGAACGAGCCGAGTTCGGCCCGGTACTCGATCCGGCCCGCCCAGTCCCGCGGCCAGGCATCCGGGCCGTGGTGAGCGCCCGCGAAGGCTCCGGTGAGGCAGGCGATCGAGTCGGAGTCCCCGCGGGTGCAGGCCGCTCTGCGCAGCGCGGTGAGGGGTTCGCCGGGGAAGAGGAGGAAGCAGTGCAGCGCGGTGGCCAGTGCCTCCTCCGCGATCCAGCCGTCGCCCGTGGTCAGGCAGGGGTCCGTCTCCGGCGACGGGTCGGCGAGCGCGGCCCTGGTCCGGTCGAGCGCCGCGAGGCAGTCGTCGAAGCCGCGCGCGATGTACTCCCCCGGCGTGGAGTCCTGGCCGTACGACCAGAGGTCGCCGAGCCAGGCGTGGTGGTAGTCGGTCCTGTGGTCGAAGGCGTACGAGCGGAGGCGGCCGACGAGGCCCGCCGGGTCGGCGCCCGCGGCGAGCAGGTGCACCGCGTGGGCGGTCAGGTCGGATGCGGCGAGCGCGGTGGGGTGGCCGTGGGTGAGCGCGGCCTGCGCCTGGGCCGCCCCCGCCCGCTGCTCCCCCGTCAGGCCGGGTACGAGGGCGATCGGTGCGACGCGCATGTTCGCGCCGCATCCCTTGGACTCCGTGCGGCTGGCCCGCTGCCACGGTTCGCGGGGCCGGTCGAGGGCTTCGAGGGCGGCGCAGGCGGTCAGGCAGGTGGTGCCGGGGGCCCGGTTGTTCTCCGGGTCGTGGTACCAGCGCACGAACGCGTCGCCGGTCTCCCGCACGAGCCGGTCCGGGTCGAGCGGGCCGTCCTCCAGGGTGGTCCGCAGGGCCCGGGCGAACGCGAGCGTCATCTGGGTGTCGTCGGTGACGAACGCGGGCGCCGGCAGTTCCATCTCCCGCCAGGGGCCGCACTTGGCGAGGATGGCGGGCACGTCGTTGAACTCGGTGGGGAGGCCGAGCGCGTCGCCGAGGGCGAGGCCGGTGAGCGCGCCCGTCGCGGCCCGCCTGGTCCGTGTTCCTGTCGGAGTCATGGGGTCCGTCCTTCCGGTCGCAGCAGAGGTGGGTGGAGCACGGCGGCGTCACCGGCCCGGTAGAGGACGGCCGGCTTGCCCCGGCCGCCCGTACGGCGCCTGCCGTCCTCGGCGGGCGTGACGAAGCCCGGTGTGGCGAGGACCTTGCGGCGGAAGTTGGGCCGGTCGAGGGCGACGCCCCACACCGTCTCGTACACCTGCTGGAGCTCGCCGAGGGTGAACTCGGGCGGGCAGAAGGCGGTGGCGAGGCAGGTGTATTCGAGCCTCGCGCCGCCGCGCCGGTGTGCGTCGGCGAGGATCTGGTCGTGGTCGAAGGCGAGCGGCCGGGCGTCCGCGAGAGCGGTCCATCGGGCGTGCGCCGCGTCGCCGCCGCCGGTGGGCTCCGGCAGGCCGGGTACGAGCGCGGCGTACGCGACGGACACGACGCGCATCCGCGGGTCGCGGTCCGGGTCGCTGTAGGTGCGCAGCTGTTCGAGGTGGAGCGGGGCGGACGCGCTGTCCTGCGCGATGCCGGTCTCCTCGGCCAGTTCGCGCCGGGCGGCCCGCTCGGCCGACTCGCGGGGGTGCAGGAAACCGCCGGGCAGCGCCCAGCACCCCCGGTAGGGCTCCTCGCCGCGCCGTACGAGCAGGACGTGCAGGCTTCCCGACCGCACGGTGAACACCGCGAGGTCGACGGTGACGGCGAACGGCTCGAACGCGGAGGGGTCGTACCCCTCGGGAACGGCGGAGACGGGTGCGGGTGGCGCGGCGGGAGCCGGTGCGGCGGCGTCCGGTGCGGGTCGGGCCGGTTCGGGGCAGCCCCGCGCAGGCCCGCTCACCACGGCTCCGGCCTGGCGGGCGCCACGGTGCGGGCCCCCGCCGTTCCCGCCGTGGCCGGCGGTGCGCCACCGGCGCGCTGAACGCGCCGCGCCGATGGCGCACCCGCGGATTCCGGGCCACCCCCGTGGGTCCGGATGATCCGCCGGCCGTCCGCGGCGGGGACGGCCGCCGGCGGGTCCGGGAGTGGCGTGGGGGAATCCGTGATGCTCATGAAGCCGCAGCCCCCTCCACCCCTCAGGACCGACCCTTAATGGTCAGTCTGACTATAAAGAAGGGACACCGGTATGACAAGCGGTTTTCGCGGGGCGGGCGGGCACCGACCGGCGGAGGAACGCGAAAACCCGCGGCCGTCGCACGGCCGCGGGTCCTCGTCCCACGCCCCCGGCACACGGGGAAACGGGGTACACGCCCAGGGATCGATTCGCCCCGCGGACCAACACGCGGGGCGGATCAACGCGCCTCACAGGCCCGACCCGCCTTGCGGGGCGGCGGCCCGTCAGCCCGTCGGCTACAGATCGACCTCCTGCATCAACGTGCCGACCTCGGTGTTCGTCAAGCGGCGCAGCCAGCCGGACTTCTGGTCGCCGAGCGGGATCGGCCCGAAGCCCGTGCGCACCAGGCGGTCGACGGGGAAGCCCGCCTCGGAGAGCATGCGGCGCACGATGTGCTTGCGGCCCTCGTGCAGGGTCACCTCGACGAGGTAGTTCTTGCCGTTGTTCTCCACGACCCGGAAGTGGTCCGCGCGCGCGTATCCGTCGTCCAGCTGGATGCCGTCCTTCAGCCGCTTGCCGAGGTCCCTGGGCAGGGGCCCCTGGATCGCGGCCAGGTAGGTCTTCTTCACGCCGTAGCGCGGGTGGGTGAGGCGGTGGGCCAGCTCGCCGTGGTTGGTGAGCAGGATGATGCCCTCGGTCTCCGTGTCGAGCCTGCCGACGTGGAAGAGGCGCGTCTCGCGGTTGGTGACGTAGTGGCCGAGGCACTGACGGCCGTCCGGGTCCTCCATCGTGGAGACCACACCGGCCGGCTTGTTCAGGGCGAAGAACAGGTACGACTGGGTGGCCACGGTCAGCCCGTCGACCTTGATCTCGTCGTGGCCGGGGTCGACGCGCATGCCCTGTTCGAGCACGATCTCGCCGTTCACCTCGACGCGTGCCTGCTCGATCAGCTCCTCGCACGCCCGGCGCGAGCCCATACCGGCCCGGGCGAGGACCTTCTGCAGCCGTTCGCCCTCCTGCTCGGCGCCGGGGAACGTCTTCGGCGTCCTCACCTCGGGCCGCTGCGCGTACCGGTCGCGGTTGCGCTGCTCGATCTTCGCGTCGAGCTCGCGCGGGCGCGCCTGGGCGGTGCGCGGGCCGCGCTTGGGGGTGGACTGCGCGGGGCGCGGGCCGCCCTTGGCCCCGCCGCGTGCCGCGTCGCCGCGCCCCTTGCGCGGGGCGCTTGCGCCGCCGTCGCTCTGGGCACCTGTGCCGCCCACGTCGTAGCGGCGCTCCTCGGGGCGGGGACGGCGGGGCCGCTGCCCCTGCCTGTCGTCCCGCTGGTTGCCGGCCCCCCGGGTGTTCCGGCCGGGCCTGCCGCCATCGGCCCCCGGGTTGTTCCGGTCGTTCCTGCCGCTGCCACTGCTTCGCATCAAATGTCCGTCGTCGTCTCGTCGCCTGCGTGAATGTCCGCTGTATCCGGTGCGTCCGGATCGAACGACGGAACGCCTTCCAGCGACTCGGCCTCGACCGCGTCCGCCTCGGGGAGGAAGGGCGCGAGCTCGGGCAGTTCGTCGAGGCCCCGCAGGCCCATGCGCTCCAGGAAGTAATTCGTCGTCCTGTACAGGATCGCACCTGTCTCGGGTTCCGCGCCCGCCTCCTCCACGAGACCGCGCTGGAGGAGGGTGCGCATGACGCCGTCGCAGTTCACTCCGCGCACGGCGGAGACGCGCGAGCGGCTGACCGGCTGGCGGTACGCGACGACGGCGAGCGTCTCCAGCGCCGCCTGGGTGAGCCGCGCGTGCTGGCCGTCCAGGACGAAGCCCTCGACGGCCGCCGCGTACGCGGCGCGGGAGTAGAAGCGCCAGCCGCCGGCGACGAGCCGCAGCTCGAAGCCCCGGCCGGCGGCGGTGTACTCGTCGGCCAGGGCGCGCAGCGCGTCCGCGACGGCGCGCGGCGGCCTGCCGAGGACCTTGGCGAGGTGCTCCTCGGTCGCGGGCTCGTCCACGACCATCAGGACGGCTTCGAGCGCGGGTCCGAGGGGCAGCTCCGCCGCGGTCTGTCGGACGTGCTCGGCCTGCGGGTCGTTCACGCGGTTGCCTCCTCCGGCTCGCCGGTACCTGAAACGAGATCGAACTCACCCACGCGGAGGTCCTCCGCGTCCTGGCCGCCCGTCCAGTGGACGACGAGGGCCCCGAGCGCCTCCTCCTGGTCGAGCCCGACGGCGCGGGCCCGGTACAGCTCCAGGAGGGCGAGGAAACGGGCGACGACGGTGAGGGTGTCGTCGGTGTCGTCGGTCAGCTCCTGGAAGGTGGCCCGCCCCCGCTCGCGCAGCAGGGCGACGACGAGCCGGGCCTGCTCCTGCACGGAGACGAGCGGTGCGTGGATGTGGTCGACGTACACCTGCGGCTCGGGTTTCGGCTGCATGGCCTTCACGGCGAGCCGCGCGAACCCCTCGGGGCCGATGCGGATCACGACGTCGGGCAGCAGCTCGGCGAGGCCGGGCTCCAGGCCGACGGTACGGGGGTAGCGGCGCGCCTCCGCGTCGAGGCGCCCTGCGAACACCGCGGCGACCTCCTTGTAGGCGCGGTACTGGAGGAGCCGCGCGAAGAGCAGGTCGCGTGCCTCAAGGAGTGCGAGGTCGGCCTCGTCCTCCACCTCGGCGGCGGGCAGCAGGCGGGCGGCCTTGAGGTCGAGGAGGGTCGCGGCGACGACGAGGAACTCGGTGGTCTGGTCGAGGTCCCAGTCGGGGCCCATGGCCCGGATGTGCGCCATGAACTCGTCGGTCACCGTGGACAGGGCGACCTCGGTCACATCGAGCTTGTGCTTGGAGATGAGCTGGAGGAGCAGGTCGAACGGACCCTCGAAGTTGACGAGCCGCACGGTGAACCGGCCGTCGTCGGCTTCCCCCACCTCCGCGCCCGCACCTGCGCCGGCATCCGCACCGGTGTCGATGTCGGTGTCGGCGGGCGACGCCGGACGGGCGGCGCCGTCGGGCGCTCCGGCCGGGAGCGCCTCGAAAACGTCGTCAGACACCTCTCCGGCGTCCTCGGACGCCTCCGGGGTACCGGGAGCGGTCCCGGCGTCCGGAAGGCGCTCAGAAGGAGCCTCAGGCGTCTCCGAGGTCGCGGCGGGCGGGGCGACGGTCCCGGGACGGGCCTGGCCGTCACCCGACGGGGCGTCAGGAGCCCCGCGGTCCGCACCGTCGGGGCCCTCAGCGCTCCCGGGGCCGTCCGCCCCGGTTTCGGGTGCGGTACGCACGGGGC
>NZ_JAIUKE010000443.1 GCF_020176795.1 Streptomyces sp. 8L
CCTCGCTTGGGGGGCCCGGGCCCTTTGTTATACCCCCCCCGGCCGGGGGGCCGGGGGGGGGGGGCCCGGGCCGGGGGGGGGGGTCCCGTCCGGCTCTGTCGTTTCCATGGCGGTCGGTTGCCGGGCGGGTGTCGGCGCCCTCTTCCCGTACGCCCCTCGCGGTGCCCGTGTCGTCGGCGCCCGGGCGCCCAGCGGGCGTTCACGCCGTCACAAGGCCCCCCTTGCGGGACAGCAGGAAGCGTTTGAAGGCGGCCACGGGGGGTGTGTCGTGGTGGCCCTCCAGCCAGGCGACGCCGATCTCGCGGGCCGCGCGCGGCGCGGTGACCGTCAGCTCCGCGACGCCGGGGCGCGCGAAGGCCGGGGGTGGCAGCAGCGCCACGCCGAGTCCGGCGGCGACCAGTCCGCGCAGCGTCTCGGCCTCCTCGCCCTCGAAGGCGATCCGGGGCCTGAAGCCGGCCAGCGCGCACAGGTCGTCGGTGATGCGCCGCAGTCCGAAGCCGGGCTCCAGCGTCACGAACGCCTCGTCCGCGGCCTCCGCGAGCCGTACGCGCCTGCGGTGCGCGAGCCGGTGGTCCCCGGGGACGACGAGGCGCAGCCGCTGCTCGTCGAGCCGGTGGGCGACGAGGCCGGGCTCCTCGGGCACGGGCGAGGTGAGGCAGAGGTCGAGTTCGCCCGCGCGCAGCCGTTCCAGCATCGCCTCCCCGTAGGTCTGTACGAGCTGGAACCTGACCCGCGGATGGTCGGCGCGGAACTCGCGCAGCAGACCGGGCACGGTCTCGGAGCCCATGGTGTGCAGGAACCCGAAGGCGACCTTGCCGGACGCGGGGTCCGCGTCGGCCCGTACGGACTCGGCGGCGCGCTCGATGTCGGCGAGCGCGGTCTCCACGGCGGTGAGGAAAGAGCGGCCCGCGGGGGTGAGCGCGACGGTGCGGCCCTTGCGGTCGAAGAGGGCGACGCCGAGGTCCGCCTCCAGGCGGACGATGGCGCGGGAGAGGGTGGACTGCGGAACGCCCGTGTCCAGGGCCGCCCTGGTGACGTGTTCGTAGCGCGCGACCCGGGCGAAGTAGGCGAGGCGCGGGGCGAGGACGACCGGCCAGTCCAGTCCGTCCCGCGCCCGGTCGACCCGCCATTCGATGCGGTTCTCGTCACTTTTCGGCGCTGTTCGCGCCTCGGACCTCTGTTCATGCTCCACGGGAACGATTGTCTCCGAATGATGCATTGGACGCATCAAGGGGACGTTCGTACGTTCGTCCCATGGCCTCTGTCAGTACGGTGGCGCCGGCGGCGCCCGCGCTCCTGTCCCCCGGCCGGCCCGGATACCGGCGGCTGAGCCTCGCCCTGTTCGTCGCGGGGATCGCGACCTTCGCGCTGCTGTACTCGACGCAGGCCCTGCTCCCGGCCGTCTCCGACGGGCTGCGTGTCTCCCCCGGCGACGCGAGCTGGACGGTCGCGGCGGCGACCGGCGGGCTGGCCGTGGCCGTCGTACCGCTGAGCGCGCTGTCGGAACGTTTCGGCAGGCGGTCCATGATGACCGCGTCCCTGGTGGTCGCGGTCGCCGTGGGCCTCGCCGTGCCGTTCGCGCCGAACCTCGCGGTGCTGATCGCGCTGCGGGCCGTGCAGGGCGCGGCGCTCGCGGGCCTGCCCGCGTCGGCGATGGCGTTCCTCGCGGAGGAGGTGGAGGCGGGCGCGCTGGTCTCGGCCATCGGCCTGTTCGTCGCGGGCAACAGCATCGGCGGCATGAGCGGGCGGATCTTCACCGGCTGGATCTCGCAGGCCTGGGGGTGGCGCGCCGCGCTGCTCGCGGTCGGAGTCGCCGCCGTCGCGTGTGCGGTGATCTTCCGGGTCATGGTGCCGAAGGCCCGCAACTTCACGCCGCGTCAGCTCTCCCCTCGCGGGTTCGGCCGGACCGTGGGCGAACACCTCGCCAATCCCCTGCTGCTGCGCCTGTACGCGATCGGCGCGCTGTTCATGGTGGTGTTCGGCGGGGTCTACACGGTGATCGGCTACCGGCTGTCGGGCGCGCCGTTCAGCCTGCCGCAGGGCATCGTCGGATCGGTCTTCGTCGTGTACCTCGTGGGTACGTTCGCCTCGGCGGCCTCGGGCCGGGTCGTCGCGCGCCTCGGCCGGCGCGGGGCGCTGTACGCGGCCCTGTGCACCACGGCGGCCGGGCTGCTGGTGACCCTGGTGGACTCGATCGCCGCCGTGATCGCGGGGCTGGTGCTGATCACGGCCGGGTTCTTCACGGGGCACTCGGTGGCGTCGTCCTCGGTCAGCCGCACGGTGACGCAGGCGCGGGCGCAGGCCTCCGCGCTGTACCAGGCCGCGTACTACCTGGGCAGCAGCGCCGGCGGCGCGATCGGCGCCGCGGCCTTCCACTCGGCGGGGTGGGCCGCGACCGTCGGCATGGGCCTCGTCGCGATGGCGGGCGTCGCGGGCCTGACGCTGTACGGCACGGTCGGCGCGCGGCGGACCGAACGGCGCGCCGCCCGAGGGGCCCCGGCCGCCTGACCGCCGCCTGACCGCCGTGTGAGCACCGTCCGGGCACCGTCCGAGCGCCGATTGTCAGTGGGCTGCGGTAGCTTCCGAAGGAAGGGCTCCCGTCCGGGTGCCATGGGGGCTAACGGGGTGACCGACGATGTCTGAGACGGCGACGACGCAGGATCTCGACGCACGGCTGGAGGAGCACCGCAGGGAGCTGACGGGCTACTGCTACCGGATGCTCGGCTCGCTGTTCGAGGCCGAGGACGCGGTGCAGGACACGATGGTGCGGGCCTGGCGGAGCATCGACACGTTCGAGGGCCGGTCCTCCCTGCGCTCGTGGCTGTACCGGATCGCGACGAACGTGTGCCTGGACATGCTGGGCGCGGGCCGCCGCAGGGCGCGCCCGATGGACCTCTCGGAGCCCACGCCGGTGGCCCAGGCGCGGCTCAGCGCGCGGCCCGAGGCGACCTGGCTGGAGCCCGTGCCGGACGGGCGGGTGCTGCCGTCGGCGGCCGACCCGGCGGAGGCGGCCGTGGAGCGCGAGACGATCCGGCTGGCGTTCGTGGCGGCGCTCCAGCACCTGCCGCCGAAGCAGCGCGCGGTGCTGATCCTGCGCGAGGTGCTGGCCTGGCGGGCGAGCGAGGTGGCGGAGCTGCTGAGGACCACGGTCGCGTCCGTCAACAGCGCGCTCCAGCGGGCCAGGGCGACACTCGCCGAGGCCGCGCCCGCCGAGACGGACACGGCCGACGAGCTGGACGCGGCGCAGAAGCAGCTGCTCGACCGCTATGTGGCGGCCTTCGAGGAGTACGACATGGAGGCGCTGACGGCGCTGCTGCACGAGGACGCGACGCTGTCCATGCCGCCGTACGACCTGTGGCTGCGCGGCCACGAGAACATCGTGGGCTGGCTTGAGGGCGTGGGCTCGGTCTGCCGCGGCTCGCGCCTGGTGCCGCTGGTGGCGAACGGGACGCCGGCGTTCGCGCACTACCACCGCGCGGAGGACGGCGACGGGTTCACCCCGTGGGCGCTGATGATCATGGAGATCGGGGACGGGAAGATCCGGGGGATCAACTCCTTCCTCGACACGTCCCGCTGGTTCCCCCTGTTCGAGGCGCCGATGCGGCTGCCCGCCGGAAGCTGAGCCCGGCCCGGCCGGCCGCGGGCGCGGCGGCCGTCAGGCGACGGGGAAGGCGGAGGTGTCGATGTCACACCCGAAGGGCTCGGGAAGGACCAGCTTCTCGCCGAACTCGCCCACGAGCAGCGCCCGGTACGTGCCGTCGGCCGGCTCGCCGTAGAGCGTGAAGGTCGGACGCGCCGAGTGCCACGAGTCGAGGAGCAGGTACAGGGGCACCCCGGCGTCCGCGTAGCCGTGGACCTTGGCGATCCGGTCGTGGTTCGCGTTGGACTCGGAGGTGATCTCCACGACGAGCTTGGCGCGGTCGGCCGGGAGCGAGCTCGGCCGCTTGGCGAGGTCGGCGCGCTCCGCGAGAACGAGGTCGGGGATGTAGAGGCCCTTCTTGGACGGCAGAACGAGGCCCAGGGTCTGGTAGACGCCCCAGTCCTTCGGCTTGGCCGCGTACAGGACCTCCTGCACGAGGTCGGCGATCAGATTGTGGTCATTGGACGGCGGCGGTGCCACGGTGATGATCCCCTCGATGATCTCCACCTTGCAGCCCTCAGGCGCGTCCGTGCCCTCCCAGAGGCGGACGAGATCGTCCCAGCCCTGCCCGTGCGGGGCCTCGGGCTCGGCGGCGAGTGCGCTCATGGCGGTCTCCTTGTCGGTCATCACCGATACCAGCATGCCGAACGGGACCGCCGCAGGTCCATCGATCCCGTTCACCCATACGTGTCACACGCATATGCCAGTGGCCGAAGCTCCAGTTCAAAGCCGTCAGGCAATACGCTCCCGCACCACCGGAGTCCGCTCGTACGGCGTCCCGGGCGCGGCCACGTCGTAGGCGCCCTCCAGCGACTCCAGGGCGTACGCGAACTTCTCCGGGGTGTCCGTGTGCAGCGTCAACAGCGGCTCGCCCGCGCGCACGTTCTCGCCCGGCTTCGCGTGCAGTTCGACGCCCGCGCCCGCCTGCACCGGGTCCTCCTTGCGGGCCCGGCCCGCGCCCAGGCGCCAGGCGGCCACGCCGACGTCGTACGCGTCGAGGCGGGTCAGCACGCCGGTCGACGGGGCGGTGACCACGTGCTGTTCGCGGGCCACCGGCAGCGGGGCGTCCGGGTCGCCGCCCTGGGCCGCGATCATGCGGCGCCACACATCCATCGCGGCGCCGTCCGCGAGCGCCTTCTCCGGGTCGGCGTCGGGCAGGCCCGCCGCGTCCAGCATCTCCCGCGCCAGGGCGAGCGTCAGCTCCACGACGTCGGCGGGGCCGCCGCCCGCGAGGACCTCGACGGACTCGCGCACCTCCAGCGCGTTGCCCGCCGTCAGGCCGAGGGGCGTCGACATGTCGGTGAGCAGGGCGACGGTCCGTACGCCGTGGTCGGTGCCGAGGCCGACCATGGTCGACGCGAGTTCACGGGCGTCCTCGATCGTCTTCATGAACGCGCCGGAGCCGACCTTGACGTCCAGGACGAGCGAGCCCGTTCCCTCCGCGATCTTCTTCGACATGATGGAGGAGGCGATCAGCGGGATCGCCTCGACCGTGCCGGTGACGTCGCGCAGCGCGTACAGCTTCTTGTCGGCGGGGGCGAGCCCGTCGCCCGCCGCGCAGACGACGGCGCCGGTGGAGTCGAGGACGCGCATCATCTCGTCGTTGCTGAGCGAGGCGCGCCAGCCGGGAATCGACTCCAGCTTGTCGAGGGTGCCCCCGGTGTGGCCGAGGCCCCGGCCGCTGAGCTGCGGGACGGCCGCGCCGCAGGCGGCGACGAGCGGCGCGAGCGGCAGGGTGATCTTGTCGCCGACGCCGCCGGTGGAGTGCTTGTCCGCGGTGGGGCGCTTGAGCGCCCGGAAGTCCATGCGCTCGCCGGAGGCGATCATCGCGGCGGTCCAGCGCGCGATCTCGGTCCGGTTCATGCCGTTGAGCAGGATCGCCATCGCCAGCGCGGACATCTGCTCGTCCGCGACCGCGCCGCGCGTGTACGCGTCGATCACCCAGTCGATCTGGTCCGGGGTCAGCTCGCCCTTGTCGCGCTTGGTGCGGATCACCGAGATGACGTCCATGTCACTCATTTCTGTCGCTGTTCGTTCCGGAAGCCGTCAGAGGAGCCGTCCGGGGAGTCGCCCCGGGAGTCGTCCGTGGATCGGGCATCGGTTCCGGGAGTCGTCAGGTGGCCGGGGCCGAACGCCTGCGGCAGCATCTCCGCCAGCGTGCGCAGCCCGTCCGGGGTTTCGAGGACGAGGGCGGGACCGCCGAACTCGTAGAGCAGCTGGCGGCATCTGCCGCACGGCACCAGCACCTGCCCCGCGCCGTCGACGCAGGTGAAGTGGGTGAGCCGGCCGCCGCCCGAGAGTTGGAGCGCGGAAACGAGCCCGCACTCGGCGCACAGGCCGATCCCGTACGAGGCGTTCTCGACGTTGCATCCCGCGACGGTGCGCCCGTCGTCGGTGAGCGCCGCCGCGCCGACCGGGTAGCGCGAGTAGGGGGCGTACGCGCGGAGCATGGCCGCGCGTGCCGCCTCCCGCAGCGCCGTCCAGTCGGGCGCGGCGGCGTCGGTCACGATCCCTGGCCCTTCCTGTACCGCAGGCCGTCCGCCTTCGGCATCCGCAGGCGCTGGGCCGACAGGGACAGCACCAGCAGCGTCACCACGTACGGGGTCGCGCCGACGAAGTCGTCCGGCACCGAGTCCGTCAGGAGGTACCACACCAGGATCAGCGCGGCCATGGCCCCGCTCACGATCGCCTGCACCGTCGCCTTCTTGTACGCCTTCCATACGCCCAGCAGTACCAGCAGGACCACCAGGAGCAGCAGCAGCGCGTGCACGGTGTCGCCGCCGTTGCGCAGCTGGAGGGCGTCGGAGAAGCCGAAGAGGCCCGCGCCCATGGCGAGGCCGCCCGGCCGCCAGTTGCCGAAGATCATCGCCGCGAGGCCGATGTAGCCGCGTCCGCCGGTCTGGCCCTCCAGGTAGAAGTGGGAGGAGACCATGGCGAGGAACGCGCCGCCGAACCCGGCGAGGCCGCCGGAGATCGCGACGCCGATGTACTTGTACGAGTACACGTTGACGCCGAGCGATTCGGCGGCGACCGGGTTCTCGCCGACGGACCGCAGGCGCAGGCCGAAGGAGGTGCGCCAGAGCACGAGCCAGGTCAGGGCGAACAGCGCGGCGGCGAGGATCGTCAGGATCGACAGGTTGGTGAAGACGCCGCCGACGATGCCCGCGAGGTCGGAGATCAGGAACCAGTGGTGGTTCGCCAGCGAGCCCAGGCCGTCGGACACGCCCGGCACGGTGAACTGCGGCAGCGAGTCGACCGGCGGCGACTGCTTGGGGTTGCCGCCCTTGTTCAGCGCGTCGCCGTGGTTGAAGAACAGCTTCGCCAGGTACTGCGTGACGCCCTGCGCGAGCAGGGTGATGGCGACACCGGAGACGATGTGGTCGACGCCGAAGGTGACGGTGACGACCGCGTGCAGCAGGCCGCCGAGCACCCCGAACGCGACGCCGGCGAGCAGGCCGAGCCAGGGGCTCGTCTGCCAGCCGATCCAGCCCGCGCCGAACGTGCCGAGGATCATCATGCCTTCGAGGCCGATGTTGACGACGCCCGCGCGCTCCGACCACAGGCCCGCGAGGCCCGCCATGCCGATGGGCACGGCGAGGCCGAGCGCGGCGGCGATCTGGCCCTCGGAGTCGAGCTGCTCCGAGCCGGTGACGATGCGCACGAGGGAGACGAGGACGAGCGCGGCGGCGACGATCAGCAGGATCTTCGGCACGGACAGCTTCCCGCGTCCCGCCGGCTTGCCGTCGCCCGCGGCCTTGGGCGCCGTGGGCGGCGGGGTGGCCGTGGTCGTGGCGGTCATCGCGCCACCTCCAGCTTCTCGTCGGTGGCTGCGGCCGCCTGGGCGGCGAGTTCGGCGCCGACGCGCTGCTGCTGGCGGCGCAGGCCGAAGCGGCGTACGAGTTCGTAGGCGATCACGACGCACAGGACGATGACGCCCTGGATGACGCCCAGGATCTCCTTGTCGTAGCCGATGAGTTCCAGGTGTCCCGTGGTGCGTTCCAGGTAGCCCCACAGGAGGGAGGCGATGGCGATGCCGACCGGGTTGTTGCGGCCGAGCAGCGCGATGGCGATGCCGGTGAAGCCGACGCCGAGCGGGAAGTCGTTGCTGAAGGCGTGGCTGTCGTTGAGCAGGGTCGGCATGCCGACGAGGCCCGCGATGGCGCCGGAGATCACCATGCTGGTGACGACCATCTTCTTCACGCCGACGCCGCTGGCCTCGGCCGCGGACTCGGACTGGCCGACGGTGCGCAGGTCGAAGCCGAAGCGCGTACGGCCGAGGACGAACCAGTAGGCGACGCCGACCAGCGCGGCGATCACGATGAAGCCCCACAGATCGCCCGCCGGGCCCGCGTTGAAGGTGAAGAACCAGGACGACTTCGGCAGGTTCTTCGTCGACACGAGCGTGCCCGCGTCGTCCAGCTGCCCGAGTTTGCCGGGTTGCAGGAGGTACGCGATGACGGCGGTGGCGATCGAGTTCAGCATGATCGTGGAGATGACCTCGCTGACCCCGCGCGAGGTCTTGAGGATGCCCGCGATGCCGGACCACATGGCGCCGACGACCATCGCGACCAGGATGATCACGATGATCTGGAGCGGGCCCGGCAGGTGCAGGGCGCCGCCGACGACCGCGGCGAAGAAGGCCGCGATGCGGTACTGGCCGTCGACGCCGATGTTGAACAGGTTCATCCGGAAGCCGATGGCGACGGCGACGCCCGCGAGGTAGTACGTCGTCGCCTTGTTCAGGATGTAGATCTGGCTGTCGCTCGCGGAGCCGTACGACAGCATGTCGTTGAACGCCTCGAACGGGTTCTTGCCGGTGGCGAGGATGACCAGCGCGGTCACCACGAGCGCGGCGACGACGGCGAGGACGGGGGCCGCGATCGCGAGGAGCAGCCGCTCCTTGTCGACGCGGCCGGTGAGCTTGTTCATGCGTCGTCGCCGCCTTCCGGGGCGGCCGCCTGGGCGGGGATGCCCGCGGCCTCGTGGTCCAGGTGGCCGCTGGCGGCGCCGGTCATCGCGGAGCCCAGCTCCTCGGGGGTGATGGCGGCGGGGTCGGCGTCGGCGACCAAGCGCCCGCGGTACATGACGCGGAGCGTGTCGGACAGGCCGATCAGCTCGTCCAGGTCGGCGGAGATCAGGAGCACCGCGAGGCCGTCGCGGCGGGCCTGGCTGATCTGGTCCCAGATCTGGGCCTGCGCGCCGACGTCCACGCCGCGCGTGGGGTGCGCGGCGATCAGCAGCTTGGGGTGATGGCTCATCTCGCGGCCGACGATCAGCTTCTGCTGGTTGCCGCCGGACAGGGAGGCCGCGGTGACCTCGATGCCGGGCGTGCGCACGTCGTACTCCTGGACGATGCGCTCGGTGTCGAGCCGGGCGGCGCGGGCGTCGAGCAGGCCGCGCCGGGAGTTGGGGGTCTCGGTGACATGGCCGAGGACCCGGTTCTCCCACAGGGGGGCCTCCAGCAGCAGGCCGTGCCGGTGGCGGTCCTCGGGGATGTAGCCGACGCCGCTCTCGCGGCGCCTGCGGGTGGGCGCGGCGGAGATGTCCGTCCCGTCGAGGACGACGGTGCCGGAGTCGGGCGTGCGCATGCCCATGACGGCCTCGACCAGTTCGGCCTGGCCGTTGCCCTCCACGCCCGCGATGCCGAGGACTTCGCCCTGGTGGATGGTGAAGTCGATACCGCCCAGCACCTCGCGGACGACGCCGTCGGAGTCGGTCGCGGTCAGCCGCAGGCCGCTGACGGTGAGCGCCGGGGTGTCGGTGACGGTGGACTCGCGGGTCTCGGGCGAGGGCAGTTCGCTGCCGACCATCAGCTCGGCGAGCTGCCGCGAGGTGGTCGTACGCGGGTCGGCGGTGCCGACGGTGGTGCCGCGCCGGATGACGGTGATCTCGTCGGCGACGGAGAGCACCTCGCCCAGCTTGTGCGAGATGAAGATGACGGTGAGGCCCTCGGACTTGAGGCCGCGCAGGTTGTCGAAGAGCGCGTCGACCTCCTGCGGGACGAGGACCGCGGTGGGCTCGTCGAGGATCAGCGTACGGGCGCCCCGGTAGAGGACCTTGAGGATCTCGACGCGCTGCCGGTCGGCGACGCCCAGCTCCTCGACCAGGACGTCGGGGCGGACGCCGAGGCCGTACGTGTCGGAGAGCTCCCGGATCTTGGCGCGGGCCCTGCCGCCGATGCCGTACAGCTTCTCGCTGCCGAGCGCGACGTTCTCCAGGACGGTGAGGTTGTCGGCGAGCATGAAGTGCTGGTGCACCATGCCGATGCCGCGGGCTATGGCGTCCGCCGGGCTGCCGAAGGAGACCTCGGCGCCGTCGATCCTGATGGTGCCCTCGTCCGGCTTCTGCATGCCGTAGAGGATCTTCATCAGGGTCGACTTGCCGGCGCCGTTCTCGCCGCAGAGGGCGTGGACGGTGCCTCTGCGGACGGTGATGTCGATGTCGCTGTTGGCGACGACACCGGGGAACCGCTTGGTGATGCCGCGGAGTTCGACCGCGGCCGCGGTGGCGGTGGCTCCGGCGCCCGGGGTGCCGGGCGGGGCTGGTGGAGTGGGAGGGCTTGACGCGTTGATGGCGCACTCTCCTTGGGGGTAAGGAGGGGTGG
>NZ_JAIUKE010000444.1 GCF_020176795.1 Streptomyces sp. 8L
CCCTCCGCCCTGCGCGGCGCCCCCGCGGTGACGGCCTCGCCTCACGCCCCGCGGGGACGGCCCCGGCGCCGGTTCGTCGCCCGGTACGCCGAGTGTCGACCGGCAACACACCGCGTGGAGCGGCGTACCCCGGACCCCCCTTCCCGTTCGACCGGTCCTGACCGCGGACCTCCTGAACGGGCATGCCGTGCACGACTCTTGACACCCCGGTCGGCGTGCCCCAGGGTCCTCTTACAACGTTGGAAAGCCCCGGCGCACCTCCCCGCGCCGAGGGCCGCGCAGCCCACGCCGAGTCCCTCGGGTGTTTCC
This sequence comes from Streptomyces sp. 8L, assembly GCF_020176795.1. GTDB lineage: Bacteria > Actinomycetota > Actinomycetes > Streptomycetales > Streptomycetaceae > Streptomyces. Next base: position 310 of record NZ_JAIUKE010000444.1, read on the forward strand.
GCACCCGCGTTCCCGCCTGCCCGTTTCTCAGTTTCGACGAGGAAGTGATCGGTGCATGAACGTCTCCCGCCGCGCCAGGACCGCCGCCGCCATCGCGATGGCCGCCGGCCTGTGTCTGGCCGCCACCGCGTGCACCAACTCCGGTTCCTCCGGGGGTGACAGCGCCTCGGACTCACCCAGCGCCAACAGCACCGCCGCGGCCCAGGAGGTCGCCTCCCCCTCCGCCTCGCCCGCAGGCCCCGCGTGCACGTACAAGAACTACGCGGGCGGAGTCCCCCGCCTGACGCTCACCGGCGGGAAGACCGTGGTCGGGTTCTCGCAGTCCGAGTCGACCAGCAACCCCTTCCGCGCCACCGAGACCAAGAGCATCGAGGCCCAGGCCAAGTCGCTGGGTGTGAAGCTGATCGAGCGCAACGCCAACGCCGACGTCAACGCCCAGAACTCGCAGATCGAGGACATGATCGCGCAGGGGGCGAAGGCGCTGATCGTCGCGCCGGAGAACTCGGACGGACTCGGGCCCGCCCTCGCCAGGGCGAAGGCGGCCAAGATCCCCGTGCTCACCATCGACCGTACGGTGGGCGGCACCGCCTGCGACGACTTCATGGCGTTCATCGGCTCCGACTTCTACGGCCAGGCCCAGATCGCCGCCGACGACCTCGCGGGCGCGGCCGGGGACAGCGCGCACGTCGCCATCCTCACGGGGACGCCCGGCAACAACGTGTCCACCGACCGCACGAAGGGCTTCCAGGACCGGATCAAGGCGAAGTACCCGAAGGTGAAGGTCGTGGCCTCGCAGACCGGCAACTTCACGCAGACCGACGGGCAGAAGGTCATGGAGCAGCTCCTCCAGGCCCACTCCGACATCAACGCGGTCTACTCGGAGAACGACGAGATGGCCCTCGGCGCCCTCCAGGCGATCCGTTCGGCCGGCAGGACGCCCGGCAAGGACATCAAGATCGTCTCCATCGACGGCACCAAGCAGGTGGTACAGGGCGTCGCAGGAGGCCAACTGGCCGCCGACATCGAGACCAATCCCCGGTTCGGACCGCTCGCCTTCCAGGCCCTCCAGGACTTCTACGGCACCAAGGGGGTCCAGCCGAAGGTCATCATCAAGGACGGCCACTTCACCTCCGGCAACGCCCAGCAGGCCTTGGACCAGGGGCTCGTGTACTGATCGCGGCCGTCACGCACGAGGAGGACCCACGTGGCTGAGCACGAACAGGGGCACGAACAGGGGCACCAGCCCGAGCCCGAGTCCGGGGACGGCCCCGACCAACGACCCGGGGGCGGCACCGTCCAGCCGCCCGGGGACGGCCCCGTCCTCGAAGTCACCGGTGTGAGCAAGAGCTTCGCCGGTGTGCACGCCCTGCGCGAGGTGGACTTCACGCTGCGCCGGGGCGAGGTCCACGCGCTGATCGGGGAGAACGGGGCCGGCAAGTCGACCCTGATCAAGGTGATCACCGGCGTCCACCGCCCGGACCGGGGACAGGTGCGACTGGCGGGCGAGGAAAGGGAGTTCCGCAACCCGCTGGAGGCACAGTCCGCCGGGATCTCCACGATCTACCAGGAGGTGAACCTGGTGCCGCTGATGTCGGTCGCCCGCAACCTCCATCTGGGCCGTGAGCCACGGCGTTTCGGCCTGATCGACGAACGGGCGATGCGCCGCGCGGCCACCGAGATCCTCGGCCGCTACGGCGTGCACGTGGACGTGACCCGCCCCCTGCGCACCCTCGGCCTCGGTGCGCAGCAGATGGTGGCACTGGCCCGGGCGGTGCAGGTGGACGCCCGAGTGGTGATCATGGACGAGCCCACCTCCTCCCTGGAGCCCCGCGAGGTCGAGACGCTGTTCTCGGTCATCCGCGGGCTGCGGGAGCGTGGCATCGCGGTGGTGTACGTGAGCCACCGCCTGGACGAGCTCTACGCGATCTGCGACCGCGTCAGTGTGATGCGCGACGGCCGGATGGTCCACACCGGCGAGATGGCGGACTTGGAGCGGCTGCGGCTCATCTCCCTGATGCTCGGCCGCGAGATGTCCACGGTCCGCGCGGAGGGCACCACGGCCTTCACCGCGGAGCGCGAGGACCGCACGGACGCACAACCTGCACTGCGCGCGAGCGACTTGACGGTACGTCACCGGGTGCACGGAGTATCCCTCGACGTGCACCCGGGGGAGGTCGTCGGCCTCGGCGGTCTGCTCGGCGCGGGACGCAGCGAGACGGCCAAGGCCATCGTAGGGGCCCTCCCCACGGACCGCGGCGCGGTCGAGGTGGACGGCAGGCCCCTGGGCCGGCGCAGCCCCGCCGCCGCCATCCGGGCCGGTGTCGTGATGCTGCCGGAGGACCGCAAGGCCGAGGGCATCATCCCCAGCCTCTCGGTTCGGGAGAACATCTCCCTCGCGGCACTGCCCCGCCTCTCCCGCGCGGGTGTGGTCTCCAGCGCGAAGCAGGACGAGATCGTGCGCTTCTTCATGGAGCGGCTGCGGATCAAGGCGTCGGGCCCGGACCAGAAGGTCAGCGACCTCTCCGGCGGCAACCAGCAGAAGGTGATGCTCGCCCGCTGGCTGTGCCTGAACCCCCGGGTGCTGCTGCTGGACGAACCCACCCGGGGAATCGACGTCGGCGCCAAGGCGGAAGTCCAGTCGCTGATCGACGAGTTGGCCAAGGACGGCTTGGGTGTGCTGTTGATCTCCTCCGACCTGGAGGAACTGGTGGAGGGGTCGGACCGGGTGGTCGTCCTCAAGGACGGCCGGGCCGTCGGCCACCTCTCCGGCGAAGACGTCACCGAGGAGGCGCTGCTGAGCGCCCTTGCCACCGCGCCAGAACCGGTCGGGGAACCGGCCACCGCGCCACGGCCGCCCGGTCGGGGCGGCGACGGCCGGGACCCCGCCACGCCGGACGGCGACGGCCGGGGCGGGGCGCCCTTCGGCGAGGACGGCGCGACCGGGGCGGCGCCCGCCGCCGTGAAGGAGGAATCCCCGTGACGAGGACAACGATGCGCAGGGAACACCGATGAGCGACAGCACCTGGCAGGGCCAGGTCTTCGAGCGCGACCGGCTGGTACGGCTCCTCCAGGAGTACGGCGTCTACGCGGCGCTGATCGTCCTGGCCGTCGTGGGTGTCGCGCTGGACTCCTCCTTCCTCTCCCTCGGCAATGTGCGCATCCAGCTCTTCCAGGTCGCCCCCACGCTCCTGGTCGCACTGGGGATGTCCCTGGTCATCGGCACGGAGGGCATCGACCTGTCCGTCGGGGCCGTCATCGCACTCGCCGCGTCCGTGGTCCCCCTGTACCTCGGCTACGGCCTGCCGATGGCGCTGTTCGTCGCGCTGCTGCTGGGGGCCGTGTCGGGGGCGGCCGGCGGTGCGATGGTGGCCTTCGGCCGCATCCAGCCGATCGTCGCCACGCTCTCCCTGATGATCGGTGTCCGCGGTCTTGCCGAGATCATCAACGGCAACTCGGCCAAGCCCATGACCGACAGCGGTGTGCTGAGCCTGGGTGACAAGAGCCTCGGGGGCATCCCGCTCATGGCGTGGATCGCGATCGCGGCGGCGGTGGTGGTCGGGCTGGTGGTACGCCGTACGACGTTCGGCCACCGGCTCGTCGCCATCGGCGACAACCGCCCGGCAAGCCGCCTGTCCGGCCTCCCGGTCCGCCGGGTGCTGGTCACCGTCTACGTCGTCTCCGGTGTCCTGGCCGCCCTGGCGGGCGTGATGATCGTGGCACACGGAGCCGAGGCCGATCCGGCCAACCAGGGCCTCAACATGGAGCTCGACGCGATCACGGCCGTCGTCGTCGGGGGCACACCGCTCAGCGGCGGCCGCGTCCGTGTCCTCGGCACCGTCGCTGGCGCCCTGTTCATGCAACTGATCACCGCCGTACTGACCCAGCACAACGTGCCCGCCTCGTACACCCAGATCGTCGAGGCCGTCATCATCTGCTGCGCCGTCTACGCCTCCCAGGAGCGTGGTACCCGATGAGCTCCACCGTCAGTGCCACCGTCTCCGCCGAGTCCGCGGGCGCCGGCCAGGACGTACGGGCGCCCGTACGCGAACGCCTCGCGGCCCAGGTCCAGCGGCGCGGCGCCCTCGCCGTCCTGGTGCTGGTGGCTGCCGTCGCCTCGGCGACCTCCTCCACCTTCGCGACCGGGCCCAACATCAGCAGCATCCTCGGCAACAACGCGTTCGTCTGGCTGCTCGCCCTGGGCATGACCTTCGTCATCATCACCGGAGGCATCGACCTCTCCGTGGGCTCGATGTACGCGCTCGGAGGGGTGCTGGCCGCCGACGCCTCGCGGGCCGGCCCCTGGCAGGCCGTGCTGCTGCCGCTCGCGGTCGGCGCGGCCTGGGGAACCGTCCAGGGGCTGCTGATCGCGCGGGCCCGGATGGCCCCCTTCATCGTGACACTGGCCGGCCTGCTCGGGGCCCGGGGACTGCTCCAGGCACTCACCCACGAGGGCGCCACCACCTATCTGGTGCCGCGCGGTTCGGCCTTCCGGTCCCTGGGGAGCGGCACCGTGACGCCGGTGGTGATCGTGGGCGTGCTGTTCTGCCTCGGGGCGCTGCTGCTGACCCGTACACGGTTCGGAGCGACGATCACCGCACTCGGCGGCAACGAGAACGCCGCGCTCCTGATGGGGCTGCCCGTGGCGCGCGCCAAGGTCCTCGTCTACGTGCTCTCGGGCACGACGGCCGCGGGCGCCGGGGCCCTGGGCAGCGCTCGGCTGGGCTCCGGGGTCACCACGATCGGCGTCGGCTACGAACTCACCGCCATCGCGGCGGTGGTGATCGGCGGGACGCTGCTCACCGGCGGCAGCGGCTCGGTCGGCGGCACCGTCTGCGGCGTCCTGCTGCTCGCGGTCATCCACAACCTGATCGACCACTACTTCTCGCAGTACGGCTCGGCCTTCACCGACACCGTCAACGGCGCCTTCCTGGCCCTCGTGGTCCTGCTCCAGGCCCTGTTGAGCCGCACCCAGCAACTGCCGTGAGCGGCCCGCGGGCACGCATCCTCGCGCACTTTGGGGCCCCGCGTCCGCACACCGCGGGCACCGCGGGGTCCGGCGAACGGTACGGGGGTCCGCGAACGGTACGGCGCCACCGGAACACGGGCGGGACCGGGCACGTTTCCAGGACCGGGGCGCCTTCGCGCCGGGTCGAAGAGAGGGAGTGCCGTGGGCGTCAGCCTCAAGGATGTCGCGCAGCTCGCGGGCGTGTCCGTGAAAACGGTCTCGAACGTGGTGAACAACTTTCCGCACATCACACCGGCCACCCGTGCCCGGGTCCAGCGGGCCATCGACGATCTCGGCTACCGGCCGAACATGACGGCGCGCCACCTGCGCAAGGGACGCACCGGGATCATCGCGCTCGCCGTACCGGAACTGGGCAACCCCTACTTCGCCGAAGTGGCCGGAGCCGTCATCGACGCGGCGGCCCGCCATGAACACACGGTCCTGCTCGACCACACCGCGGGCCTGCGCGAGAACGAGGTGCTGGTCTCGCAGGGCTTTCGTTCGCACGTCATCGACGGGCTGCTGCTGAGCCCCATCGAGCTGGAGAGCGAGGACCTGCTGGCGCGGCCCGCGGGCCCGCCGATGGTGCTCCTCGGAGAGCGCGAGTACGACGCGCCGTACGACCACATCGCGATCGACAACGTCGCCGCCGCCCGTGCGGCGGTCCGGCACCTGCTGGCCCTGGGCCGTCGCAGGATCGCCTTCATCGGCGCCCGGCGCGAGAGCGCGCGGCAGCCGGCCCACCAGCGGCTGCGCGGCTGGCGCGAGGAGATCACCGCCTCGGGGGCCGTACCTCAGGAGTCGTTGGTGGTCGCCACCGACGGGTACGGCCGCCGGGACGGCGCGAACGCCATGGCGGCGCTGCTGGACCGCGGCGAGCGTCCGGACGCCCTCTTCGCGTACAACGACACGGTGGCGATCGGCGCGATGCGGCTCCTGGCCGAACGCGGCCTGCGCGTGCCGGAGGACGTGGCGGTGGTCGGCTTCGACGACATCGAGGAGAGCCGGTACGGCGCGGTGTCATTGACCACGGTCGCGCCGGACAAGGCGGCCATCGCCGCCCTCGCGGTGGAGTGCCTCGTCGAACGCATCGCGGCCCCCGCGTCGGCCGAACCGCCCGCCCCGCGCCGTATCCACCCGGGCTACGAACTCGTGGTCCGGGAGTCCACCGGGAACCTCCCCGTCCGACACCGCCGCGGGCGGGGCGCGTAACGTTCCCGTCGGCGACGTGCCGCCCCATCCCGCCGAAGGAACCACTCCATGCCCAACCCCTCCCTGACCCGCGCCGACTTCGGCGCCCTCCCCGACGGACGCCCCGTCGAGCGCTGGACGCTGGACTCGGGCGGCGGTGTCCGCGCCGATGTGCTCACGTACGGCGGTGTCCTGCACGCCCTGTGGGTGCCGGACACCACGGGCCGCTCCGCGAGTGTGGTCCTCGGGCAGGACTCCGTCGCCGACTACGCGCGCAGCCCGTACTTCGGCTCCCTGGTGGGGCGGTACGCGAACCGCATCGCCCACGGCCGGTTCACCCTGGACGGCCAGGACTACCAGGTACCGGTCAACGACCGGGGCCACGCGCTGCACGGGGGCCCGGACGGCTTCCACCACCGGTTGTGGGAGGCGGGCCCCGCGGACGTCCCGGACGGAGTGGGGCTGGCCCTGACCCTGCACAGCCCGCACGGGGACATGGGCTTTCCCGGCGCGCTGGACGTCACCGTCACCTACGCGCTGGACCGCGCGGGCACCCTGCGGATCGACTACACGGCGACCACCGACCGGCCCACCGTGGTGAACCTCACCAACCACGCCTACTTCAACCTGGCGGGGGAGGGGTCGGGCGACGTGCTCGGCCACACCCTGGCACTCGACGCCGACCGCTACCTGCCGGTCAGCGCGGAGGCCATCCCGCTCGGAGACCCCGTCGGGGTCGCGGACACCGCCTTCGACTTCTCCGTGCCGCGCGCGATCGGCGAACGGATCGGCCGGGACGACCCGCAGGTGCGTGCCGCGGGCGGCTACGACCACTGCTGGGTGCTGTCGCCGCGACCGGCCCACTTTGGTCCTGCCCGGGCCGCACGGCTCGAAGACCCCCTCAGCGGACGCCGGCTCGAGGTGTGGACGACGGAGCCCGGCATCCAGGTCTACACGGGCAACACACTCGACGGCTCCTTCACGGGCCGGGACGCGAAACCGTACGAGCGGCACGGCGCGGTGTGCCTGGAGACCCAGCACCTGCCCGACTCGCCCAACCGCCCCGGCTACCCGAGCACGGTCCTGCGGCCCGGGGCCGCCTACCGGAGCACCACCGAGCTGCGCTTCCCCCACCTGCCGCAGGCGGCCACCCCGAGGGTCTGAGGCGCCCAGGCTCCGGGCGGCTGCCGCCCGGCGCCCCGGACCCCGCGCGAGGGCCTACAGGAGTTGCCAGAGGTGGTCGGCGGTGCCGTTGTCGGTGAACTGGACGACCTGGGCGCTGTCGGCGGTGGACATGCCGTCCACGCCGAGTACTTTTCCGCTGTTGGCGTTGCGGATGCGGACGGCTCCGTCGCCGTTGTCGATGAGTTGCCAGAGGTGGTCGGCGGTGCCGTTGTCGGTGAACTGGACCACGTGGGCGCTGTCGGCGGTGGACATGCCGTCCACGCCGAGTACTTTTCCGCTGTTGGCGTTGCGGATGCGGACGAACCCGTCGCCGTTGTCGATGAGTTGCCACAGGTGGTCCGCCGTGCCGCTGTCGGCGAACTGCACCACGCGGGCGCTGTCGGCGCCCGACATCCCGTCCACCGCCAGTACTTTCCCGCTGTTGACGTTCCGGACCCGCACCTGGTCCGTGGTCCACGGCGTGCCGTCGGCGGACACGGTGGGGAACGAGGAGACCCGCAACCGGGCGGCGCCCATGGGGACGAGGGTGACCGTCTCCGTCGTCCCGTCGCCCAGCGCCGGGCTCGGCCGGAGTGTGGCGACGACGCGTTCGCCGTCGGCCTGCCAGGCGGCGATGGTCCGTGCGGGCGCCGTCATGTGCACCGGCACGGTGTCCTGGGTGAACGGATCGTCCGGGACGGGCCCGGTGGCGCCGCTGAAGACGAGCGGGCCCGCCGGGTCGGCGGGGTCGAGTTCGAGCCCGTAGTTCCACGGTGTGGTGGCGTGCACCTCGGTGGTCGGGAAGGTGTCGCTTCCGCCGGTCCTGACGTACTTCTCGCCGATCCGCAGCGCGTAGGTGAGCGGTCCGCGGTCCACGCTGACGCTGTCGTGGTTCGCGCTCCAGGTGCGTACCCGGGTCTGCTGGGGCAGTTGGAGGGTGACCGTGTCGCCGTCGTTCCAGGCCCGCTCGATCCGTACGAGGGCGGGGCCCGGCGCGGCTGCTACCTGCTCGCCGCCCACACGCAGCACCGGCGCGTCGCACCAGCCCGGTATCCGCAGGTGGAGCGGGAAGGTCACGGTTCTCGGGGTGCTCAGGGTGAGGGTGACCGTGTCGGCGAACGGGTAGTCGGTGCGCTCGGTGAAGGTGACGGCCGTGCCGTCCGCGACCTTCGCCGTGACCTCGCTCGGCGCGTACATCGCCGCGCAGAGCCCGCCGTCAGGGGCGGCGAGCCACAGCTCCTCGGTGAAGTAGGGCCACCCCATGCCGTAGTTGTGCGGGCAGCATCGGTACTGGTCCACACCCGCCATGTACGCCCGCATGGCGAAGGAGTTGTCGAACTGACCCTGCGTGGTGGGCAGGTCGGACAAGTCCACGCTGTTGGCGTTCGTGATGTAGTGGACGCCGGTACCGGCCGGATCGAGCGCCGCGGGAAGGGAGTTGAAGGCGAGCTCCTCGCAGCGGTCGGCCCAGACCGGGTCGCCGGTCAGCCTGGTCAGCAGCTCGTGGCTGGCCATGAACTCGACGATGCCGCAGGTCTCGAAGCCCTGGCGCGGGTCGACGTGTCCGGACCTGGCGTTCTCGTCGGCGGCGAACCCGCCTCCGGGGAACTGGCCGTAGGTCCCCATCACGGAGTCGTAGCCCCGGTACGAGGCCTGGACGAGGTCGCTGTCGCCGCTGCGCACCGCGTAGAGGGCTGGTTCGCGGAACCCCTGGGCGATGTTGACGTTGTGCGGGGTCGGCAGGTTGTCGACCCAGTTCGCGCCGTTGGCGTGCAGGGTGTCGGCGAGGTCGAGGAGGAAGCTGTCGCCGGTCCGGTTGAAGAGCCAGTAGATGCTGTCGAGCGCGTCCGCGAGGCGGTAGGAGACCCAGCTCGACGCGAAACACGACCCGGGCTGGGCGTGCATGTAGCGGAAGAACGCCGTGAGCGCGGGGACGATGCGGGCGTCGCCGCTGTACTCCTGGAAGGAGCGCAGCGCCTGCACGAGCGGCAGGTACGGCCAGAAGTCGGGACCCCCGTTGAGGGAGGTGCGCAGGGCCGTGGGGCCGAGGAAGCCGTCCGACTGCGCGGTGGCGAGGATGCCGTTGATCCACTGCTCGGTGCCGCTGAGCGCGGTGGCGTCCCCGGTCACATAGGCGAGGTCGCCGTAGCCGCGCAGCCAGTAAGGGACCTCCTCCCAGCCGGTGTTGGTGGGTACGGTCCAGCCGCTGGTCCTGATGTCGAGGAAGTGGGAGATCTCCTGATAGCGGCCGTTCAGCCCCGCGAGCTGTGCGCGGAGCCGGCCGGCGAGCCACCCGGAGGCGGTGACGCTGCCGGGCGGCAGCCGCAGGAAGGCCGCGGGCGCCAGCGGTGACGCGTTCGGTGTGTACCAGGAGCGGCTCGCCGCCCGGGGCGCGGCGACGGCGCGAGCGGTGACCTGCGAGAGGCCGGCGAGCGCGGCGCCGGACAGAAGGGAAGCTTGGACGAATCCGCGGCGGGACATCGACACAGGGGTCTCCGGAAGAGGTGGGGGCACGCGGGCGCGGATACCGGCCCGGCGGGGGC
>NZ_JAIUKE010000445.1 GCF_020176795.1 Streptomyces sp. 8L
GCCCCGGTCGCCACGGCGAAGACCCCCGCCCCGCCCGGCGGCGGACGGGCGCCGCGCGGCCGGCGGGTGGCCTGGACGGTGGCCGCCGTCGTGGCGCTGGCGGTCGCGGTCGTCCTCAGCCTCGCGCTCGGCGCGCGCGCCGTGCCGCCCATGGCCGCGGTCGACGCGCTCCTGCACGGCGGCCACAGCGACGACGCCGAGGTCGTGCGGCAGTTGCGCGTACCGCGCACGGTCATCGGCCTGATGGTCGGCGCGGCGCTGGCGCTGGCGGGAACGACCCTCCAGGGCATCACCCGCAACCCGATCGCGGACCCCGGCATCCTCGGCGTCAGCCAGGGCTCGTCCGTGGGCGTGGTGCTGGCGATCACCTTCGCCGGGGTGCACACGCTCAGCGGCTACGTCTGGTTCGCCTTCGCGGGCGCGGGCGCCGCCTCCGTCGCCGTTTACGCGATCGCCTCGCGGGGGCGCGGCGGCGCGACGCCCGTGAAGCTCGCACTCGGCGGCGCCGCGATCAACGCGCTGCTCGTCGCGGTCACCCAGGGCGTCCTCACGACGAACGCGGCCACGCTGGAGGAGTTCCGCTTCTGGCAGGTCGGCTCGCTGACCGGCCGCGAGGGCTCGGTGGCCGGTCAGGTCTGGCCGTTCCTGCTGGCCGGCGCGGTGCTGGTGGTGTACGTGGCACGGGGCCTCGACGCCCTCGCGCTCGGCGACGACGTGGCCGTCGGGCTCGGCCAGAACGTGGCCGTCGTCCGGATCGTCGGCGGCCTCGGCGCGACGCTGCTGGTCGGCGGCGGGGTCGCCGCCGCCGGGCCGATCGCGTTCGTCGGGCTCGCCGTCCCGCACATCGCCCGCGCGCTGGTCGGCACGGACCACCGGTGGGTGCTGCCGATGGCCGCGCTCATCGGCCCGGTGATGCTGCTGGTGTCGGACGTGATCGGCCGGATCGTCTTCCCGCCGAGCGAAGTGCCCGCGGGCGTGATGACGGCGCTGATCGGTGTGCCGTTCCTGGTGGCGCTGGTACGCAGGAAGGCGGTGCCGGCATGAGCGCGACGGACACGCCCGCGACCGATCGGGCCGCGACGCGTGCGGGGCGCCCGCGCGGTGCCCGGCCGGCGGGCTACGGGGTGGTCCGCGGGGGCCGGGGCGCGTTCCTGCTGCACCGGCGCGCGGCGCTCGTGGTGGGCGCGCTGGTGGTGCTGCTGGCGCTGATCTGCGTGGCGTACCTGTGCGCCGGCGACAGCTTCGTCGCGCCCGGCCGGGTGCTGCCCGTGGTCTTCGGCGGCGGACAGCCGGCCGACCAGCTGATCGTCGGGACGCTGCGCGAGCCGCGGATGGTGCTGGGACTGCTGGTCGGGCTCGCGTTCGGGATGTCGGGCGCCCTCATCCAGACCGTCGCGCGCAACCCGCTGGCCAGCCCCGACATCATCGGCATCAGCCAGGGCGCGGGCGTCGTGACGGTCGGCGCGCTGACCTTCGGCGTCACGTCGGGCACCCCCCTCCCGTACCTGTCGATCGCGGGCGGGCTCGCGGCGGCGGCCCTCGTGTACGCCTTCGCGTGGCGCGGCGGACTGCACGCGACGCGGTTCGTGCTGATCGGCATCGGGTTCTCGATCGCACTGAAGTCCGTCATCACGCTGTTGATGACGAAGGGCGATGTCCTGGTCGCCCAGCAGGCCCAGGTGTGGATGACCGGGTCGCTGAACGGGCGCGGGTACGACGAGGCGGCCCCGATGGCGATCACCCTGATCGTGCTGACGCCCGCGGTGCTGTGGGCCGCGTACGCGCAGCGCACCGTCTCCATGGACGACGACACGGCCACGGCGCTCGGCGTCCGGCTCGGCCGGGTGCGGCTCGGACTCGTCGTGACCGGCGTGGTTCTCGCGTCGGTGGCGACGGGCGCGGCGGGCCCCGTGGACTTCGTGGCGCTGATGGCCCCGCAGATCGCGCGGCGGATGACCGGCACGGCGCAGATCCCGCTGCTGACGTCGGCGCTGACCGGGGCGGTCGTCGTGGTCCTCGGCGACCTGCTGGCGAAGACGCTGTTCTCGCCGACGGAACTGCCGGTGGGCGTGCTGACGGCGGCCGTCGGCGCGCCGTACCTGATCTGGCTGCTGATACGGCGAAGCGGCGCGGGCACGCGGGCGCGGGCGACGGGAGGCAAGTGATGACGAACGGCGACAGCGACGGCAACGGCGTCGCACAGTCGGCGGAGGCCGCGGAGGCCGGGGCTCCGCCCACGGCGGGGGTCGCGGCGCGGCTGACCGCGCGGGGCCTGACCCTCGCGTACGACGACCGCACGGTCGTGACGGACCTCGACCTGGCGATCCCCGACGGCCGCGTCACCGTGATCGTCGGGCCGAACGCGTGCGGCAAGTCCACCACGTTGCGCGCGCTCGGCAGGCTGCTGAAGCCCAGGTCCGGCGCGGTGCTGCTGGACGGCGAGGAACTCGCGTCCGTCCCGACCCGGCGCATAGCCCAGTCGATCGGCCTGCTGCCGCAGTCGCCGACCGCGCCCGAGGCCATCACCGTCGCGGACCTGGTCTCCCGGGGCCGCCAGCCGCACCAGCGGTGGTGGCAGCAGTGGTCCGAGGAGGACGAGCGCGCCGTCACCGCCGCGATGGACCGTACGAACGTGACCGAGCTTGCCGACCGCTCCGTCGACGAGCTCTCCGGCGGCCAGCGGCAGCGCGTGTGGATCGCGATGGCCCTGGCGCAGGAGACGGACCTGCTGCTGCTCGACGAACCGACCACGTTCCTCGACATCGCCCACCAGGTGGAGGTCCTCGACCTGGTCCGGCGCCTCAACCACGAGCGCGGCAGGACCGTGGTGATCGTCCTCCACGACCTCAACCAGGCGGCGCGCTACGCGGACCACCTGGTGGCCATGAAGGACGGCGGCATCGTCGCCGAGGGCAGGCCGGCCGACGTGGTGACGGCGGACCTCGTCCGGGAGGTGTTCGGCCTGGAGGCGGTCGTCATCCCCGACCCGGTCACCGGCAGCCCCCTGGTCGTCCCCGGCACGCCGTACGCCCCGGCGGAGACGGAGACAGAAGCGGAGGCGGCTGCGGCTGCGGCTGCGGCTGCGGCGGAGGCGGCTCCGCGCTGACACACGCCCGCCGCGCCCGCGTCACCGTACGCGCCGCGACCGCCACACCAGGAACAGTGCCGACGCCACCGCCGCGACCCGCACCACCACGGGCCACGTGTCCGCGAGCGCGTGCCCCACCGTGCCGTCCGGAATCGGCTTGCCCCAGCGGTCGTTGAAACGGCCCCACAGCCAGACGACCCCGCCCGCCACCGACACGCCCGGCAGCCAGAACACCGCGATCTTCGCCTCGCTCCTCGACAGCGTCCGCGAGAAGTACGCGAGCACCCAGCCGGCCAGCAGCGCCCAGATGTTGCCCAGCACCGCGCCGAGCACCAGCAGCGCCGCCGTCAGCAGGGCGAACGGGCTCGTCAGCCCGAACCCGCCGGAGCCGCGCCGCCGCCACCACCCGCGTCGCGACTCGTCCTCGACGACGGCTTCCGCGACCGTCTCCGCGGCTGCCGCCCCGCCGGGGGCCACCACCTTCTCCAGCCCCACCGCTGACGGCGCCCCGCCGGCCCCGGGCGGACGCAGTATCTCCGGGATCTCGATGCCCCCGACGAACCCGCCCACGTGCAGCTGGCCCGGTCCCATCGCGCCCGGCGCGGGCCCCGGCTGGACCCGCCACCAGTCGGTGGCCTTCCCGTCGCCGCTCTTCGGGGTCCCCGGGCCCGTGCCGCGCTCGTCAAGACCCGCCAGGTGCGGTCCCGACGGCGCACCCCGGCCGGACGCCGGCTGCTGGGGCACGTACCCGGAGGAACCGGACTCCGAAGTCCCGGCGGGACCGCCGGACCCCGACGACGCCGAGCCGACGACCGTCTCGGGCGTCCCCAGCTCTCCGAGGATGCGCTTGACCGCCGCCGTGCTGTCGCCGCCCGCGCCGCCGCGCAGGCGGTCGATCTCGCCGCGCAGCGCGGACACGAGTCTCATCCGGTCGCCGGAGGGCATCTGTCGCTGATGGGCCACGTCGCCGACGCGGCTCAGATAGTCAAAGACCAGCTGGTCACTCTCGATCCCCACCACGCGATGGTGTCGAAGTCCTCCGCGCACGTCCAGTGCCGCCGCGGCCCACTTCCCGGGGCGCGCCGTGCGGACGCGCCGTACGGACGCGCCCGGCGCCACCCGCCGGCCGCACCCGGCACCCTCCGCCATCCACGCCCGGCGCCCTCCACCACCTGCGCCCGTGCCTCCCGCCACCCGCGTCCGGCGCGCTCCGGGGGGCCCGTACGGCGCGCCCCTGGGACCCGTGCCGGGCCCGCCGGACCCGTACGGTGGGCCCGCGCCTCCTGCCCTACGGGCTACCTTGGGTCGGATGGGGACAACGCCCCGCACCGAGGAGGCGCACGTGTCGGAAGGACGACCCGGCGGAGCAGGCCGCGGAGACGGCCACGAGGCCGCCCGCGAGGCAGGCGGCGGCATGCCCGGCGACGCGGACGCCGGCGCGCGCACCGCGCGCGGCAGCGGCGCCGCGGGACCGCCCCGTACCCTCGCCGAAGCGCTCCGCTCGCGGGGCGACGCGTCCCTGACCGCGCTCCTGCGCGCCCGCCCCGACCTCCTCTCCCCCGTTCCGAACGACATCTCACAGCTCGCGAGCCGCGCCGGGACCCGGGCCTCGGTGGTCCGCGCGCTCGAACGGCTCGACCGGTTCACCCTCCAGACCGCCGAGGCCCTGGCCGTAGCGCCCGAGCCCGCGCCGTTCACCACCCTGCGCTCGCTCGTCGCGGGCGCCGACGGCGACCCGGCCGTCGAGGCGGAACTTCCCGCCGCGCTCGGCAGGTTGCGCGACCAGGCACTCGTATGGGGCGACGACGACCGGCTCCGGCTCGTCCGCACCGCGCGCGAACTCCTCGCGCCCTCCGCCGCGCACCCCTCCCCCACCGGTCTCGGCCCGACGGTCGCCGAGGCGACGGGCGGCATGTCCCCCGGCCGGGTCCAGGAGATCCTGACCGCGACCGGGCTGCCGACCACGCACGACGCGGTCTCCGCCGTCGCCGCGCTGACCGGCCTGTTCACCGACCGGCGGCGGATGGGCGCCCTCCTCGACACCGCTCCCGGCGAGGCGCTGGCCGTGCTGGACCGGCTCGTGTGGGGGCCGCCGTACGGGGAGGTCAGCGCGAACTCCACGCCACCCGTGCAGTGGCTCCGCCAGCGGGGCCTGCTGCTCCCCACCTCCCCGCACACCGTCGTCCTGCCGCGCGAGGTCGCCCTGCACCTGCGCGGCGGCCGGGCGCACCGGTACCCGGAGCCGGTACCGCCCGCGCTGGAGCCGCGCGGCGCCTACAGCCCCGATGTGGTGGACAACGCGGCGGCGGCGCAGGCGTTCACCGCGCTCGACACCGTCGAGGAGCTCGGCAAGGAGTGGAACGAGGGCGGGCCAGGCGTCCTGCGCGCCGGCGGCCTGTCCGTACGCGACCTCAAGCGCACCGCGGCCGCGCTCGACACGACCGAGCAGCTCGCGGCGTTCTGGGTCGAACTGGCCTACGCGGCCGGGCTGATCGCCGCCGACGCGGAGGCCGACGAGCGGTACGCGCCGACCCCGGCGTACGACGACTGGCAGGAGCTGCCCGCCCCCGAGCGCTGGGCGGTCCTCGCGACCGCGTGGCTCGCGGCCACCCGCACGCCCGGCCTGGTGGGCGGTCAGGACAGCAGGGGCCGCACCCTGTCCGCGCTCGGCCCCGACCTGGACAGGGGCGCCGCGCCCGAGGTGCGCGGGCGGGTGCTCGGGCTGCTCGCCCTGCCGCCCGAGGGCACGGCGCCCACGCGCGAGTCGCTGCTGAACCGGCTGAACTGGGAACGCCCCCTGCGCGGCGCCGGGGTGACGGGCCGTACGGAGGACCTGCGGACCCGTCTCGCGAACTGGACGCTGGACGAGTCGGAGCTGCTCGGCATCACCGGCCGGGGCGCGCTGTCCTCGATGGGCCGCGCGCTGCTGCCCGAGGAGGCCGGCGACACGGCCGCGGCGCGGGCGGCGCAAGGGCAGGAGCCGGGCCCCGGCGACCCGGCGGCCTCCGACGCCGGGCCCCTGCGGGCCGACGCGGACGGGGCCGACGCCCCGGGCGCCCGGGCGGCCCGCGCCGCACGCGCGCTCGCCCCGCTGCTGCCGGAGCCCCTCGACCACGTGCTGCTCCAGGCCGACCTCACCGCCGTCGCGCCGGGGCCGCTGCTGCGGCCCCTCGCGGACCTGCTGTCCGTCGCCGCGGACATCGAGTCGAGGGGCGGCGCGACGGTCTACCGCTTCACGCCCGGCTCCGTACGGCGCGCGCTCGACGCCGGGCAGTCGGCGACCGACCTGCACGAGTTCCTCAAGAACCACAGCCGTACGCCCGTGCCGCAGCCGCTGACGTACCTCATCGACGACGTGGCGAGGAGACACGGCCACCTGCGGGTGGGAGCCGCGTCCGCGTACGTGCGCTCGGACGACGACACCGTGCTCGGCGAGATCCTCGCCGACAAGCGCTCCGCGAACCTGCGGCTGCGCCGCCTCGCGCCCACCGTCCTCGCCACCCAGGCCGACCCGGCGACCCTGCTGGAGGGCCTGCGCGCCATGGGGTTCGCCCCGGCGGCCGAATCCGCCGAGGGCGACGTGATGGTCACCCGAGCGCACGCGCACCGCACGCCCGCGCGCACCGCGCCCGCGCCGGTACCCGACGGACCGCCGCGCCCCGAACCGCTGCTGCTCGGCGCGGCCGTGCGCGCCATCCGCGCGGGCGACCTGGCCGCCACCGTCGGGCACAAACCGCCGGAGGGGGCCGAGCGGCCCACGGCCCGGACGACCGGCGAACCGCCGCGCACGACCGCCGCCGAGACCCTCGCCACCGTGCAGGCCGCCGTCCTCACCGCGTCCACCGTGTGGATCGGATACGTCAACGCCGACGGCGCGGCGAGCCAGCGCGTCATCGCTCCCGTACGGGTGGAGGGCGGCTTCGTCACCGCGTACGACCACACGGCCGACGAGGTCCGCACCTACCCGCTGCACCGGATCACCGGAGTCTCCGAACTGGCCGACGACCCCGCCTGACCGCGCCGCCCTCCGCCCGTCTCTCGCGCGGGCGGCTAGCGCCGGCGCAGCAGCCCGGCCAGGCCACCGGTGCGGCGCGCTCCGGCCTCCGGCGCCGGATCTCCGCCGTTGGACGGCGCCTTCGCCTTCGTACCCCCGGCCGCCGACGGCTTCGCCTTCACCGCCTTCTTCGCCCGCGGCTGCGTCTTCGGCTTCGGCTCCGTCTTCGCCTTCAGTTGCGTCTTCGGCTGGGTCTTCGGCTTCGTCTCCTTCTTCGCCTTCGCCTCCTTCGCCTGCGGCTGGGTCTTCGTCTTCGCGGGCCTGGGCGCCTTGCGCTCCAGCGTCTCGGGCGCCTTGTCCCGCTTGAGGGTCTTCAGCGTCCGCCGGGCCCTGGCCCCCTTCGCGGCCTTCGTCGCCCCGGTCCCCCTGGGCTCCTTGGCCCCCTTCAGCTCCCGGTACTTCTCGGGCGTGGGCGACAGCGCGTCCACCCGCGCGGACCGGCCCGCGCGACCCGCCCCGCCGAGACCGCCGAACCAGCCGCGCCGGACCCGCACCGGCCGCGGGTCGGCGAGCGCGTGGTACTTGTGGCCGATGATCCTGCCGACCAGGACGTAGGCGATGATCGCGCCCGACGTGTTGAGGATCACGTCGTCCACGTCGAAGGCACGGCCCTCGATCAGCGCGCCCTGGGCCAGTTCCACCAGCACCATCACGAGCGCGGTCAGCAGCACGACCCGCACCATGCGCAGCCTGCGCGGCACGAGCACCGGCAGGATGACCCCGAACGGCGCCCCGATCAGCAGGTTCCCGACGATCTGCTTGCACGCCCCGAGGAACGTGTAGTCGTCGGCGTACTGCCGCAGCGAATGGCCGGGCCGCAGGTTGGCTCCCGCGATGTCCTTGGACGCGGGCGAGGGCGTGAGCGTGAGCTCCGCCAGCAGCACGGAGAACGCCACCAGCGCGGCGAACGCGAGCACGAAGACCAGTACCCGTAAGGCCGTACGACCCCAGCTCCGCCTCATCACGACCTCGTGATCGCCGATGTCACCCGTCCCCGGAGATTCCGTTTCTGCCGTCATGCGGTGCGGATGCCCCGGCCGCCCCGGCCCATTCGGCGCGCACACCCCCACCCGTAGACCGCCTACGGTCTCTTACGGTCCCGACACCGGACCCACCCCGTATCCGCCCGCGATGGGCGACACTGGACGTTTGGCGTACCGCACGGGTGGCCATCGGCACGGGCACGGAAGGGCGCGACAGTGAACGGACCTCTCATCGTCCAGAGCGACAAGACGTTGCTGCTGGAGATCGACCACGAGCAGACGGACGCGTGCCGCCGTGCCATCGCGCCGTTCGCGGAACTGGAGCGCGCGCCCGAGCACATCCACACGTACCGCCTCACGCCGCTCGGCCTGTGGAACGCGCGCGCGGCCGGGCACGACGCGGAGCAGGTCGTGGACGCGCTGGTGGAGTTCTCGCGCTACCCGGTGCCGCACGCGCTGCTGGTGGACGTCGCCGAGACGATGGCCCGCTACGGGCGCCTCACCCTCGCCAAGCACCCCACGCACGGGCTCGTGCTGACCTCCACGGACCGGCCGGTGCTGGAGGAGATCCTGCGCTCGAAGAAGGTGCAGCCGCTGGTCGGCGCCCGCATCGACGACGACAGCGTCGCGGTGCACCCGTCCGAGCGCGGACAGATCAAGCAGACCCTGCTGAAGCTCGGCTGGCCCGCGGAGGACCTCGCCGGGTACGTGGACGGCGAGGCCCACCGCATCGAGCTCGACGAGGAGGGCTGGGGGCTGCGCCCGTACCAGAAGCAGGCCGTGGAGAACTTCTGGCACGGCGGCTCCGGCGTCGTCGTCCTGCCGTGCGGCGCGGGCAAGACGCTGGTCGGCGCGGGCGCGATGGCCGAGGCGAAGGCGACCACGCTGATCCTCGTCACGAACACGGTCTCGGCGCGGCAGTGGAAGCACGAGCTGGTGCGGCGGACCTCGCTGACCGAGGACGAGATCGGCGAGTACAGCGGCACGCGCAAGGAGATCCGGCCGGTCACCATCGCCACGTACCAGGTGCTCACGACGCGCAGGAAGGGCGTCTACCCGCACCTGGAGCTCTTCGACTCGCGGGACTGGGGCCTGATCGTCTACGACGAGGTGCACCTGCTGCCCGCGCCGGTCTTCAAGTTCACCGCGGACCTCCAGGCACGGCGGCGGCTCGGCCTCACCGCGACGCTCGTACGCGAGGACGGCCGCGAGTCGGACGTCTTCTCGCTGATCGGGCCCAAGCGGTTCGACGCGCCGTGGAAGGAGATCGAGGCGCAGGGCTACATCGCGCCCGCGGACTGCGTGGAGGTGCGGGTCAACCTGACCGACAGCGAGCGGCTGGCGTACGCGACGGCGGAGACCGAGGAGAAGTACCGGTTCTGCGCGACGACGGACACCAAGCAGAAGGTGACTGAGGCGCTCGTGCGCAAGCACAAGGGCGAGCAGACGCTGGTGATCGGCCAGTACATCGACCAGCTGGACGAGCTGGGCGAGCATCTCGGTGCCCCGGTGATCAAGGGCGAGACGAGCAACGCGCAGCGCGAGGAGCTGTTCGAGGCGTTCCGGCAGGGCGAGCTGTCGGTGCTGGTCGTGTCGAAGGTCGCGAACTTCTCGGTGGACCTTCCGGAGGCGACCGTCGCCATCCAGGTGTCGGGCACGTTCGGCTCGCGCCAGGAGGAGGCGCAGCGGCTCGGCCGGGTGCTGCGGCCGAAGGCGGACGGGCACGAGGCGCGGTTCTACTCGGTCGTCGCGCGGGACACGATCGACCAGGACTTCGCGGCGCACCGGCAGCGCTTCCTGGCCGAGCAGGGCTACGCCTACCGGATCATGGACGCGGACGAGCTGCTGGCGGGCGACGCGTAACGGCCCCGGGCGCGGCACTTGCGTGGTGGCGCCGCGTCCAGGGATCAGCCGCCGTGTGGAGCCCGTGGGGTCCGTGGTGTGCGAGGGGCGGGGACGGCGTTGCGGACGCGGACGCCGGCCTCCTCCGCGTACTCGCCGAGAACGGCCACGTCGAACGCGGTGGCCACGAAGACCCTGACCGCGATCAGCGCGCCGCCGACGACGTC
>NZ_JAIUKE010000446.1:0-663 GCF_020176795.1 Streptomyces sp. 8L
GCAGGACAGAATGCAACAGCAACGGAGCTCCTCAGGTACAAGCTGTCTTGGTCGACTGCCTGTACCAACGAGCTCCGTTACGCTTTGTCCTCGACCCCTCAACGCGCTTGCGTGACCTGCGAAAACGCTAACTTCCCGGCCTTGGGGCAAGGCCCGGTTCCGTCGGGGACGGCGGCGACCGTCAGGTGCGCATAGTTGGGTCGGGGGTGAGCTTGGCAGCTGTTGCCCGGGATATGTCGTCAGTCGTCACACCGGGTGCTGTCTCTACCAGGGTGAATCCGGAGTTCGTGATGTCCAGGACACCGAGATCGGTGATGATCCGGTTGACGACGCCGCCTCCTGTGAGGGGGAGGGTGCAGGTTTCGAGCAGTTTGGATGCACCCTGCCGGTCGCGGTGTTCCATGAGGACGATGACGCGACGGGCGCCGTGGACCAGGTCCATCGCGCCTCCCATGCCTTTGATCATCTTGCCGGGTACGGACCAGTTGGCCAGGTCGCCGTGTCGGGAGACCTGCATGCCGCCGAGGATGGCGACGTCGAGGTGGCGTCCGCGGATCATTCCGAAGGAAAGGGAGGACTCGAAGAGTGCGGCGCCGGGGCGGAGGGTCACTGTCTCCTTGCCCGCGTTGATCAGGTCGGGGTCGACCTTGGCCGGGGTGGGGT
>NZ_JAIUKE010000446.1:672-10099 GCF_020176795.1 Streptomyces sp. 8L
TTGTTTGTGGGGGGGGGGGGGGGGGGGGGGGGGGTTTGCTTGGGGGGCTTTTAGTCGGGGGGGGCCAGGTTGGGGGGGGGTGGGGTAGGGGCCCGTTCCCAGGATGCCGTTCTCGCTGTGGAGGACGACATCGATGCCGGGGGGAACGTGATCGGCGACGAGTGTGGGCAGGCCGATGCCGAGGTTCACGTACTGTCCGTCGCGCAGCTCCGTCGCGGCACGTGCTGCCATTTCGACGCGGGTCCAGCTCACGACAGGGCCTCCTCGGTGACGGTCCGCTTCTCGATGCGCTTGTCGGGGTCCGGCGCGTGGACGATGTGCTGAACGAACACGCCCGGCACGTGGATGTCCTCGGGACGGAGTTCGCCGGGCTCGACGAGTTCGGCGACTTCGGCCACCGTGACGCGTCCGGCCATGGCTGCCGCCGGGTTGAAGTTGGCTGTCGTGCCGTCGAAGACGAGGTTTCCGTGGTGGTCGCCGCGGCTGGCGGCCATGAGGGAGAAGTCCGTGGTGATGGACTCCTCCAGCACGTACTCGCGACCGTGGAAGACGCGTACCTCCCGGGGCGGTGAGTGCACGGCGACGCCGCCGTTTCCGTCGTAGCGCCAGGGGATGCCGCCTTCGGCTATCTGGGTGCCCACGCCGGCGGGGGTGTAGAAGGCGGGGATGCCGCATCCACCCGCGCGCAGACGTTCGGCAAGGGTGCCCTGCGGGCAGAGCTCCACCTCCAGTTCGCCGGACAGGTACTGCCGGGCGAACTCCTTGTTCTCACCGACGTATGAGCCGGTGACGCGGGCGACGCGGTGCTTGGCCAGGAGGATTCCCAGCCCCCAGTCGTCGACGCCGCAGTTGTTGGAGATCACCTTGAGACCGGATACGCCCAGGCGGTCGACGGCCTGAATGAGGGTCATCGGTATCCCGCAGAGTCCGAAGCCTCCCACTGCGAGGCTCGCGCCGTCGGTCAGCTCCGCCAGGGCCAGTTCGGGAGTGGTGCACTTGTTGATCAAGACAGGCTCCTGCTCGCTGCTGCCTGGAGGACGTCGCCGTCCGTCCACTGAGGGAGCGTGCCGCGGTCGACGAGGGCGCATCGGACGCCTTCGTCGAAGTCGTGGCTGCGGATGACCGTGGCGGCAGTGGCCAGTTCGCGGTCGAGGCATCCCTTCAGGTGGTCGCCGGCGCCCAGGCGCAGCAGTTCATCGGTGACGACGAGACTCGCGGGGCACGCGGCGTGCAGGGCCTGGAGCGCAGCACCGGCTTCCGGTAGAGCGGCCAGCCCGGTCGCCAGGTCTGCCAGCGGGGCGGTCCGGAACACCTGGAGGAGGGCATTCTCCGCAACGGTTTCCGCGGGGCTTGGAGCCCGGGGCGGTGAATGGGCGGCGTCGAGTGCGGCGACCCCGTCGCGGGCCAGCAGCGGGATCAGGTCGTCGAGGCTCTCCCTCGGCACGTGATGGGTGGCCAGGCCGCTTCTGAGGGCGCCGGCGGCCTCGACGCGCGCACCGGTCAGGCCCAGGTAACGGCCCCAGCCCGGCGAGAGCCGGGGCAGGAAGTGGCTGGCCCCCACGTCTGGGAAGAACCCGATCGCCGTCTCGGGCATGGCCAGCACACTGTGCTGTGTGACGACCCGGTGGCTGCCGTGGACGGACAGGCCGAGGCCGCCGCCCATCGCCACGCCGTCCAGGAGGGCGACGTAGGGCTTGGGATAGGAGGCGATCTGTGCGTTCAGCGCGTACTCCGCGGCGAAGAAGGCCATCGCTGCATCCAGCCGGTTCGCGCGGACCTCTTCCCGTACCAGACATATGTCACCTCCCGCGCAGAAGGCACGGGCGGAGGTGCTGCGGACGACGACCGTGTGGACGGAGGTGTCGTCCGCCCAACGGGTCAGGACCTGCGTAAGGTCGGTGACCATGGCAGGGGTGAGGGCGTTCAACGCCTTCGGGCGGTCGAGCTGGATCAGTCCGAGTCCGTGTTCGACGGAGGCCCTCACATGGCCGCTGGTGGCACCAGGAGCCGGGGGGCGAGAGGTGAGTGTCGGCGCGGGGCCATCAGAAGCGGTACCGGGTCCCGGCATGGCGCGGCCTTTCGGTGAAGGAGGGAGAGGTCAGTCCACAAGGGAGCGGTAGAGCCCCTCGACGGTGGCCTGATCGGGCGTTCGCGGATTGTTGGCGGGCGACCCGGAGGTGAGGGTCTGTTCAGCCATGGTGGGGATCATGCGCAGCCAGCGCTCCCGGTCGATTCCTTGCTGCTCGGGAGTGGGGACGGCCAAGTCGGCGTTGAGGTTGTGCAGTTCGGCGAGGAGCGCGTGTGCGGCAGCCTCGTCGGACTCCCCGCCGCCGCTGAGTGACATGGCCCGTGCGCAGTCGGCGTAGCGGGGGATCGCGGCCGAGAGCGAGTAGGCGGTCACGGTCGGGAGGAGCATGGCGTTGGACAGACCGTGGGCCACGTGGAAGTGGGCTCCGACGGGGCGGCTCATGCCATGGACGAGAGCGACGCTGGAGTTGGAGAACGCCATCCCGGCCTGGGTGGAGGCGAGCATCATGGCGCTGCGCGCCGAGAGGTCGTCCGGAGAGGTGTAGGCGGTGCGCAGGTTGTGGCCGATGGCTGTCATGGCGATGAGTGCCAGTCCGTCGGTGAACGGGGTGGCCTGACGGCTGGCATAGGACTCGATGGCGTGGGTGAGCGCGTCGATGCCGGTGTCTGCCGTGAGGCGGGGCGGCATCGCCACGGTCAGAAGCGGATCCACCAGCGCCGCTGTGGGCAGGAAGGCCAGCCCGGAGCAGAGCATCTTCTCGTCGGTCGGTCCGGTGTCGTCGGTGATGATGGTGTAGCGCGTGCACTCCGAGCCGCTGCCGGCGGTGGTGGGGATCGCGATGAGGGGAAGCGCGGGGATGTCGGTGATCGCGGGCGCGGCGTAATCCCTCATGGGACGTCCGGTGGTGCCGAGCAGGGCGACCGCCTTCGCGGTGTCCATGGGGCTGCCACCGCCGAGCCCGACGACACAGTCGAAATCGCCCTGGCTCAGTACGTCAAGAGCGTCCTGGACGGAGGAGGTCGTGGGGTCGGGCCGTACACGGTCGTGCACCTGAGCCCGGATGCCGTACGGGACGAGGGTGTCCGCGATCCGCCCGGCTGTTCCGTTGCCGTTGAGGAAGGCGTCCGTGACGATCAGGGGCCGGGAGAGTTCCAGCGAGCGCAGTACCTCGCCGAGCTGCTCGGCGGCGCCGGGACCGATACGCAGGAGACGTGGCAGGGCGACGGAAGCGACGGGGCCTGTCATCGCGGCGCTCCTTCTCCGTGGGCCGACGCGTGCGGGCGCGGCAGCTTCGTGTTCTCGGGTCCCTTGAGCGCGAGCATCCTCCGGGCCTGAGCAGGGGTCGCTGGGGTCCGGCCGATGTCCTGAAGAATCCGTACGATCTTCTCCACCTGCTCGGCATTGCTGCGGGCGAGTTGACCGGCCCCGATGTAGAGGCTGTCCTCCAGCCCGACCCGAACGTGCCCGCCCAACTGCGCGGCGTGCGTGGAGACGGCGAACTGATGGCGCCCGGCGGCGAACGCGGAGAATGCGTAGTCCTCGCCGAAGAGCCGGTCCGCGGTGCGCACCATGTGCTGGACGTGGTCCAGCTCGGGGCCGATCCCGCCGAGGACGCCGAACACTCCCTGGATGAGGTAGGGGGCACGGACGAGTCCCCGCCCCACGAAGTGAGCCAGTGTGTAGAGGTGTCCGATGTCGTAGCACTCGAACTCGAACCGGGTCCCGCGCGCCTGCAGATCGCGCAGGATCGTTTCGATCTGGATGAAGGTGTTGGAGAAGATCCGGTCTGCGGAGCCGGTCACATACGCCTTCTCCCAGCCGTGGCGCCAGTGGGTGACACGTCGCGCGGCCGGGGCGAAGTTGAAGTTCATCGACCCCATGTTCAGCGAAGCCAGCTCGGGCGCGAAGGTACGGGCCGCCGCCAGACGTTCGTCCAGAGTCATGATGGCCGCCCCGCCGGTGGTGATGTTGACAACCGCGTCGCTGCCCGCCGCGATCGGCGAGAGGAAGCTCCGGTAGACCTCGGGGTCGGAGCTGGGTCGTCCGTCCTGGGGGTCCCGGGCGTGCAGGTGGAGTACGGCGGCGCCGGCGCGGGCGGCGTCCAGAGCCTGCCGGGAGATCTCCTCGGCGGAGACCGGAAGGGCGTCGGACATGCTCGGGGTGTGGATCGCGCCGGTTACGGCACAGCTGATGATCGTGTGCTCAGACTGCTTCACGCGAGCCTCCTCGTGGGCGCAGCGCACGCACCGTGGCGACAGCGGCCTCGGCGAGCATGGATGTGTCATTGCCGACGACGACGAAGTCGAAGCCCTGCTCCAGTAGCGCGTCGGCTGCCTGAGGGGTCGCGGTCGCCGCACCGCAGGGCACGCCCGCCTCGTGGGCGGAGGCCAGGGCCCGCGCGCACAGGTCGCCGACCTCGTCGGAGCCCGGGAGGTGTCCGGTATCGAGGCCGATGTCGGCCGCGCCGACGAAGAGAGCGTCCACGCCGTCGACCGCGGCGATGGCCGCCGCGTTACCGACCGCCTCCCGGCTCTCGATCTGCGGAATGCACAGTGCGCGGGTTCCCGAGTCCAGATACTCCTCCCGTGACGCCAGTCCCCAGCGGCCTGCCCTGCTGGTACCACCGGCCCCACGTCGGCCATGGGGCGGGAACCGGACTGCCGAGGCGGCTGCGTGGGCCTGTTCGACCGTGTCGACGTGGGGGATCAGCACGCCCGCCGCTCCCGCGTCCAGCAGCCGCTGGATCCGGGACGGGGCACCGTCCGGTACCCGCACCAGAGGGGTGGTGTTCAGAGCCGCGGCCATGCTGATCAGTTCGTAAGCGGTGCGTACGTCGATCGGAGCGTGCTCCTGGTCGACGATCACGAAGTCGAAGCCGGCGTACGCGGCGATCTGCACGGACTCCAGGGCCGGCAGCTTCACCCACGTTCCGACGTCTCCGCCGGTAAAGGTGGTCATGAGGAGCTCTCCTCTCCGGGGGTGGGGAAGTCGTCCGCGTTCAGGACCCACCCCTGCCGGGCGGAGAAGTCGACACGCGGCGGGCTGAAGATGTCGATCAGCTCGTTCACTCCCTCGCCGCAGGCCCGGGTCGTGTGCACGGTCGGCGGCGGGATGACGGCGACCGACGGGCTGCCGACCTCATGGTGCTCGTCAGGGCGCCACTGGTCCATGTCCGTGGTCCAGGGGGTGCGGATGTGGTGCTCGAAACGGCCCGCCACAGCCAGCGAGCACTGCTGGAAATCGTCGTGGTGGTGCGGGGAGAGCTTGTTGCGGGGGCGGGGGCCGTCGGTCGGGTCGAGGAAGTTGACCATGAAGGAACGCGTGCGGTAAATCCTTCCGAAGCGCCCGGGCTCCACAGGGGCTTCGTCCGGCCGGTACACCCGGAGCCGGTCCCCGTCCCGAGGCGCGGGCCAGGGGGCGAGAGGGGCGACCCTGTGATGGGGCTCGGCGTAGTCGGCGGCATTGACCGCGAGGCCCGCGATGTCCGCGGTGCGGTGATCGAAGAGGCGGATGACCTGAGCGTCGGCCCGTGCGGTGATCCGGGAAGGACCGGGCGGCACGACGATCAATGCCCTGCCGCGGACATCGCGGGCCTCGCCTCCGGCCTCGACGACGACGTGCGCCTCCGGCGCGGTGAGCAGCACTACGTACTCGTGCTCCTGGGCGGCCCGTTCCAGCACCTGCCCGGACCGGAGGCGGGAGAGGGCGAGCAGGAAATTCTGCCCGCGCACCACCCAGGTGCTGCCGGAGGAGGCGTCCTCGCTCTGGGGTGGTCCGTCGAACTCGTGGTACCACGGTGCAGCGATGGGGGCGTTCGTGTGGTCCGCGGTGGTCGGCGGGACGGATGTGGGCAAGGCGGAGCGCGGGTCGGCGGAGTCGTACACGGTGTCTCTCCTGGGGTTCGTCGGGTGGATCAGTCGAGGCCCATGAGGTAGGTGGGGTTGTCGACGAGCATGCGGCGCAGGTCCTTCTCCGCGATGCCGTGGTCGAGGAGTGCTGTGGTGACCTCGATGAACGCGTCCACGGGGCGGGTACGGCCGATCTGCCCCAGATCGGAGGCGAGCACGGTGCGCTCGACGCCCACGGCCTCGATCCACTCCAGCAGGACCTCGATCCCGAAGTGCGGGTGATCATCCGGGAGATACATGCCGACCTCGTGCTCCATGAACACACCCCGCCCGGACAGCTCGACCCCCTGCTTTAGCGTGAGGTCACTGATGAAGTTGGGGTGGCTCGCCACCATCCGCTCGACGCCGCGCTCCGCCCCGACCGCGAAGAGCTCCGCCATGTCATCGGGGTGGAGATGCCCGCCGTTGAGGACGGTGCCCGTCTCGGCGACGACATCGACGACCTGGGCCACCTCCGGCCGCAACCTGCCCTGGTCGTCATGGATGAGGACCGGGACCGTGGTGAGTTCGACCGTGCTGCGCGGGAAGCCGCCGGCCAGAGCCTTCTCCTGGAACTCGATGTGGCGACGGGAGGAGAAGGTCGGGAACCAGACGATCTTGCCCCCCATCCGCAGACACATCTCCACCGCGTAGGGATTGATGCCGCCGACCTGGTTGTTCAGGACGATCCCGCCGTACACCCGGGTCTCGATACCCTCGAACGACCTGTGCGCGGCCTGAAGATCCATGACGGTGTTGTGGTGATGCGACTTGGCGACGAAGGCCCGCATCTTGATCCGGGCACCGTCACGCGCACCGTCCACGTGATCGAACTCGCGGGGGAACGGACCCGGGCCGGAGTGGCAGTGCATGTCGATCATGCCGTCCAGGATCCTCGCGACAACAGGGCTGGTTTCCATCGAGCTCTCCTCACGTCCGGGGGCCTACGCCTCGACGATGATTCATCACATCCCGAAAAGTCAATGCACAATACGAACGGACTGCCCGCCGATAGGTCGCCAACGGGGTCACGGAAGAAACATCCTGCAAGCATCTTGTTCGTATGGAGTTTCCTGTGTTCGCATGTCGCTTGTCACCGCATTGGACGGCACCGCACGTGGTGCACACTTCGTGATGTGAACAAGCGGTTCTCATCACGAACGGAGTTGCCCATGGCGGAGAAGGACGATGAGTCTCGCTCCAGCGGCGAGATTCAGGCGGTCGACCGCGCAGCCCAGATCCTGCGTCTGTTCGGCCCGGAGACCCCGGAGCTGACAGCCGGAGACGCGGCTGAGCGCCTCGGCCTCAACCGCACTACCACCTACCGGTACTGCACCTCGTTGGTCACTTCGGGACTGCTGGAACGGGGAAGCGCACCGGGCACGTTCGCGCCGGGCGTGCTTCTGCTCCAGCTCGGGGCTTTCGCCCTGGGGCGCCGCAAGGTAGTCGACCTTGCCCCCTCCTTCATGAGGGAACTTTGCTCGACCACGGGTCTCACCGCGGTGCTCAGCCTATGGGGGTCGACCGGTCCCATCGTGTCCCGAGTGGAGGAGGACGCCACCCGCACCGTTCTGGTGACCGTCCGCGTGGGGACCCAACTGTCACTCACCGCGGCCCAGACAAAGATCTTCCTCGCGCACATGCCCGACCAACTGCGGGTCGACCGTCTGCTGGGCAGCTTGCCGACCGTGGAACGCGACGCACTGACCAACGAGATCCGCGGCATCGCCGGCACCGACAAGGTGGCCATGAGCCCGGACGGCTTCGGCATCCACGCGATGGCCGCGCCGGTGTTCGACGAGTACGGGATCTGCGCCGCTGTCGCGCTCGTCGCCACCGACGACCTGCTCCCACTGGACGCCGACAGCGCCACCGCCCGACACCTCAGGAGTACCGCCGCCGCACTCAGCCAGGCCATGGGCGGCGACAAGCACCTCTGACACCCGCACCCGCCCCCGCCCACGGGGCCAGAACGGAGGGCCACGATGTCCGCCACAACCGACAGCCCAACGCACACCAAGGACCCGCGCCGCGCGGCCCTCTGCGGCGGAATCCTCGGCTACTACGCCGACCAGTTCGACGTCTTCGTACCGATCATCACCCTCGCCCCCGCCATGATCTACTTCGAACCCGCCGACACCTCCAAGACGACCGCGGCGCTCATCGCCGCCGCGGTCTTCGCGGCGACCCTGATCGCCCGCCCCCTCGGATCGGCGGTGTTCGGCTACTACGCCGACAAGGTCGGCCGGCGCGTCACCACCATGGTGGCGGTCGCCGGATTCGGAGTCTCGACCTTCGCCATCGGGCTGCTTCCCGGACACCAGCACCTCGGTATGGGGGCGATCGTGGTGCTGATCGGGCTGCGCTTCATCGGCGGGATCTTCCTGGGAGGGGAGTACGCCACAGCCGTACCCCTGGCGATGGAATGGAGCCCGGCCCGCAAACGTGGACTCGCCAGCGGACTCATCACCTGCACATCGCCGCTCGCCACGGCATCGATCGCCGCACTCAGCCTCTTCCTTCTCAGCGTCATGCCCCCTGACGGAGTACACAGCGCCTACGTCCAGTGGGGCTGGCGCATCCCCTTCTTCATCGGCGGCCTGCTGGGCGGCATCCTCTTCTTCTACTACCGCAACAACGTCGAAGAAGCGCCCGCGTTCGAAGCCTCCGAGGCGACCAGGTCACCGCTGCGGGAGCTGCTCGACGGCCGTCACCGGCGCGACCTCGCCCAGGTCTTCGTTCTCATGACCGGCGCGTGGCTGCTCACCAACGTCGCCGCAGCCGTGCTCCCCTCGATGCTCAAGAGCGAAGTCGGTCTGCCCGACCGCACCGTCAGCGTCATCCTTCTCATCTCCTCCCTCGTCTGCGTCGGCACCTTCCTCGGATGCGCGCTGCTGTCGCAGCGCATCGGGCGACGCCGCTTCTACACAACCTTCGGCGTCGTGGCCGCAGTGGCGGCTTCCACCTGCTACGTCCTGCTCACTCATCTGGGGCCGGACGATGTCATCCTCGCGACGCTCCTGGCCACAGGCGTTCAGGCCACCACCATCTCCATGTACGGCCCGATCACGGCGTACCTCACCGAACGGTTCCCCTCCGTCATCCGAGCCACCGGCTACGGCGTCGGATACAGCCTCGCCCTCGTGATCCCCGCCTTCTACGCCTTCTACATCAGCGGCATCGCGACCTTTACCGGAACGGCTCTGGCACCCGTCGTGCTCCTTGTGGCCGGAGGTGTGCTCGTCGCCGCCGGAGGAGCATCGGGACCCGAGACCAAGGACGTCGACATGGCGACCGGCCTGACGGTGGAGCCCCGCCCATGACTGCCCTGCCCGCCCCCACGGTGTCCGCATCTGCACCAGCCCACGCACCTGAGGCGACCCCGGTGGTGTGGACACTCTGACAATGGATCTTGCGGGACTGTAAAAAGATCGGCCCTGTCTCATATTCGGTGGTGACGCAGAGTCGTGGGGGTCGTTGATAGTCACGTGAAGGATGTCAACGAGCTTGT
>NZ_JAIUKE010000447.1:0-1191 GCF_020176795.1 Streptomyces sp. 8L
GCCCCCCCCCTTGGGGCGCGCCCCCCCCCGCCGGGCGGGGGCCCCCCCCCCGGGGCCCCCGCCCCCCCCCCCCCGGCCGCCGGGGGGGCGGGGGGGGGGGGCGGCCGCGCGGGCTGGGTCATCTGCGGGGCTGGTCGACGGAGGTCGCCCTGCCGGTGTACGGGACGTTCACCACGCCCGCGAAGGGCAGCCTGCGCGCGGACGCCGTGCTGACCGCTCCCGAGGACGGCATGCCGGTTCTGTTCGTGGAGGTCGACAGGTTCTCCGAGCCCGCGGCCGTGCTCTCGCGGAAGATCGTCGACTACCGCGAGTTCTTCCGCCGCCGGCTGCCCGACACCCGCGACCGTCACGTGCCCCTGTGGTCGTCCCAGTGGCCCGCCCCGGAACTGGTCAGTCATCCGCCGCTCGCCCTGGTCTTCGCCAAGGACGTCACCGACACGGTCCTCCAGCGCCGTATCGCCGAGGTCCGGGGCAACACCCGCGATTGCTGGGGCGCCCCGTGGACCAGTTATCTGGGCCTCGGAGCCCCCAACCCGCGCGAGGAGGACGGGTGGCGTCAGTACGGGGACATCGTCCCGGTCATCACCACCACCCTGGCTCAGCTGCAGCAGCGCGGCCCGCACGGACCGGTATGGACACGCTTCGGCCGCTCCCGGCCCGAGCCGCTCACCGACGCACTCACCCACCGCAACACCCACGAGGACTATATGGAGCGTGAAGAGCGCCTCCAGGCCGCGAGAACCCCTCCGCCCGGGTACGGCGACAGCCAGCACGGGGCACCGATGAAGGACCCGTGGACGCAGCCGGAGGAAGACCCGGGGGAGGACGAGCCTCCCGGCTGGGAGTGCCCCTCGTGTCACACCCCGACCTCAACCGCGGCACCGGGACTGGACGGTTACGCCCCCGAACCGGGCGGCCGGTGCCCGCGCTGCGAGCAGGTCCACCGCGAACTCACCCAGAGCCGCACACAGACCGGCGTCCTCGCGCGACTACGAGCCCGCGCAGAGGGACGCCACCCCTCCTCTCCGGGAGCGTGAGACTCCGGCTGACGGCTCGGGCAGGGCGTTCGACGCGGATCTGGACCGTGCGGCTCCGCTGGGGGGCGTGGGGGCGGGGGCGGGGGGGGCCCCGCCCCCCCCCCCCCCCACCACACCCCGGGGGGCCGGGCGCAGCAGCCCCCGCCCCAGGGGC
>NZ_JAIUKE010000447.1:1200-10072 GCF_020176795.1 Streptomyces sp. 8L
GGGGCGGGGGGGCGGGGCGGGGCGGGCGGGGGGGGGGCGGGGGGGGGGGGGCGGGGGGGGCGGGGGGGCCCCCCCCCCCCCCGCCGCCTCATCGACAGGTGCGGGACCGGGACGAAGCTGCCCCTTCACCTGGTCCGGCAACTTCAGCAGCCGCCCAGGACCTTGGTCAGCGCGGCCTTCTCGGCGGTGTCGACGGAGAGCTTGTAGTAGTGCTTGACCTGGACCCAGGCGCGTACGTACGTGCACTGGTAGGAGGCCATCGGCAGCCACTGCGCCGGGTCGTCGTCGCCCTTGGACTGGTTCACGTTGTCGGTGACGGCCAGAAGCTGCGGGCGGGTGACGTCGTTGGCGAACGCCTCGCGCTGCGCCGCGGTCCAGGCGCTGGCCCCGGAATCCCATGCTTCGGCGAGGGGGACGAGATGGTCGATGTCGAGGTCGGAGGCGGCGGTCCAGGTCGCACCGTCGTAGACCGACTTCCAGGTGCCGGCCGTGGCCTTGCACGAGGCGTCGGTGGTGACGTTGGTCCCGTCGCGCTTGAGGATGTACTCGCGGGTGTCGCAGGTGCCGCTGATGGTGATCCAGGTGTGGAAGAGGCTGCGCTCGTAGCCGGTGCGGTTCTCGGTGGCAACCTTCAAGTCCGCGAGGTAGGAGCGGGCCGTGGCGGCGGTGACCGGCGTGGGCAGCGCGGCGTCGGCCGGCGTCGCGGCCACGGTGAGCGCGCTCGCAGCGAGGAGGGCGGCACCGACGAGCGTGGAGAGGCGGCGAAGTGACAAGCACATCAGGATTCCCCAGGGGAGTGGCGGTCAGTGATGTGCCATCAGCTTGGCGCCGACGCGCGTGACGCGGGTAGACCCTGAGGAGTGAAATGTGCATGGCGAACATGAGTCCGTGCGATCACCCAGCCCGTGAGGCAGCGCAGGACACGCGCGGCGCACTGCCCAGTGGCCGTCCTCAGCGCGCACCGCACGATGGACAGGAAGAGCCGGTTGCTCGCCCCGCGCGGGCGCGGGGCGCGCTGCTCAGTGGATGCGAACGGCCCCAGAGATGGACGGCTGACGGCGGCCATGACAAGCTCCCCGTAGGCGGCCATTTACGGCGCATCCTGTGGCCTCGGGATTCCCAGAGTACGGCCACTTACCTCCCCGCCCGCAAGATCGAGATCTCGTTCGGCGAAGGTCGGGCGGGTGAAAGCAGCAGCGAGATCATGGAAATCCTGGAGGCGTACGACCTCACGGGGAGTTACCGTGCTGCGGCCGATCTGGCCGGGGTGGATCACCACACGGTGGCCCGGTACGTGAAGATGCGGGCCGCAGGCCAGCACCCGGAACAGCGCCGCCACCGTGCTCGCGGGATCGACGACTATTTGCCGAAGATCGAGGAGTTGGTGGTCCGTTCGCAGGGCAAGTTCCGTGCGGACGTGGTCCACAAGAGGGTCGTCGCTATGGGCTTCACCGGCGGGGAACGCACCACCCGCCGCACTGTCGCAGAGACAAAGGCCCAGTTCAGGGCTGGTCGGCGGCGTGTTTACCGGCCGTGGGTGACTGAGCCGGGGCTCTGGCTGCAGTTCGACTACGGCGACGGTCCGGTGATCGGCGGGCGCAAGACCGTGTTGTTCTGCGCCTGGCTGGCCTGGTCGCGGTTTCGGATCGTGATTCCGATCTGGGACAAGACGCTGCCGACGGTTACCGCGTGCTTGGACGTGACGTTCCGCCGGATCGGTGGAGTGCCGGCCTACGTACTGACCGACAACGAGAAGACGGTCACGACCGATCACATTGCCGGGATCGCGGTCCGCAACCCGGAGATCGTCGAGGTCGCGCGGCACTACGGCACGACGATACGCACGTGTGCGGATCCTGAGACGAAGGGCGGCAGCGAGGCGACGGTCCGCATCGCGAAGGCCGATCTTGTCCCCAAGGACGTCAACCTGCGTGAGCACTACACGACGTTCGCCGAGCTGGAGGCTGGCTGCCGCACCTTCTGCGAGGGAGTCAACAACCGGGTCCACAAGGCGACTCGACGCAAACCCGTCGAGCGTCTGGCGGAGGAGGCTCAGTGGCTGCACCCGCTGCCGCGGCGTCCGTTCACGGCCGCGTTCGGCACCACCCGCAGGGTCAACTGGGAATCGACGATCTCCGTCGAGGGAGTGCGCTACTCGGTCCCGCACCAGTTGATCGACGCCCGGGTCTGGGCCCGGTTCCACGGCGACGAGCTGATCGTCACGGCCGTCGACGAGCACGGCTCGGCACGCGAAGTCGCCCGCCACCGCCGCGGCCAACCCGGCACCCCGATCCTCGAGGACACGCACTATCCGCCGCGAGCGGACAAGGAAGCCGACCGCACCCCGAAGGCGAGATCCGCGGAGGAGGCCGCGTTCTTGCAGCTCGGTCCCGGCGCCGCGTCCTGGCTGGTGGAGGCCGTAGCATCAGGAGTCCGCAGGATCAAGGCGAAGATGGCCAAGGCCGTCGCCCTGTCGAAGCTCTACTCCACGGCCGAAGTCGATCGAGCCCTGGGCACCGCCGCGGTCACCGCCCGCTTCGCGGACAAGGACCTGCTCTCGATCCTCGACTACCAGGCCACCCGCGGCCAGGCCGAGCCGGCCCACCGCAGCAAGGAGCACTCCCTGCAGTCCGGCACCTCCGCCTGGTCCACTTTCGGCACCGCCCTGACATCGGGTCCCGGTACACGCGGAGATTCGAGGGAGCCGCTGCGCGCACCTCTGGGGGTGCGTCACCGTTGGGAGGCGGGCGGCGGCACTCCGAGGAGCACGCCGAACTGCTGGAGCGCGTCGTTGACTTGGTCCAGCGGTACGCACGCCCCGCGGCGATCGCTTTCAACCGCGGGCCGGACGCCACCGACGAGGGCAGGTCCCTCGCTGGATGGGATGGCGCCGGGGCGGCGGCAGGGCGCGGCCTCGGGAGGAGGCCCCGGCCTCACGCGAAGAGGGTGGAGCCGAGCGGACGTTGAGGGGTGAAACCGGGGAGGATCAGGAAGGTGGCGGTCGCGGTCGTGGTGGTGAAGGCGAGCAGCGCGTCGGAGTCGTCCATGCGGGCCAGGGTGCTGGTGAAGGTCCGCAGCTCGTTCTGGAAGCTGATGAAGAGCAGGCCGGCGGTGGGGGCGTCGGTGCTGTAGGAGCGGCGGAGCATCAGGCCGGCGCCCACCGCGTTGGCGTTGGCGCGGCGGACATGGGCGTCGGCCGGGATGAGGTAGCGCCCGTCGGGCGTCTTGGCGCCGAGCGACGGGTCGGCGGTGATGGCGCCGCCGGACAGCGGGGCGCCGGAGGTGCGGCGGCGGCCGAACACCGCTTCCTGCTCGGCGACGGACAGCGCGGCGAACCGCGGCAGGTCCAGTTCCATCCGCCGCACCACCGCGATGGTGCCGCCCGCGACCTGGGACGGGCCGGCCAGCCACAGGTCGTGCTGCTGCGCCGCGGCGGTGTGCGGGCCCACGATCCCGTCGATGAAGCCGAGCAGGTTGCGCGGCGCGGTGAGGTTCTTGCCGACGAGGATGTTCGCGCCGCGGTGCGCGGACTGGCGCCAGCGCTCGCGCAGGCGGTCGCCGGCCTGGTCCAGCAGCGCGGTGGCGGCGACTGCGGGCAGCAGGGCGTCGCTCGCGCAGATCTGGAGCAGCAGGTCGCCGCCGCGGGCGTGGGGGGCGACCTGCTCGCGGGAGAAGTGGGGCAGATCGGTGGCGCCGGGCAGGGCCGCGCCGGCCGTGCGGACCAGCCGCGGGCCGACCCCGATCGTCACGGTGAGGTCGCCCGGCGGCAGGCCGAGCAGCCGGGCGTCGGTGCCGTCTGTCAACGCGGTTACGGTGCGGCCGATTTCGGCCAGCAGCGGGCCGGGGTGCGCCGTGGCGGTGAGGTTGGCGACCACGGCGAGCAGGTTGCCCTGGGCGGGTTGGGGCAGGATGATGCCCGCCTGGTGAGTGCCGGTGGCCGGCACCGGCGCCGGGGTGGCCGCGGACACGCCCTGGACGCTTGGCGATTCGGTGTCGTCGGACGGCGGGTCGGAACCGGCGTGGCCCGCGTTCGAGGTGCACCCCGCGGTGAGCCCGAGTGCCGCCATCGCACCGGTGGCGTCGAGGAACCTGCGGCGTGACGGCTGGTGATCGAGCGGGCGCATGATGTGCAGGGTGCCATACGCGCGGCCCGGCCGCCTGCCGGTGACCCGTCAACTTCGCATCGACCGCGAGGCGTTGATCGCCGTGCCAGACTGAGCCCATGACTCGATTAGCTCTTTGCCTGACCGCGGCGCTGCTGGGCGGCGCCCTGGCACTCCTGGACGGTTGCAGCAGCGGCGGTGCCCACGGCAACGGCTCCTCGGGCAAGGGGTACAGCGCGCCCGAGGGCAAGCGGCCCAGCGGCACGCACGTGACGATCCACGTACCGGCGGACGCCCCGACGATCTCCGACGCGGTGTCCGTGGCCCACCCCGGTGACCTGGTCCTGGTCTCCCCCGGCACTTACCACGAGTCGGTGCGCATCGACACCGCCCGTGTCACCCTGCGCGGCGCGTCCCGGCAGAAGGTCGTCATCGACGGGCGGTTGCAGCAGGCCAACGGCGTCGTCGTGGCCGCGCCCGGGGTCGCCGTGGAGAACCTCACCGTGGAGAACAACACGCAGAACGGGGTACTGGTCACCGGTTCCGCGCGGGCGGTCGCGGGGCTGCCCGGCCAAAGCGGCGGCTACGACACCGGCGACGAACCGGTGACGTTCCTCAAGTCCTTCCTGGTCTCCTACGTGACCGCGACCCACAACGGGCTCTACGGCATCTACGCGTTCTCCGCGCAGAACGGCGTGATCGAGTACTCCTACGCCTCGGGCGGCGCCGACTCCGGGATCTACGTCGGGCAGTGCAAGCCCTGCCAGGTCGTCGTGCGGGACAACGTCGCCGAGCTCAACGCGGTCGGCTACGAGGGCACCAACGCCAGCGGCGACATGTACGTGGTGGGCAACCGCTTCGTCGGCAACCGGGTCGGCCTGACCACAAACTCCGACCACCAGGAGAAGCTGCTCCCGCAGCGCGGCGCCGTCGTCGCCGGGAACCTGATCGCTGACAACCAGCAGCCGGGCACGCCCGAACAGGCCGACGGCGGCTGGGGGATCGGCATCGGCGTGGACGGCGGCAGCGGCAACCGGTTCGTCCGCAACCGGATCGCCGGCAACTCCGACGCCGGGTTCGTGATCACCGCGACCGCGGATCTGCCGCCGAACGGCAACCAGATCACAGACAACACGTTCACCGGCAATGGCGTCGACGTGGGCTGGACGTTCCCCAATTCCACGCACGGGCAGGGCAACTGCCTGCGCGGCAACACCCAGCACACGACCGTGCCCGCGCGGATCGCGACCACCGCGTCTTGCCCGCTGCCATCCGAGTCCGCGACGCCGTCGGGGACATGGAAGGCACCGACGGCACCTGCGGGCATCCCTTTCACCGATGTGGCCGCGCCAGGACCGCAGCCGCAGTTCCCGAACGCCACGACCGCCGGCGCCACCGCCTTACCGGCCGTTCCGGTGCTGCCCACCACCGCGGACGTGCCGCTGCCGCCCCTGTCGCTGCTCGCCACCGGGGCGCGGGTGCAGGTCGGCTAGGGCCGCCGGACATCCGGACCTCCCGGACCCGGCACTATGACGACGGCGTCGACGTGGCCCCGGGCAGCGGCCGCACCGCGACGTACGGGTGCGTGTCGAAGTCGATGACCACCGGCTGCTGTTCGGACGCCACGCTCGCCCGCACTCGGTACATCGTCCCGTCCGAGCCGACCCAGTACCGTACGGCGCCGGACGGGCCGGAGGCGGCGGTGGACTTCGGACCGGTCATGACGACCACCCGGTGGCCGCGCACCTCATCCTGGCCGACGCGGGCGGCGCCGTTCTGCGGCAGCAGCTCCGCGTTGTCCGGCCGGTCGCTGCCGAGGCCGAGCGCGATGGTCAGCGCACTGTCCAGCGAGCTACCGGCGGTCGTCACCGGACGGCGGTACCAGCCGGAGGCGGGCGGCGAGTTCGGCAGTGTGGCGGGGGCGTTCGCCATCGGCAGGATGAGCACGGTGGTGGACGACCACTCGATCAGGCCGTCGCTGGACGTGTCGCGGCCGCTGCCGCGCACCACCCCGTAGCCGACCTTCGCGCGGTAGTCGACGGCCCCGGTGACGGTGAGCCCGCCGCCGGTGCTCGGCACCGTGATCGTCACCGCGCGGCCGCCGGTCTGGTAGTTGCGGAAACGGGTGATCGCCAGTCGGTTCGCCTCGTCCGCGGTCAGGGCGCGCCGACCGGTGTCACCGTCGCTGCCGCCGCCGTTGCCGAGCAGGACGAAGGCGGCCGTCCCTGCCGCCACGGCGACGAGGGCGGCTGCCGCCCAGCGTAACCGCGGTCGGCGGCGGCCCGCCGTACCCCGCGGGAGACCTAGTCTGCTCCTCAAGCACATCACGCGGCGCGATGCTAACAGGAATCCGGAAAAGCGCCGTGGAGACTTTGTGTTTGCGGATAATGACGGGACGTCAGCTTGTAGCCTGTCCTGTGAGATCACTGTGGCAGCACCGACCGGCGACTCCGACGCGGGGATGAACAAAGGGAATTACATGCCATTACACAGGCTGGTGCGGGTGGGGCTGTCCTGCCTCTTGCTGATGGGCACCGCCACCGGCGCAGTCGTGACAGGTGCCGGCACCGCCGGCGCCTCGACCTCCGACGGCACTTTGACCGTCGAAGTGCTGCGGGACTTCCTCGGCACCGGCGTGATCAACGCCACCACCGACGTACCGCAGCGGAGCATGAAGGTCGAGGTGGCCGACGCCTCGGGCCATCACGTCACCGGCACCACCGACGCGACCGGGAAGGTCGTCGTGGCGCCGTCGTCCGAACTGACCGGCGGCCGCTACCGCGTGGACGTCAGCGTCCCGTCGCCGTACAGCGACTACCTCCAGGCGGCGCCCGCCTCGACCGCGGCGAACCACTTCGACAGCTTCACCAGCTTCGTGGACCTCACCGGCGGCAAGGACGCCTCGGTCATCACCGGCGTCTGGGACGCGGCCGACTACACGCTGCCGGACTCCCGGTACTTCGTGCCGATCCAGAACGGCGCGAGCGGCACCGACACCAAGGCCCTGGTGTCCTTCGGCACCGCCGCGCGGGGCACCTGCCCCACCGACTCCTCGTGCCCGGCCACCCTGGACACGCAGTCCGAGGTCGGCACCACCTACGGTCTGGCGTACGACCGGTACCGCAGCCGGCTCTTCCAGAGCGCGTTCGCCCGCCGCTACGCCCCGTACGGTCCGGACGGCGGTGACGCGATCTACACCGTGCCCGTCGACGGCGGGAGTGCGAAGCGGTTCGCGAAGGTGCCCGGCGCCGCACTGACGTCCCACGACAGCACCAACATGATCAAGGACGCCGCGTTCGCCCAGGCGCCGGGCAAGGAGAGCATCGGCGGGCTGGCCCTGTCGGAGGACGGCTCCACCCTCTACGCGGTCAACCTGCTGACCCGCAGCCTGGTGAGCTTCGACGCGACCGGCAGCACCGCCGGGGCGCCCAAGGCGACGGTGCCGATCCCGGACCCGGGCTGTGCCACCGCCGGCGACTGGCGCCCGTTCGCCCTCACCGTCCACGACAACAAGCTGTACGTAGGCGGCGTGTGCGACGCGGAGAGCACCCAGCGGCGCTCGGACCTGAAGGCGGTCGTCGACACGTACGACGGCAAGCGGTTCTCCACGGTGCTGACCCAGCCGCTCTCCGCCGAGCGCGGGAAGGTCTACGTCGGCTTCCAGTCCGACGCGACCACCCACTGGAACCCGTGGAACACCGACCTCACCAGCTGGGACCAGCGGGCAGCGTCGGGCAGCACCTTCGCCGACCCGCAGCCGGAGCTGTCCGGCCTGGCCTTCGCCAACGACGGCTCGATGGTGCTGGGCTTCCGCGACCGGTTCATGGACGTGCTCAGCGCGAAGGGCCTCGACCCGCGGCCGCTGAACAACACCGCCGAATTCGGCATGTCCGGCGGCGACATCAACATGGCGTGCGCCGACGGCTCCGGCGGGTACGCCTGGGAGGGCACGGGCAACTGCCCCAACCACGCCACCGCCGCCAATGACGACAACGAGGACAGCGGCGTCGTCGAGTACTTCCCCGGTGACTACTACGCCGGCGGGCACCAGGAGACCGCGCTCGGCGCCGTCGCCCACATCGCCCGCGAACAGTCCGTCGTCAGCACCGAGTTCGACCCGACGGTCCACGTCGAGACGGCCGGCACCGGCTACTATGACCTCACCACGGGGCTCGGCCCGGGCAACGACACCTCCGCCAACGCCTACCAGTTCGTCGGCCAGGAGGAGAACGGCTTCGGCAAGGCGGGCGGCCTCGGCGACATCGCGTACGCCGCGGCAAATGCGCCGATCCAGATCGGCAACGTCGTCTGGTACGACGGCGACCACAACGGCATCCAGGACGCCGGCCAGGTGCTGCTGCCGGGCGCGACGATCAACCTGCTCGACGCCGACGGCAAGCAGGTCGCCACGACCACGACCGACGCCGACGGCGAGTACTACTTCGGCGGGGTCGGCGCGGACTACCAGTTGACGCCGGGCGCCAAGTACACCGTGGAGTTCGACATCTGCACCGCCGACACCAGCGACGTGCCGGGCAAGCCCGGGGCCGGCAAGCTGCGCTTCACCCTGCCAGCGGCCGGCTCCGACCGGCCCCACGACTCCAATGTGGTACCGCCCACCAGCGGCAAGCTGTGCGACGGCACCGCGCCGGTGACCGCTCCGGCGAAGGCCGGTGGCGTCGTCCACACCATCGACGCGGGTGTCTACATCCCGGCGAAGACCCCGCCGACCTCCGCGCCGCCGACGTCCTCCGCCCCCACCTCCACCC
>NZ_JAIUKE010000448.1 GCF_020176795.1 Streptomyces sp. 8L
GGGGTACCGACCGCCGCGTCGGCGTGGGCTTCGGAGCGGGCGGCGCGGGGGCCTTCGCGTCGGGCGGCGGCGCGGGCGACGTGTGCCGCGGTGGCGCCGGGTGCGCCGGCGCCGGGATCTGCGGTACGAGCTGCTGCGCCGCCGGCGGCTTGGCCTCGGCGGGCGGCGCCTGCGTGCCGTCGCCCGAGGTGAGCGCCCAGACAAGCGCGGCGGCCGCCGCCACCGCGGCCAGCGCGGCGGCACCGATCTTCAACGGCGCCCCGGCCCCCTCCGACGCCGCTCCCGCGCCCGCGGCGCCGCCTGAGGGTCCGCCCGCCGCCGCGGCGGCACCCGCGCCCGCCGCGCCTGCGACGGCACCACCGGCGATACCGAGCGCCTTGAGCGAGAACCCGGTGGCGAACCAGCCGATGACCGCGATCGGCACGACGGCCGGGATCTGCGCGTTCACGGACGCCAGTTCACCCGCCGCCATCCGGCACTTGGCGCACTCCTCCAGGTGTTTGCGCAGGCCGCGCTCGGCCCGCATCCGCAGTCCGCCGCGCGCGTACGCGCCGAGCCGGTCCGCGTACCGCGCGCAGTCGCCGCCCGCGGTCAGCGCGGAGCTGACGTGCGCCTGGAGGTAGGCCTGCTTGAGGCCCTCGCGCGCCCGGCCCGCGAGGACCGCGGTGGCGTTGGCCGTGAGGCCGAACAGCGGCGCCACCTGGCTCGGCGACTCCTCCTCGACCGTGGTGTGCCACAGCACGGCCTGCCAGCGCTCCGGCAGGCTGCGGAAGGCCTGCATCGCGAGGGACTGGTCCGCCTCGTGCATCGCCTTGACGTCCGCGCCCAGTTCGAGGGTGTCGTCGTCCGACACCGACGAGGACGCGGCGGCCTGCGCCGCGAACACCGCGAAGTCCTCGACCAGATGCTCGCGCTTCGCGGTCTTCGTCCAGGCCGCCGCGACCCGGCGCACCGTGGTGAGCAGGTACGCGCGCACCGCCTGCTCAGGTCCCGCGCCGCCCCGGACGGCCTGGAGCGTACGGGCGAAGACCTCGGCGGTCAGGTCGTCCGCCGTGTCCGCGTCGCGGCAGCACGTACGCGCGTAGCGGCGCACTGCGGGCGAGTGGCGCCGGAACAGCTCCTCGTAGGCACCGTCGTCGCCGCCGCGCATCCGCTGCACGAGATCCGCGTCGGAGGACGCCCCGTCGCCCCGCTCGGTCTGTGTCGCGGCATCCGCCCCGGCCGCCGCGGATGCGCGCCGAACCGGCGCGGGCACCTTGGGCAGCGGCGCGGTCGCCGCCGAGCCGCCGCGTCCCTCGCGCTGCTGGGGCACGCTCGTGTCCGGCTCCCGCGCCGCGTCCGCCGGATCGGGCTCGGCCGAGGGGCCGGGCACCGCCGGTGCGACAGGCCGCTCCGGGCCGCCGCCCGGCACGCCCGGCGGGCCGAGAGGAACGTCGGACCGGGCGGGCCCGCCCTGGGTCGGCACCTGCCGTGCGGCCTGCCCGTCCGGCTCCTTACCGCCGTCCGTATTGCCGCCCCCGCTGCCACCGGCCCCGCCCGCCGGCTCTTCGCGCCCGTCACCGCTCATCGCGGAAGCCCCCGTATGCACCATCAGACCCAAACACCTGGTAAGCGTGCCACAGCGGAGAGACAGCGAGGGGGCCGATGGGCGGCAACCACACCTGAGGGGCGCAAAGTGGGCACAGCATCGACGACTTCACCCCTACGAGGGGCCCGGCCGGCCGCGGGGGGGGGGGTCAGTTCGACGGTTGACGGACCGGGCGAGGAGGCCGGAGGTCTCCGCGGCAGGACGGCCCGCACGGCCCGTACGGGCGGGATGCGGCGGCCGGCACCGGGACCTGCGGCTGCCGCCGGCCGGCGCTCGGCGACCGGCACGGGAAGGACACGCCGCAGGGGCCCCTTCCGGGCTCCCCGGCCTCGTCCTTTCCCGCCCTCCGGTCTCCAAGCTCCAAGCCCCCGCCCTACAGGCCCCTCGGCCGGAGCCCCTCCAGCAGGATGTCCAGCAACCGGGAGGAGGCGGCGGCCTGTTGGGCCGCGTCCGGCAGGGACGGTGCGGCCGTGGCGATGACCAGCAGGACGTCGGCGACGGTCACGTCCCGGCGCAACTCGCCCGCCGCCCGCGCCCGCTCCACCAACTTGCCGACCACGTCGAGCAGTTCGACCGCCCCCGGCGCGTCCAGCTCCTCGATGGTCAACCGCTTGTCGACCGGGCGGGCTTCGGGCCCGGCCTCCGGATTCCGCTGCTGCGGTACGCGTGTCTCGGCGGGCAGGGCCGCCTCGTCGGACGCCATGCGCACGCGCAGCACCTGCGGCGGCAGCAGCCGCCCCGCGCCCGACGCCACCGAGGTGCGCAGGAAGCGGGACAGGGCCGACCACGGCTCGTCCTCCTGGCCGAGCGCCGTGCGTGCCTGGTCGGTGAGCCGGGAGGTCTCCTCCTCGGCTATACGCCGCACCAGCACGTCCTTGCTCGGGAACCTGCGGTACACCGTGCCGACGCCGACCCGGGCCCGGCGCGCCACGTCCTCCATCGGCGCCCCGTAGCCGAGCTCGCCGAACACCTCGCGCGCCGCGCGCAGTACATGTTCCAGATTGCGCTGCGCGTCCACGCGCAGCGGGGCGGAGCGCCCGTTCGGCGGGCCGCCTGCGGCCTGCCCCGTGCTCCGTGCCGATGCCGGCCCGGCGACCGCGGTGTTCGCGATCCCGTGCGCCAAGGCCTGCCCGCCGCCGCGCCCCACGCCCGACGCGACGCCGGATTCCCCTCCGAAGCCCCGTTCGTCAGTGTCGGCGACCGATGCGGTCCGCCATTGCGAATCCTGAATGTGCAT
The DNA here is from genome assembly GCF_020176795.1 of Streptomyces sp. 8L. Lineage (GTDB taxonomy): Bacteria > Actinomycetota > Actinomycetes > Streptomycetales > Streptomycetaceae > Streptomyces. Next base: position 2,826 of record NZ_JAIUKE010000448.1, read on the forward strand.
GACCGTTCCCCCGGCTCATGTACGTCTCCCCCCGGAGACTTTTCCCCGTTTTCGACACGAAGGGCACAGACCAGTCACGGACCTGCACCTCCGATGAGATACGAACATAGTTGAGCCCACCGCAATTCAGAAGGGGTAATTCCGTACGGAGGCGCCCCGATCGGAGCAAGGCCGAGAAGATACCTGATTCAACCAACGCTTGCACCCCCTTTTAACGGCCCTGACCTGCACGCCTCTTGGCCGGTACGGCGAAATGTCCCGCACCGCGCCCCGGCGCTTGCCGGTCACACAATTTGCCGGGGCTGTGGACAAACCCAGGACCGCGTTGCGTCATGGGGAGGTGATGGCTGAGACCCCCCGAGGCACCACACGACGCACAGGACACAACCCCCGACGCGCCGCACGAGGAACGGCACCGCGGGACGCCGATGGAACGGGACAAGCACCGGAACCCGGTGCACCCGCCCCGGCGGCGGAAGAAGGAGCGGCTCCCGTACCGGAGGGAGTACCGGCCCCGGTACCGGAAGAAGGAGCGGCTGCTGAACCGGGAGGAGTACCGGCTCCCGCACCGGGACGAGGGCCCGCAGCCGATGAGGGCCCCGTGGCCGATGAGGGCCCCGCGCCCGGTGAGGACGCCGCTCTTGAAGAGGCGCGCGCGTGCGTGCCGAGGTCCGTGCCGCGCGTCCTTCTGGTGGGCGGCGGTTACGTCGGGCTCTACACGGCGCTCGGTCTCCAGCGGGCACTCGGTGCGGGCGAGGCCGAGGTCACCGTGGTCTCGCCCGATCCGTACATGACGTACCAGCCGTTCCTGCCGGAGGCCGCCGCGGGCAACATCTCGCCCCGGCACGTGGTCGTACCGCTGCGGGCGGTGCTGGACCGGTGCACGGTCGTCGTCGGCGAGGTCACCGCCGTCGAGCACGGCAAACGCACCGTCACCATGAAGACAGCCGCGTCCGCGGAGGACGGCTCGGGCACTTTCGAGCGGGAGTACGACGAACTCGTCCTCGCGCCCGGCTCGGTGGCCCGTACGCTCCCGGTCCCCGGACTCGCCGGGCACGGCCTCGGGTTCAGGACCGTCGAAGAGGCCATCGGGCTGCGCAACCACGTCATCGAGCAGCTCGACATCGCGTCCTCCACGCGCGACCCGGCCGTCCGTGACGCCGCCCTCACCTTCGTCTTCGTCGGCGGCGGTTTCGCGGGCGTGGAAGCCATCGCCGTCCTTGAGGACATGGCCAGGTACACCACGCGCTATTACCACAACATCACGGCGGACGACCTGAGATGGGTCCTCGTGGAGGCGGCGGGGCGCATCCTTCCCGAGGTCGACGAGGAGATGGCGCACTACGCCGTGCGCGAGCTGCGGGGCCGGGGCATCGACGTACGCCTGGAGACCCGCCTCGACTCGTGCGAGGACCGTGTCGCCCACCTCAGTGACGGCACACGCCTGCCCACCCGCACGCTCGTGTGGACCGCGGGGGTCAGGCCGCACCCCGTCCTGGACGCGACCGACCTGCCGAGGGACGCGCGCGGCCGGCTGGCCTGCACCCCGTTCCTGTCCGTCGCGGGCACGGAGCACGCCTGGGCCGCGGGCGACGCCGCCGCCGTCCCCGACCTCACCGCGGCGGAACCCGGCGCGACCTGCTCGCCCGGCGCGCAGCACGCCGTGCGCCAGGCGGGCGTGCTGGCCGCGAACATCGTCGCGTCGCTGCGCGGCGAACCGCTTCAGGCGTACCGGCACACGTACGCGGGCTCCTTCGCCTCGCTCGGGCTGCACAAGGGCGTCGCGCATGTGCGCGGCAGGCGTCTGACGGGCTATCCGGCCTGGTTGCTGCACCGCGCGTACCACCTCAGCCGGGTGCCGACCGTCAACCGGAAGGCACGCGTGCTGGCCGAATGGACTCTCTCCGGGCTGTTCAAGAGGGAGATCGTGTCCCTGGGGTCGCTGGAGCATCCGCGCGCCGAGTTCGAGACCGCGGCGGGCGGCGGCGAACCGCCGGACGGCCCCGCGAGAACGGGAGACGGCTAGCAGAGCCCGCGCCGGCCCGGGCCGCGCCGGACCCAAGTCGAGCCGGACCTGGGCTGAGTCGAGCCGGACCTGAGCCGGGTCCTGTGGCCGGCGCCGAGCCGAGCCCGCCGTGCACGTGCGCGCCGACACGGCAGACGCCGGTGTCAGTGGGCTCGGCCACACTGGACGTGTGACCATGGACCGTCCGACCGGTCCGTACGGCCCTCCCGCGCGGACCACCCGATCCGACCGCCCCACAGGACTGACCGACCTGACCCGACCGACCCGACCCCGAGCGATCCGATCGGACCGACGCGATCCGACGGGCGAGACCCGCCCGCGCCCACGCCGGCACCCGCTGATGTCCGCCCGCCTCCGCACGCGCCGCCGCCCCGGGGACACGCCGCGCCCCGGCGTCCGTACAGCAGGCGCGGACGTCCGCGCCGTCCGCGGGCCCGGGGCGTCAGGTCGGCGGCCGCCACCGCCCACCACGACCAGCACACCACACACGAGGTCCTGAAAACCGTGAACTTCACGCGTTGGAGCGCCCGGCTCCCCGGCAGTACGCAGCGCAGAGCCGCCGCACGTACGAACCGCGGAGCCGTCGCGCGCATGGACCGCGGCGCGGTACCAGCCGCCCGCGGCGAGTACGAGGGGGAGGCCCCGTCCGGCGGGGACGACGGCGACGACGGGAGCGGCGACGCGCCCGACCCCCTCCCGCTCTCCCCCGAGGACCTCGCCGTGCGCGAAGTCCTCGGCGAACTGCCGGCGCTCGTCGCCCTCGTGTACGGACCCGACCACCGCCTCGCGTACGTCAACGACGCGTACGAGGCGGCCTTCGGCGCCCGCGGGCTCGGCACGCCCGCCGCCGAGAGCTGCCCGGAACTGGCCGAACTGGGCCTGGCACCCCTGCTCGACCAGGTGCTCAGCAGCGGCACGCCACGCACCGTCAAGTCCCGCAGGAGCCGGTTCCCCGGGGGCTCCAGCCATCCGCGTGCCGGGCGCCCGGCCGGATCGGCCCGCGCCGAGCGGCGTACCGAGAGCTCGTTCACCGTCACCTGCGCCCCCGTCGGCCGCAAGGGAGCGGACGGCGTCGGCGGCGTTCTGGTCTTCGCCGCGGACGTCAGCGACCACGCGGAGGCGGCGGAGCGGCTGCGCGCCAACGAGCGCCAGCAGCGCGAGACGGCCGTCACCCTGCAGCGCTCGCTGCTCCCGCAGGAGCTGGAGCAGCCGGACGACCTGCGCGTCGCCGCCACCTACCAGCCCGGTGGCGCCGAGGCCGCGGTCGGCGGCGACTGGTACGACGTGATCACGCTCGGCGCGGGCCGTACCGCGCTCGTCATCGGCGATGTGATGGGCCGCGGGGTACGCGCCGCCGCGGTCATGGGGCAGCTGCGCACCGCGGTCCGCGCGTACGCGCGCCTCGACCTGCCGCCGCACGAGGTCCTGCAGCTGCTGGACGGGCTGGCCGCGGAGATCGACGCGAGCCAGATCGCCACCTGCGTCTACGCGGTCCACGACCCCAACGAGGGTGTCCTCGTCTACGCCTCGGCCGGCCACCTGCCGATCCTCGTACGGTCCGAGGACGGTTCGGTCCTGCGCGGCGCGGACCCCACGGGCCCGCCGCTGGGCACCGGCGGCTGGATGCACACCTCGGGCAGCATCCCGCTGCCGCCGGGCTCCACGGCCGTCCTGTACACGGACGGTCTCGTGGAGCGGCGCGGCGAGGACATCTATGAGGGCGTGGGCAAACTGGAGAAGGCGCTCTCGGGCGCGCAGGGCAGCCCGGGCGTCGTCTGCGACAGGCTGCTGCGCAGCCAGGGGGTCACGGCCGAGCACGACGACGACGTCGCCGTGCTGGTCGTCCAGCACCCCGCCCGTACGGGTCAGGACGCGGAGCTGTTCCACAACGCGGCGCTGGATCTGCTCGGCGGCGTCGAGGCCGCGCCGCGCGCCCGCGCCTTCGCGTCCGGCGTGCTCGCCTCCTGGCGCTTCCCGGTCGAGCTGCGGGACCTCGGCGTCCTCGCCACGAGCGAGCTGGTGGCGAATTCGCTGAAGCACGGCACACCCCCGATGCGCCTGCGGCTGCGCCGTACGGACCGGCGGCTGATCATCGAGGTCACGGACGGCGACGACCACCTGCCGCGCCGCCGCAGGGCCGAGCCCGCCGACGAGGCGGGCCGCGGCATCTCCATCGTCGCGACGATCGCCTCGTCGTGGGGTTCGCGCAGGACGCCGGGCGGCGGGAAGGCCGTGTGGTGCGAGTTCGCCCTGCCGCCCGTGGAGGCGGGGAGCGACGTCAGCGGCTGACGCGCTCCGGCACGGGCGCCGGCTCGCCGGCCTGCTCCGGCAGGTGCCGTACGACGACGCGCGATGGGGCGGCCACCGCGGGCTGCTCCTGCACCGGCGTGAGCCGCCGGCCGAGCCGCAGCGCGAGCACGGTCACGGCCAGCGAGAACAGGACGAAGGTCGCGATGTACGGACCGTGCATCCCGGCGGCCATGGGCGCGCCCACCGCCGGCCCCACGGCCAGCGCCAACTGCTTGACCAGCGCGAACGCCGAGTTGTACTGACCGACCATCGAGCTGGGCGCCAGGTCGGACACCAGCGGCGCGACGGTCGGCGACAGCAGCGCCTCGCCGAGCCCGAACAGCCCGTACGTCGACACGAAGGCGACCGTCGCGACGGCCTGCCCGGCGTGCGCGAACCCCGCGTACCCGGCGACCGTCCACGCGAGGGCCCACACGAGCCCCACCAGCGCGATCACCCGCGTACGCCTGCGCCGCTCCACGATCCGCAGCACAAGGAACTGCGCCGCCACGATCACCGCGGTGTTCACCGCGAGCGCGACCCCGAGCGACGACGGGTCGATGCCGGCCGCGTCCGTGCCGTACGCCGTGAGCCCGGACTCGAACTGTCCGTAGCAGGCGAAGAACACGACGAACGCGAGGACGAGCAAGCGCACCATCGCCCGGTGCGACAGCAGCGCCCGCAGCCCGTTCCCCCCGGCCGCGACGGCGCCCGCGCCGCCGCCACTCCCGTCGGACGCGGGCCGCGCCAGGCGTACGGTCGCGGCGGTGCCCGCCAGCACGAGGAACATCAGAGCCTCGATGGCGAACAGCAGCGTGAACGTGCCCGGGCGGCTCTGGTCGACGATCTGCCCGCCCACGAGCCCGCCGATCCCGAGCCCCAGATTCTGAAGGAAGAACTGCGTCGCGTAGGCGCGGGTCCGCGTCGACGGCGTCGAGCACCAGACGATCAGCGTGGCGAGCGCCGGCTGGATGACGGCGGTCGCGGCCCCCAGGACGGTGGCGGACGCCACGGCCACGGGAACGCTCGACGCGAACCCCATGGCCAGGGCGCCGCCCGCGGCGAACACCGCGGCGGCCATCAGGACGGGGATCGGGCCCCGCCGGTCCATGACACGCCCGGTGAAGGGCAGCACCGCGAGCGCGGCCATGGCGAACACCGCGAGCACCATCCCCGCGGTGCCCGAGCCCAGGTCGCGGACGTCGGCCACGTACACGTAGAGGTAGGGGACGGTGAACCCGAGCCCGAACGCGCTCAGCACGTTCCCCGTCTGAATCCTGCGCATCGCCGTGCTCATCGCCCTGGTCACACACTCACCCGCCTCAGGTCACCGGGCGGCGCGCGCCGCCCGTGGTGGTCGAAGTTCCGAAAGTTCCGAAGACCGAGAGGCTCCGGACCGTTAGAAAGTTGAAGTACGTACGACTGAGTTCAGTAGACCTCAGACGTGAAGACTTCGAAGCTAAAGTTAGATCTTGAACAATACAGCTCGAAGTACTTAAACGCCAACCGTCACCGTGGGATACTGAAGCGATGTCCGACACATCCGAGGGCGCCGCCCCCCTGCCGCAACCCGGCCGGGAGCCGAGCCTCGACGAGCAGATCGCTGCCTACCAGCGCGAGTTCCACGACCTCGACCCCCAGGTCGAGAAGGTCGTCTCCGCGCTCGGCCGGCTGAACCGGCGCATGAACGTGGCATACGGCCGCCAGGTCGCGGAGCTCGGCATCAGCAACACCGAGTGGGAGGTCCTGAAGACGCTCGTGGTCTCCGGCGCCCCCTACCGGCTCGGCCCCGGCGAGCTCGCCAAGCGCCTCGGGCTCACCCCGGCCGCCATGACGCACCGCATCGACCGGATGGCGAACGAGGGGCTGGTCACCCGCGACAGGGACGAGAACAACCGGGTCCGCGTGATCGTGGAGCTCACCGACGAGGGCCGCGCCAAGTGGCTGGAGGCCATGCGCAGGGCGTCCGCCTTCGAAGAGGACCTGCTCCAGGACCTCAGCGGTGAGGAGCGCGGCGTCCTGGGCGAGGTCCTGATCCGCCTGCTGCGCAGGGTCGAGGACGCCCAACCGGACGCCGGTGGACGCCTGGAGGACCTGGACGCCGACGAAACGTGACACGGAGCCCGGGCGGGCCCAGGCTTCCCTTGACACACCCCGGGGCGATCCGTAAGGTTCTTCGAGTTGCCACGGGGCCGGTCGGTTCCTGGCAGCCCTCCAGCCGCTGGAGTAGAAGCGGCAAACCAACGCCAGCACGGTCTCCCTCACGGGATGGATTTTCGGCATGCCGAAAATTCGTTTGATAGGACTCGATTAGGAGTCCCGGGGGAGATCCGCTAAGGTTTGGAACGTCGGAACGGCCGAGCGAAAGGGCCGGAAAGACAAAGGCAGGACCCCTTCCGACGGGGAATCGGACGAAACAGAGTCTGATAGAGTCGGAGACGCAAGACAGCAAGACAGAGCACAACAAGAAATACCGGAGGGAAAGCCCGGAGGAGTCCTGGAAGGGATTCCGAAGGAAGCGTCCGTTCCTTGAGAACTCAACAGCGTGCTAAAAGTCAACGCCAGATATGTTGATACCCCGTCCATGATGCCGGACGATCCGAGTGTTCGGTCGGTTTCGGTGGACGAGGTTCCTTTGAAGTAACACAACACAGCGAGGATGCTGTGGACTGCGGGGATTATTCCTCCTCGTGGTTCCGCTCTCGTGGTGTGGCCCGGATATCCGGGAGGCATTCACGGAGAGTTTGATCCTGGCTCAGGACGAACGCTGGCGGCGTGCTTAACACATGCAAGTCGAACGATGAAGCC
>NZ_JAIUKE010000449.1 GCF_020176795.1 Streptomyces sp. 8L
CCCGGGGGGGGGCGGCGGGGGGCCCCCCCCCGCGGGGGGGGCCGGGGGCCCCCCCGGGGCCCCGGGGGGGGGCCCGGGGGGGGGGGGGGGGCGCGGGGGGGGGGGGGGCCCCCGGCCCGCCGGACTCAGAACTCGTCGTCGAAACCGACCGTGCCCTCCACCGCGACCTGGTAGGCGGACGGGCGCCGCTCGAAGAAGTTCGTGAGCTCCTGCACGCCCTGGAGCTCCAGGTACGAGAACGGGTTCTGCGAGCCGTACACCGGCGCGAAGCCCAGCCGCGTCAGCCGCTGGTCGGCCACGCACTGGAGGTACTCCCGCATGGACGCGGTGTTCATGCCGGGCAAGCCCTCGCCGCACAGGTCGCGCGCGAACTGCAGCTCGGCCTCCACCGCCTCCTTGACCATCGCGGTGACCTCCTCGCCGAGGGCGTCGTCGAAGAGCTCAGGGTCCTCGCGCCGTACGGTGTCGACGACGTCGAAGGCGAAGCCCATGTGCATCGTCTCGTCGCGGAAGACCCAGTTGGTGCCGGTCGCGAGGCCGTGCAGCAGGCCGCGCGAGCGGAACCAGTAGACGTAGGCGAAGGCGCCGTAGAAGAACAGGCCCTCGATGCACGCGGCGAAGCAGATCAGGTTGAGCAGGAAGCGGCGCCGGTCGGCGGCGCTGTCCAGCCGGTCGAGCTGGTCCACCGAGTCCATCCAGCGGAAGCAGAAGGCGGCCTTCTCCCGGATGGACGGGATGTTCTCGACGGCGGCGAAGGCGGCGGCGCGGTCGTCGGGATCGGGCAGGTACGTGTCCAGGAGGGTCAGATAGAACTGGACGTGCACCGCCTCCTCGAACAGCTGCCGGGACAGGTAGAGCCGCGCCTCGGGCGAGTTGATGTGCTTGTAGAGGGTCAGCACGAGGTTGTTGGAGACGATCGAGTCGCCCGTCGCGAAGAACGCGACGAGACGGCCGATCATGTGCTGCTCGGCGGGGGACAGCTTCGCCAGGTCCGCCACGTCGGAGTGCAGGTCGACCTCCTCCACCGTCCAGGTGTTCCTGATCGCGTCGCGGTAGCGCTCGTAGAAGTCCGGGTAGCGCATCGGCCGCAGCGTCAGCTCGAACCCGGGGTCGAGCAGGTTGCCCCCGCGGGCGCCCCCGGCGGAGGTCTCCCGGGCTTCCCGACCGGTGGTGGCGGTGTCGGTGGTGTCGGTAGTGGCGGCGGTGTTCACTGGCAGGCCTCGCAGGATTCGGGGTTTTCGAGGGAGCAGGCGACGGCGTCCGCGTCGGCGGGCGCCGCGGCGGCCTGCGGGGGTACGGAGGGGGCTGCCGCGTTGGCGGCCCGGCCGGCGGCGGCCCGGGCGATGCGGGTCGCGGGACGGGAGCGCAGGTAGTACGTCGTCTTCAGGCCCTGCTGCCAGGCGTACGCGTACATCGAGCTGAGCTTGCCGATGGTCGGCGTCTCCAGGAAGAGGTTCAGCGACTGCGCCTGGTCCAGGTAGGGCGTACGGGCCGCCGCCAGGTCGATCAGCGCGCGCTGCGGCAGCTCCCACGCGGTGCGGTACAGAGCGCGCAGCTCGGCGGGCACCCGGTCGAGGCCCGCGACCGAGCCGTTCGCCTCGCGCAGTTCCTCCCTGGTCCGCTCGTCCCACAGCCCGAGCCGCTTCAGGTCCGCCACCAGGTACGGGTTGACCTGGAGGAACTCGCCGGACAGCGTCTCGCGCTTGAACAGGTTGGAGACCTGCGGCTCGATGCACTCGTAGGCGCCCGCGATCGAGGCGATGGTCGCGGTCGGGGCGATCGCGAGCAGCAGCGCGTTGCGCATCCCGGTGGTGGCGACGCGCTCGCGCAGCGCCTTCCAGCGCTCCGGCCAGTGGTGGGTGGTGCCGTAGTGGTCCGGGTGCAGGACGCCGCGCGCGGCCCGGGTCTCCCCCCAGGCGGGCAGCCGCCCGTCCTCCGCGGCGAGGTCGCAGGACGTCTCGTACGCGCTCAGCATGATCCGCTCGGCGATCCGGGTGGACAGCTCGCGGGCGGCGGGGGAGTCGAAGGGCAGCCGCAGTGCGAAGAACACGTCCTGGAGGCCCATCACGCCGAGGGCGACGGGCCGCCAGCGGGAGTTGGAGCGCCCGGCCTCCTCGGTCGGGTAGAAGTTGCGGTCCACGACCCGGTCGAGGAAGCGCACGGCGGTACGGACGCTCGCGTCGAGCCGCTCCCAGTCCAGGGCCGTGTCCACACCCGGGTACGGGTCCAGGGCGGTGTCCACGCCCGCGTAAGGGTCACCGTCCGCGCCACTCGCGCCGGGGCCCGGGGTGACGAACGCGGCCAGGTTGACCGACCCGAGGTTGCACACCGCCGTCTCGGAGTCGTCGGTGACCTCCAGGATCTCCGTGCACAGATTCGAGGAGTGGATGACCCGGCCCGGCTCCGCCGTCTGGTTGGCGGTGCGGTTCGCGGTGTCCTTGAAGGTCATCCAGCCGTTGCCGGTCTGGGCGAGGGTGCGCATCATCCGTCCGTACAACTCCCGCGCGGGCAGCGACTTGCGGGCGAGGCCCGCGCGCTCGGCCGCCCGGTACGCGGCGTCGAAGGCGTCGCCCCACAGGTCGGTCAGCTCCGGCACGTCGGCGGGTGAGAACAGCGACCAGTCGGTGTCGGCGGACACCCGCCGCATGAACTCGTCCGGAATCCAGTGCGCGAGGTTCAGGTTGTGGGTGCGGCGGGCCTCCTCGCCCGTGTTGTCGCGCAGTTCGAGGAACTCCTCGATGTCGGCGTGCCAGGTCTCCAGGTAGACGGCCGCCGCGCCCTTGCGCCGGCCGCCCTGGTTCACGGCCGCGACCGACGCGTCCAGGGTCCGCAGGAACGGGACGATGCCGTTGGAGAGCCCGTTGGTGCCCCGGATCAGCGAGCCGCGCGAGCGCACCCGGGAGAACGGGAGCCCGATCCCGCCGGAGTGCTTCGAGAGCCGGGCGACCTGGTGGTAGCGCGAGTAGATCGAGTCCAGCTCGTCCAGCGGCGAGTCCAGCAGGTAGCACGAGGACATCTGCGGGTGGCGGGTGCCGGAGTTGAACAGCGTCGGGGACGACGGCAGGTACTCCCGCCGCGACATCAGCCGGTACAGGGCGGCGACCTCACCGAACGCCGCCTCGGAGGTGTCCCGCGCGAGCCCGGCCGCGACGCGCAGCAGGACGTGCTGGGGCGTCTCGATCACCCGGCGGGTGGTCGGGTGGCGCAGCACGTAGCGCGTGTACACGGTCCGCAGGCCGAAGTACTCGAAGCCGTCGTCCGCGTCCGGGTCCACGAGCGCGTCCAGCGCGGCGCGGTGCGCGGCGACGAACGCGGCCGTGCGGTCGGCGATCAGCCCCTCGCGGTGGCCGACTGCGATCGACGCGGAGAACGACACCGCCCCCTCGCCCTCGGCCTCCTCCGCCACGGTGCGGGCCAGCAGCCGGGCCGCGAGCCGCCCGTACGCCGGGTCCTCCGAGATCAGCCCGGCCGCGGCCTCGGTCGCGAGGCCGCGCAGCTCGGCCGTGTCGGCGGCGGCGCTCCGCCCGCGCAGCGCGGCGGCGGCCACCCGGCCCGGCTCCACATCGGGCAGGTCGGCGGAAAGATCCTTGAGGCTCCGCAGCAGTGCGGCTTCGACGGGCTCCGCGGCCGGTTCCGTGACTGCTTCTACGTCCGCTTCCGCGGGTGCGATGGTCACGCTGGGGCTCTCCCTCGCATAGGCCCGGCCCCACGGGGCGGCGGCACGGCGACGAGGGTCCCCGCCCGGGCAGGGCGGAGCGACCGCGTCCACCGGCCCATCCCACGGGGCCCGGACGTCCTGGCAGCCCCGGCACCGCGCCGGGGCGGCTGCCGACAGGTACTCGGACTGGCGCGGGCGTGCCGGGCCACGCCGCGTACACCGTTGCGGGACAGTTCCGGACTCACACCGGATTCCCCTGCGGCGGCAGCGGCACGAGCATACATCTGGGGGCACGCTGAACAACGACCACTAGATGTTGTGCCGCGTGGTGATTTAGGCGTGCGGGGCTGGTCGCCTGGGATAAAGTTCACAACCAGAGGAGGTGCTCCCCCATGACAGCTGCGAGCGAAGCGCGCTGGATCGTTCCGGAGGAGTTCGAGGAGGCCGCCGAGTTGCTGGTCGACCGCATGACCAACGTACGGCTCGAACTCATCGACGGGCAGATCAGGAGCAAGGTAGTGCCGGACCCGGAGCACGGGCGGATCATCGAGTGGCTGACCCGTATCTGCCTGCAGTCCAGGCCCGAGTTGTGGCTTTATCCGGAGCAAGGGCTTCAGGTGCAGACGTATCGAAGGGGACGCGCGCGGCCGGACGGCGTGCTGGCCGAGAGCGGTGCGCTCCTCGGGCGCGGCGAATGGGCCGACCCGGAGGGTGCGGTGCTGCTGACCCTTGAGGTGACCTCGTACGATGGTGATACCAACGCGCGCGACCGCGTCGAGAAGCCCGGTGCCTACGCGCAGGCGGGCATCCCGGTCTATCTGCTGATCGACCGTGACACCTGCGAGGTGCGGGTGCACAGTGAGCCGGACGGTGTGCGGTACGAGAGCGTGCGGGTGGTCCCTTTCGGCAAGAGTGTCACGCTGCCCGACCCGGTCGGCATCACGCTGGACACGGAGCCGCTGAAGGACTGGGTGCGCTGAAGCCCGCCCGGCCGGGGGCGCGGCGGCGTCCGGTGATCCGGGACCGGCCGGGAGCGTGAGGGCACACCCCGCCCCGGCGTGCAGCGGCCGCCGCGCCGCCCGGGACAGGGCCGCAGGCCCCGGGCGGGCCCGGTCGGACGGTGCTACGCGAACGCCAGCGCGTAGACCAGCAGCGGCACTTCGGGCTCGGGCGACCAGTCGCGGGACGGATCGCGCCGGAAGCCCAGGCGCTCGTAGAGCCGGTGCGCCGCGGCCATCGCGGGCTGCGTGGACAGCGCCACGCCCCGGTGGCCCGCCTCGCGCGCCCGCGCCAGGCAGGCGCGGACCAGCGCCTCGCCCACGCCCCGCCCGCGGGTCTCACCCGCGACCGCCAGCATGCGGAACTCCGCCTCGTCGGGCCGCGCGATCTCCGACCAGGGGCCGCCCTTGCCCACATGGGTCACCGCGCCCAGCAGCGTGCCGTCGGGGTCCACCGCGACCAGCACCTCCGCCTCCCGCGCCCGTATCGCCGCCGAGCGCAGCTGCTCGATGTACGGGCTGTCGGACGGCACCAGGCCGTCTCCGATGTACGCCCCCGACGTCAGCGCGTCGATCCGCGCGTACTCGTCCGGCTCCGCCCGTCTGATCGTGAAGTCCATGTCCCCAGTGTGCGCGAGGGGTCTGACAAAGGGCAGGGGGGGCGCGTCTACGGCGGCGGGCCGCCGGCCCTCGTGTGAGGGAGCCGGCGGCCCGCGACGGTGCCTTCCGCTGTGCGTGGCGCGTCAGTTGACCGGGGCCGGCGGCAGCTCCACCGCGACGTCCTTGTCGCCCGCGTCCGCCACGTAGTCGCCCGCCGCCGTCTCGTCCACGCCCTCCGGCGCCTTGAACGCCCGGAAGACGAAGGTCAGGACGACCGAGACCAGGATGTTCAGCACGAACGCCGTCATGCCGATGTAGCCGATCTGCCCGATGCCGGGGATCTCCGCCGACGAGCCCCCGAAGTGCTTCTGCGTCGGGCTCGCCACGCCGTAGGCGGCCAGCGTGCCGTAGACCATGCCCGCGGCCCAGCCCACCAGCAGGGCCCAGCGGTGGAACCAGCGGGTGAACAGGCCGCTGACGATGGCCGGCATGGTCTGGAGAATCCAGATGCCGCCCAGCAGCTGGAAGTTGATCGCCACGGTCTGGTCCATGCCGAGCACGAAGACCAGCGCGCCGACCTTCACCAGCAGCGAGACCAGCTTGGAGACGCGGGCCTCCTGCGCCGGGGTGGCGTCCGCTTTGAAGAAGTCCCGGTAGATGTTGCGGGTGAACAGGTTCGCCGCCGCGATCGACATGATCGCCGCGGGCACCAGCGCGCCGATGCCGATCGCCGCGAACGCCACCCCCGCGAACCAGCTCGGGAACATGTTCTCGAACAGCTGCGGGATCGCGAGCTGCCCGTTGGTGACCTTGACACCCGCCGCGATGGCCATGAAGCCGAGGATGGCCAGCAGGCCCAGCATCAGCGAGTACAGCGGCAGGATCGTGGTGTTGCGGCGGATCACCTCGCGGCTGCGGCTGGAGAGCGTCGCCGTGATGGAGTGCGGGTACATGAACAGCGCGAGCGCCGAGCCGAGCGCCAGCGTCGCGTATCCCCACTGGCCGGTGACCGGCGGCGCCAGCGCGCCCTTGGGTTTTCCGGTCGCCGGGCTGATCTGCGAGAACGCGTGGGCCGCCTTGGCGAAGATGTCGTCGAACCCGCCCAGCCTGATCGGGATGTAGATGATCGCGACCAGGATCACGATGTAGATCAGGCCGTCCTTGACGAACGCGATCAGCGCGGGCGCGCGCAGGCCGGACACGTACGTGTAGGCGGCGAGCACCAGGAACGCGATGAACAGCGGCAGGTCCTTGACGAACCAGTTGGTGTCGGGCCCGCCGCCGACGCCCATCACGTCCAGCACGGCCTGGATGCCGACGAGCTGGAGCGCGATGTACGGCATCGTCGCCAGGATGCCGGTGACGGCGACCGCGAGCGAGAGGCCCTTCGAGCCGAACCGGCCGCGTACGAAGTCCGACGGCGTGACGTATCCGTGCCGGTGCGAGACCGACCACAGGCGCGGCAGGAACGTGAAGACCAGCGGGTACACCAGGATCGTGTACGGGACGGCGAAGAAGCCGGCCGCGCCGGCCGCGTAGATCGCCGCGGGCACGGCGACGAACGTGTACGCCGTGTACAGGTCGCCGCCCAGCAGGAACCAGGTCACCCAGGTGCCGAACGACCGTCCGCCCAGGCCCCATTCCTCAAGGCTGTGCTCGTTGGCCGCCTTGCGCCAGCGTGCCGCGAGGAAGCCCAGTACGGTCACCGCGAGGAAGAAGAAGATGAAGACGCCGAGCGCGACGCCGTTGACACCGCCGCCGCCGTTCATCGCGCGGCACCTCCTTCGCGCCCGGCGCGGGAGGCCGCACGGGAACGCTGGTCGTACTGCCAGAGCTTGTACGCGAGCATCGTGAGCGCCGTGGTGATGAGCACCCACAGCAGCTGGTACCAGTAGAAGAACGGGATGCCGATGAACGTCGGGTCGACCCGTGCGTAGGAGCCCACCCAGAGCATCGCCACGAAGGGGATCACCAGGCACACGCCGATGATGACCCGCAACGGCGTGACGACAGGCGGCCGTTCACCGCCCGCCGGGGTGTCGGGCTGCTGCGGAACATCGGGCATGGGCTGCGTCCCCCTCGCTTGATCACCTGGTTGTGCGGGGGCAAATCTAAGCGCGGCATAAGCGCCGCGTCACCCCCCGTCCGCGTATCGGAACGACAACGGTGGTATCAAGTCGATCATCGGACAACCCCGGCGTGGCCCGCCGGGGGTCCGGTTCGGCGGTCTCTTTCAGTCCGCGGGCCGCTGGAGCGTCGCCACGAACTTGTAGCGGTCGCCCCGGTAGACCGACCGCACCCACTCCACGGCCTCACCCGACTGGTCCACCGAGTGGCGCGACAGCATCAGCATCGGCAGCCCGACGTCCGTGCCGAGCAGGCCCGCCTCGCGCGGGGTGGCGAGCGAGGTCTCGATGGTCTCCTCGGCCTGCGCCAGGTGCACGCCGTAGACCTCGGCCAACGCGGTGTACAACGACGTGTACTTGACCAGTGAGCGGCGCAGCGCGGGGAAGCGCTTCGCGGACAGGTGCGTGGTCTCGATCGCCATCGGCTCGCCGCTCGCGAGGCGGAGCCGTTCGATGCGCAGCACCCGACCGCCCGCCGTGATCTCCAGCAGCCCGGCGAGGGAGTCGTCGGCCGTCACGTACCCGATGTCCAGCAGCTGCGAGGTCGGTTCGAGGCCCTGCGCCCGCATGTCCTCGGTGTACGAGGTGAGCTGGAGGGCCTGCGAGACCTTGGGTTTCGCGACGAACGTCCCCTTGCCCTGGATGCGTTCGAGCCTGCCCTCCACCACCAGTTCCTGGAGTGCCTGGCGCACCGTGGTGCGGGAGGTGTCGAACTCCGCGGCGAGCGTGCGCTCCGGCGGTACGGGCGTGCCGGGCGGCATCGTCCGCGTCATGTCCAGCAGATGCCTCTTCAGGCGGTAGTACTTTGGTACCCGGGCGGTCCGGGTGACGGCCGCGCCGCTACCCTCTGTCTCGGTGGAGCCGGTTCCCCCGTCCGCCATGACCTGCCTTCCCGACTCCTGTGCTCCTGCCGTCACCGGCTCCTCCGTCTGTCGCGGCTCACATGGTGGCACGGTCCGGTGCTGGGACACGGCGCCGTGGTCGGGACTACGCCCGCCTCCCTGAGGTGTCGGTCCGATAACGGACGCGACTGCCCTTCTTATACACCCTTGACACCCCTAAAGGTCTAGGCCAAGCTCCCCGTACTGGTCTAAACCATTAAAGACCACGTCCCGGCCCGAGCAGTACGTGTCGTCAGTCTTCGCGGTGGGCGGGGGGTAGCGGGAATCCCTGAGGAGGGTGGCGTGAAGCGGAAGCTCATAGGGGCGATCGGTGTCGCGGGGATGATGATCGGTGTCGCCGCGTGCGGCGGCTCCGGCGGCGGTGACAACAAGGCGAGCGGTGCGGACGCCGGAAATACCATCACGGTGTGGTTGATGAGCGGTTCCAACCCTCCCAACTGGACGAAGCAGATCACCGCGGCGTACGAGAAGAAGTACCCCGGCAAGAAGGTCAAGATCGCGGTGCAGCCGTGGGACGGCATCCAGCAGAAGCTGACCACCGCGCTGTCGGAGGACACGCCGCCCGACGTCATCGAGGTCGGCAACACGCAGACCCCGTACTACGCGCAGACCGGCGGCCTGAAGGACCTGAGCAGTGACAAGGCGGCGCTCGGCGCCTCCAGTTGGCTGCCCGCCATGGCCAAGTCCTCGGTCTACGACGGCAAGCAGATCGCGGTGCCGTGGTACGCGGCCAGCCGTGTCGTCGTCTACAACAAGAAGATCTGGTCGGGCGCGGGCATCACGACGCTGCCGAAGACGCAGGACGAGCTCTTCCAGGACCTCGGCAAGATCCAGGCCAAGGGCACCAAGGACGCGCTGTACCTGCCCGGCCAGGACTGGTACGCGTTCGACGGCATGCTGCTCGACGCGGGCGCCGACCTCGTCAAGAAGAGTGGCGACACGTACAAGGCCAACCTGGACACGCCGCAGGCGGCGCAGGCCATCAACCTGTACAAGAAGCTCAACTCCTACGGCACGGCGCCCAAGGACAAGGACGAGGCGACGCCGCAGCAGTCCGACGTGTTCGCCAAGGGTGACGTCGGCGCGTTCATCGGCCTCGGCTGGGAGGGCGCGGGGGCGCTCACCAAGAACCCGAAGCTGAAGGACCAGATCGGCTACTTCCCGCTGCCGGGCAAGACGGCCGCGAAGACCTCCGCGGTCTTCCTCGGCGGTTCGAACCTCGCCATCTCGCAGGGGACCAAGAACCCCAAGGGCGCGATGAACTTCCTCAAGCTGGCCATGTCGGACCAGTTCGAGGGCGCGCTGGCGAAGGAGGGCGGTGTCGTTCCGAACAAGGCGGCGCTCAACTCCAACCTCGCGGGCAACGACTTCGGCACCGTCTCCGCCGCCGCGGCGGCCAACGGCGGTACCACGCCGCTCATCCCCGAGTGGGGCAGCGTCGAGAACGCGCCCAACCCGATCACGACGCTCTTCATGACCGGCGTGCTCCAGGGCCAGTCCCCGTCGGCCGCCGCGCAGAAGGCGGACACCGAGATGGACAAGCGGCTCAGCCAGAAGTAGGTCCAGGTTCTCCCGTCAGGACCTGCCCGGGGCACACGAGCCCGGCAGGCCCCAGGACGGGAGGCCGCCCGCA
Organism: Streptomyces sp. 8L; assembly: GCF_020176795.1. Classification (GTDB taxonomy): domain Bacteria; phylum Actinomycetota; class Actinomycetes; order Streptomycetales; family Streptomycetaceae; genus Streptomyces. The sequence continues at coordinate 9,918 of NZ_JAIUKE010000449.1, forward strand.
CCCCTCCG
>NZ_JAIUKE010000450.1 GCF_020176795.1 Streptomyces sp. 8L
CCCCGGCCCCCCCCCCCCCGCCCCGCGCCCCCCCCCCCGGGGCGGGGCCCCCCCCGCCCCCCCCCCCCCCCCCCCCCCCCCCCCGCCCCCCCCCCCCCCCCCCCCGCGGGGCCCCCCCCCCCCCGCGGGCCGGCGGGCCGCCGCTCGTCCGGGGACTCTCGGGACTCCCGGCGGGGTGTCAGTGGGACGGCCTAGACTCGGGGAGCGATGAGCAGCCTCTTTGACGACAATTTCCTTGCGGACCTCCAGCCCCCCGGGGAGGAGCCTCCGCCGCCCGAGGACACCGCCTCCGAGCAGGTGCCCGACGATCTCTTCGAGGGAGCGTTCCACGTGCCCGCGGCCAGAGACGCGTACCACCGCGACGGTGCCCCGCGCACGGTCGTGGACCCCGCCGCGCTGCTCGACGGCCTCAATGACGAGCAGCGCGCCGCCGTCGTGCACCAGGGCTCGCCGCTGCTCATCGTCGCGGGCGCCGGGTCGGGCAAGACGCGCGTCCTCACCCACCGCATCGCCCATCTGCTGGCCACGCGCCACGTGCACCCGGGCCAGATACTGGCCATCACGTTCACGAACAAGGCCGCGGGCGAGATGAAGGAGCGCGTCGAGCAGCTCGTCGGCCCGCGGGCGGCGGCCATGTGGGTGATGACGTTCCACAGCGCGTGCGTACGTATCCTGCGGCGCGAGTCGAAGAGGCTCGGGTTCACGTCGTCGTTCTCGATCTACGACGCGGCCGACTCGAAGCGGCTCATGGCGCTGGTCTGCCGCGACCTGGAGCTGGACCCGAAGAGGTATCCGCCCAAGTCGTTCTCCGCCAAGGTCTCCAACCTCAAGAACGAGCTCATCGACGAGGAGACCTTCGCGGACCAGGTCGCCGGGGGCGCCTCCGAGACGGAGTCCGGGGGAGGCTTCGAGAAGACGGTCGCAGAGGCCTACCGGATGTACCAGGCGCGGCTGCGCGAGGCCAACGCGCTGGACTTCGACGACATCATCATGACCGCGGTGCACCTCTTCCAGGCGTTCCCGGACGTCGCTGAGCACTACAGGCGCCGCTTCCGGCACGTCCTGGTGGACGAGTACCAGGACACGAACATCGCGCAGTACACCCTCGTACGGGAGCTCGTCGGCCCCTCCGGCGTCGACGAGACCACCGGCGAGGCGTACGAGCCGGCCGAGCTGTGCGTCGTCGGTGACGCGGACCAGTCGATCTACGCGTTCCGCGGTGCCACGATCCGCAACATCCTCCAGTTCGAGGAGGACTACCCGGACGCCACGACGATCCTGCTGGAGCAGAACTACCGCTCCACGCAGACCATCCTCAGCGCCGCCAACGCCGTCATCGAGCGCAACGCGAGCCGCCGCCCGAAGAACCTGTGGACGAAGTCGGGCGCCGGCGCCCAGATCACCGGCTATGTCGCGGACACCGAGCACGACGAGGCGCAGTTCGTCGCCGACGAGGTCGACCGGCTCATCGACGCGGGCGACGCGAAGGCGGGTGACGTCGCGATCTTCTACCGGACGAACGCGCAGTCGCGTGTCTTCGAGGAGATCTTCATCCGGGTCGGCCTGCCCTACCGCGTCGTCGGCGGCGTCCGCTTCTACGAGCGCAAGGAGGTCCGCGACGTCCTCGCGTACCTGCGCGTCCTCGCGAACCCCGAGGACAGCGTCCCGCTGCGCCGGATTCTCAATGTGCCGAAGCGCGGTATCGGCGAGCGCGCCGAGGCGATGATCGACGCGCTGGCGCAGCGCGAGCGGATCACTTTCCCGCAGGCGCTGCTGCGCGTCGACGAGGCGTACGGCATGGCCGCCCGTTCGGCGAACGCGGTCAAGCGGTTCAACACGCTGATGGAGGACCTCCGGACGGTCGTGGACGGCGGTGCGGGTCCCGCGACGGTGCTGGAGGCGATTCTCGAACGAACCGGCTATCTGGCCGAGTTGCAGTCCTCCACGGACCCGCAGGACGAGACGCGCATCGAGAACCTCCAGGAACTCGCCTCGGTGGCACTGGAGTTCGAGCAGGCGCGCGCCCAGGCGGGCGCCGGCGCCGATGCTGCCGCCGAGGGCGCGGACGCCGCCACGGGTGCGGAGGCCGGTACGGGTGAGGGCGCCGGTACGGATGAAGGTACGGGGACGGGCGGAGGCGGTGACGAGGGCGGCACCGCTGAGGCGGCCGAGGCTGCGGGTACCGCTGAGGCGACCGGAACCGGCGGGGCGGCCGATGTCGCCGGTACTGCCGAGGCGGCTGGTACCGCCGGGGCCGGGACCGGCACGCTCGCCGAGTTCCTCGAACAGGTCGCGCTGGTCGCCGACTCCGACCAGATCCCCGACGAGGACGAGGACGGTTCCGGCGTCATCACGCTGATGACGCTGCACACCGCCAAGGGCCTCGAATTCCCCGTCGTCTTCCTGACGGGCATGGAGGACGGCGTGTTCCCCCACATGCGCGCGCTCGGTGAGACGAAGGAACTGGAGGAGGAGCGCCGCCTCGCGTACGTCGGGATCACGCGTGCCCGCGAGCGGCTCTATCTGACGAGGTCCTCCATGCGCAGCGCGTGGGGCCAGCCGTCGTACAACCCGCCGTCGCGGTTCCTTGAGGAGATCCCCGGACAGCACCTGGACTGGAAGCGGACCGGCGCCCAGATCCCGGCCGGCCCGGTGTCGTCCTCGTCGTCCGGGGGCGCTTTCTCGCCGCTGTCGGGCGGGTTCGGCAGGGGCGGCACGCGCTCGCGCCAGAAGGGCCAGATCAGCGACCGCCCGGTCATCGCGCTGGCGGTCGGGGACCGGGTCACGCACGACAAGTTCGGCCTGGGCACGGTCGTCGCGATGACGGGGTCCGGCTCCGAGGCGCAGGCGGAGATCGACTTCGGCGACCCGAAACCGAAGCGGCTGCTGCTGCGGTACGCACCGGTCGAGAAGCTGTGACGAGGCGGTAGCCCGGCGGGGCGGTGGGGCGCGCTCCGGCGGTTCAGGTCGGATCGAGGCCGTGGCCGCGGAGCCACGGCAGCGGGTCGATCGCGGCGCCGCCGTTCGGCCGTACCTCGAAGTGGAGGTGCGGCCCCGTGGTGTTGCCGGTGTTGCCCGAGTACGCGATGACGTCGCCCGCCTTGACCGAACCGGACCGTACGCGTGTGCTGCTGAGGTGGCAGTACCACGTCTCCGTGCCATTGGGCGCTTTCACGATCGCCATGTTGCCGTAACTGCTGTTCCACTGCGTGCGTACGGTGCCGTCGGTGGCGGCCATCACCGGCGTACCGGTCATGACGGGGAAGTCGATACCCGTGTGCACCGACATCCAGTTGACGCCCGCCTGCCCGAAGTAGGCGCTCAGTCCGCGCTGTTTGACGGGGAGCAGGTACTTGGGGCGGGCCGCCTCCTTGCGCGCGGCCGCCTCGTCCCGCTTCTTCTTCTCCGCCGCCTGGCGCTCCTTGAGATCGATCCGCTCCTGGGTACGGCTCGCGCGGTCCCCGAAGTCGCGGGCGTCGGCACTGAGCGCGGCAAGCCGGGTGTCCATCGTGTCGTTGGCCGCGACGGGCTTCACGGAGGAGGGGTCCGAGGCTGCCGTCGTCGCGGTGTCGTCCTGGGTGTCGTCCCCGCCGCCCAGGGCGCCCATGGACGCGGCGGCGATCCCGGCCACACCCATCACGCACGCGGACGGGACGGCGATCGTGAACAGTGCGGAACGCTTGGCGGGAGCCCTGCGGCGGCTCCGGGACCCTGCGGCGCGAGCGGCCGTACGGCTGCCGGCACGGGGCCCCGACGACGGCCCGGGCGCCGGGTCCTGCGCGGCGTCGAAACCCGGCCCGCCACCGGCATTCGGGCCCGTTTCCTCCAGGTCATTCGCCTGGTCTGTTTCCGTCTCCGGGGCCGCTTCCGTCTCCTGGTCCGCCGCTGGTTCCGGGTCCCGCGGCGTCAGGAGGGCCTCTGCCGGGACGGTCCACTGCACCGTGGACTCGTAGCCGGGAGCGGGCTGCGGCTGGCCGTAGCCGTACGGGTCCTGGGCCTGCGTCCCGGCCGCCACCTCATAGGCATAGGCGTAGGCGTGGCCGTGGGCCTGCCCGTAGCCGAGATCCTGCCCGGGGCCGCCCGGGGCGGCGGCCGGTGGGGGCGCGTACGGTCCTGCGGCCGGGCCGCCCCACTGCCCGGACGGCTCGGCGTACGCGTAGGCGGGGGCGTACTGCGGGCCCGGCGCCGGGTACGCGCCGGAGGCGTAGTGATGCTGCTCCCGCTCGCTGCCGTACAGATCACTGCCGTAGGGCTCACTGCCGTAATGCTGCTCCGGCTCACTGCCGTACTGCTGGTGCCGTACGTCGTAGCCACTGGGAAACGCGCCGAAGAGAGGGTCTGTCTCGTAGGCGGCGCAGCCGGCTTGGGCGGGGTCGTTCACCAACGCCTCTCTCGCCTCGACAGCAGTGGCCGCGACTGTACCCGGCGGTATGCGACGCTCACAATCTTCTGGAGGGTTTGACCGTTGCGGAAACGGTCCATGTCGTGGTCCTCGACGGTCACCATTCCCTCACTCGACGTGATGTTCGACCGGATCATGTGATTTGGCCCATGCCTCGCACCGCGAAATGGCCGCGTGCGGGATGCTGTGGATAACGTTCGTTCACTTGGTCCGTCGTGGTGGTGTCGTGAGTGGAGGCAGTGATGGGTGTGACCGGTCCGATCCGTGTAGTGGTCGCGAAGCCGGGCCTCGACGGCCACGACCGCGGCGCGAAGGTCATCGCGCGCGCGTTGCGCGACGCGGGCATGGAGGTCATCTACACGGGACTGCACCAGACCCCCGAGCAGATCGTCGACACGGCGATCCAGGAGGACGCCGACGCGATCGGCCTCTCCATCCTCTCCGGCGCGCACAACACGCTGTTCGCGAAGGTCATCGAGCTCCTCAAGGAGCGTGACGCCGCGGACATCAAGGTGTTCGGCGGCGGGATCATCCCCGAGGCGGACATCACGCCGCTCAAGGAGCAGGGAGTGGCGGAGATCTTCACGCCCGGCGCGACCACCACGTCGATCGTGGAGTGGGTGAACGCGAACGTGCGGGAATCCGCGGGCGCGTAGCGTCCCGTCCCGACGGCGCGCCCCGTCCTGCCCACGGCCCCGGCGCGGCTCGACCGCGCCTCGCGCCCCAGGCCCCGAGCCGGGGCAGGCCGGCCTCCGCCGTGGCCCACGCGCGTGTCGGGCCGCGCCCCGGCCGTACACCGGGACCCCACCCGGGGCGCCGCGCATCCGCACGGCCGCGGCCCAACGCCCCTCAGGAACCGGCGCGTTCACGGCCCGCCGCGCCGCCCCTGGACCGGCCTCTCAGGGCCACGCCCCCGTCGCTTCCTTACCTCCCTGTTCCCTCGTCCCCTTGTCTTGTCACCGCGTCTCTTCGCCCGTTCGCCCGTACGCCCCCTCGCCCCTCAGCTCTTCCTGCATACGGGCCCGCAGGCGGAGCGTCGACACGAGGCGTCTGAACGCCTCCGACCAGTAGCCGCCCGCGCCGGGCGACGTGTCCTCCGTTTCCGTCAGGGGCGCTGTCAGCAGTTCCAGGCGGTCCGCCTCGCGCGGGTCCAGGCAGCGCTCCGCGAGCCCCATCACCCCGCTGAAGCTCCACGGGTAGCTCCCTGCCTCCCGCGCGATGTCGAGCGCGTCGACCACCGCGCCGCCCAGGGGCTCCGGCCACGGAACGGCACACACCGCCAGCAGCTGGAACGCCTCCGACAGGCCGTCCGAGGCGACGAACGACGCCACCCGCCGCGCCTGTTCCTCCGGGGGCAGCACCGCCAGCAGACGCGAGCGGTCCGACGGCGGCGCGCCGTCCAGCAGGGCGCGGGCCCAGTCCTCGTCGCGCTGCCTGGTCGCCGCCCTGCACCACGCGCTGTGCAGTTCCTGGCGCCACTCGTCGGCCACAGGCAGCGCGACGATCTCCTCGGCAGAACGGCCGCCGAGTCGCCCGGACCACACGTCCAGCGGCGCCGTCTCGACCAGTTGGCTCAGCCACCACGACCGCTCGCCGCGCCCCGTCGGCGGGGTCGGGGCGATCCCGTCGCGCCGCATGTCCGTGTCGCACGCGTACGGCGCCTCGACCACGATCGAGGGCCGCCCCGACAGCCGATCGAGCGCCACGCACGCGAGGGCCCGCTCCGCCATCCGCCCGGCGAGCGCGGAATGCGGCAGCGCCGACAGCAACTCGGCCGCCGTGGACCGGACGTTGCGGCTCCGATCGCTCAGCGCCTCCTCAAGGAAAGGCTCGTCCTCGTCCGACAGCCCCGTCCGCAGCGCGTCCACGAACATCAGCCGGTCCTCCGCGCGCTCCTTCGGCCACGTCGACGCGAGCAGGGCCAGGGCCCGCCGCGCGTCCCGTGCGCGCAGCGCCGCCAGCAGCGCCACCCGCTCCGCGAACAGCCCCTCCTCCCACAGCCGTGTCACCGCGTCCTCATCGTCCAGGTCCGGCAGGACCGCGCTTCCGGCGCCGCCCCGCAGCGCGAACTTCCAGTCCGCGTTGAACCGCGCCAGCCACAGCCCGCGCGCGCCCGCGAACGTCAGCGCCTGCGGGCGCAGATCGGTCCGCGCCCGCGCCGCGTCCAGCAGCGCGGGCAGCGAGGGCGCGGGCGCCGCGTACCCGTGGCCGTTCGCCGCGGCGAGCCACTGCGGCAGCAGTTCCGCCAGGTCGGGCGCCGAACCGCGGCGCCCGGAACCCGAGGATGAGGACGCCGACGCGCGGTCGGCCAGCAGCATCGTCAGCCGGTGCGCCGCCGCCTCAGGCAGCGCGGGGCGGCCGTCGTGCGGCGCGGGCTCCGGTGGCTCGCCGTCATCGCGGGACGGCAGCAGGCCGGCCCGCCGCCGTACGGTGTGCAGCGCCGCCGCGTCGAGCAGCGCCTCCGGCGGCGCCACATCCGCGACCGCCGCCCCCGGGGGCGGGGGGGGGGGGGGGGGGGGGGGGCCCCCCCCCGGGGGCCCGGGCCCCCCCCCCCCGCGCCCCCCCCCCGGGGGGGCCCCCCCGCCGGGGGCGCCCCCCCCCCCCCCGGTCCGTGCCGAGCAGCGCCGAGGTGACCAGATCCTCCCAGCGCGGCTCCGCACCGGAGGCGACCGTTGCCGGCATGCTCAGCTCCCTCGTTCCCGCCGAATCCGCAGTGTCCGATGCCCTCGGCCGCGCCGTCATATCAGCGTCACCATCGCCGGGTCCGTGGGCGACCACGCCGCCATCGGCTCGAAGCCCCGGTGCCCGCACTCCCCGAAGACGGTCACCGGACGCCCGCCCGCGAGCGCTACCAGCCTCCACAGGCCGGGCCGCTCCACCGCCCGCGCCGTCAGCGGCAGCTGCGCCCCGCCGTCCGCGTCCCGCAACCGCCAGCCGGCCCGCTCTCCCGGCGGCAGGGGTATGACGTCCGACAACACCACGGGCCACGCGTCGAGCCACGGGTCCGAACCCAACGCCGTCCCGTACGCCTCGGCGGCGGCCGACACCGGACCGCCGGGCGGCGGCGGACCGATCGGCTCCGGCGCGCCGGACTGCCCGACCCAGGAAGCGCGCAGCTGTCCCGCCCCCGCGTGCGGCGCGAGCCGCGCGTCGACCGCGAGGCCCACCGGCAGGGCCGGCTCGGGTGCCCGGCCCCCGGCACCGAACCCCAGCACCAGCGCCCACCTGCCCGAGGCCCGGCCATGCAGCCAGATCCGGCGCGTCGTCAGCTTGCCGTCGGACGTGTCGTACTGCGCCAGCACCGACCACCGGTCCCTGACCTCCTCCCCGCAGGAAACCGACGCCAGCCCGACCCGCGTGCGGACCGTCGTCGCCAGCGGCTCGGGCAGGCTCCCGACGCCCAGCCAGGCCCGGTCGAGCAGATGCAGCAGCGCCGACTCCTCCAGGAGCCGGCCCGGCCACCCCGGCCCCGACGCGGGGATCGCGCCCAACTCCCGTGCGCGAGCGGCGAGTCCCGGTGCCTGGGCGTCGACCATGCGGGCCGCCGTCTCCTCCCAGGGGCCGTACCCGCCCGCGGTCTCCGTCCGGGAGGCGCCGCCCGACTGCTCCGCCCCCGCGAGGCCGCTCGCGAGCAGGTCCGCGAGGCGCCGCTCCAACTCGCCCACACCCGCCGTGATCCGCGCGGCCCTGCGCTCCGCCCTGCGGCGCGCCGCCTCCGGGTCCGCGCTCTTCGCGGGACCCGCGCCGCCCGCCGCGCCGGGCCCCTCCGTCCCCTCCGCCGGCTCGGCCCGCTGCGGCCGTTTCGTCCGGTCCTCCCGTTTCGCGCGCGCGGCCAGCCACTCGCGCGCCCAGTCGGGCGGCTCCTGGGCCGTCACGAACCCGTCCTCGGCGGACGCCCGGAGCAGCAAGAGCCCCAGCGCGTGTTTGCACGGGAACTTGCGGCTCGGGCAACTGCACTTGTACGCGGGCCCCGCCGTGTCCACCACCGTCTGATACGGCTTGCTGCCGCTGCCCTTGCACAGCCCCCACACGGCGCCCGGCGCGCCCTCGGCGCCCGCACCCGTCTGTGACCACGGCCCCGCGGAGCCGAGCTTGCTCCCGGCCCTGCGCGACGCGTCGTCAGGAGCCAGCGCGAGCACCTGCTCCGCCGTCCTGCGCACCCCCAGATCAGTCATGCCAACGACGGTAGGCCCGGCCACTGACAATCGGTCGCGCACACCCTCCGACCTGCGCGGACGGCCGATTGTCAGTGGCATGGTGCACCGTGGTCACCACATCCGGTCGACCGATCTGGAGGGGGACCCATGACCGCGTCCCACGCCCTGCCCGAAACCGCTCGCAAGCCCGCCACCGAGGTGCTGCGCCCGCATGCGGAAGACGCCTTCGCGGCCGAACTCGCGGCCCTCGCCGCGCAGGACGACAGGCCGAGGCCCGAGCGCTGGCGCCTCTCGCCCTGGGCCGTCTCGCTGTATCTGCTCGGCGGCACGCTGCCCGACGGGACGGTGATCAGCCCGAAGTACGTGGGCCCGCGCCGCATCGTCGAGGTCGCCGTCACCACGCTCGCCACCGATCGCGCCCTGCTGCTCCTCGGCGTGCCGGGCACGGCCAAGACCTGGGTCTCCGAGCACCTGGCCGCGGCCGTCAGCGGCGACTCCACCCTGCTCGTGCAGGGCACGGCGGGCACCCCGGAGGAGGCCATCCGCTACGGGTGGAACTACGCGCAGCTCCTCGCGCACGGCCCGAGCCGTGCCGCGCTGGTGCCGAGCCCCCTGATGCGGGCGATGTCCGAGGGGCTCACGGCCCGCGTGGAGGAGCTGACGCGCATCCCCGCCGACGTCCAGGACTCGCTGATCACGATCCTGTCCGAGAAGACCCTGCCCATCCCCGAGCTGGGTGAAGAGGTCCAGGCGGTCGGCGGGTTCAATGTGATCGCGACGGCCAACGACCGCGACCGCGGGGTCAACGACCTGTCCAGCGCGCTGCGCAGACGGTTCAACACCGTGGTGCTGCCGCTGCCCGCCACCCCTGAGGCGGAGGTCGAGATCGTCTCGCGCCGCGTCGACCAGATCGGCCGCTCGCTCGGCCTGCCCGTGGAGAGCGACGGCATGTCCGAGATCCGCCGGGTCGTCACGGTCTTCAGGGAACTGCGCGACGGCGTCACGGCCGACGGGCGCACCAAGCTCAAATCCCCTTCGGGGACGCTCTCCACGGCCGAGGCCATCTCCGTCGTCACCAACGGCCTCGCCCTGGCGACTCACTTCGGCGACGGCATGCTGCGTCCCGGCGACGTCGCGTCCGGCATCCTCGGCGCGGTCGTCCGCGACCCGGCCGCGGACCGCGTCATCTGGCAGGAGTACGTGGAGACCGTGGTGCGCGAGCGGGACGGGTGGAAGGACTTCTACCGCGCGTGCCGTGAGGTGACGGCGTGACCGCGCCCGCGCCCGCGGCCGTACCGGGCCGGGCGGCGGGTCCCGT
>NZ_JAIUKE010000451.1 GCF_020176795.1 Streptomyces sp. 8L
CGCCGGCCCCCCGCGCGGGGCCCCCCCCCCCCGGGCCGGCCCCCCCCCCCCCCCCCCGGGGGGGCCCCCCCCCCGGGGCCCCCCCGGGTCGCGTCTGCGGACAGCGGCGCGGCCTGCCCGGGCGGTTCCGCGTGGCAGCGCCGCCGAGCTGTTTTCGTTCCGGAGCGTCCGCGCACGAGTTGTCGTACCGCTGAGTCGTACGACTTCCCGCCCGGCCCGCCGTACCGCTGCGCCGTGCGACTGCCTCTCGAACATCCGGTCACGAACGCATAGCATCCGCCACATGCCTACAGGTCAGTGGTATCCGCCGGAATGGCCGGAGCGCATCCGGGCTCTCGCCGCAGGTGAACTCGACGTGGTGCCCCCGCGCCGTGCCGCCACGGTCGTACTGCTGCGGGACGGCGTCCCGGGGCCCGCCGTGCACATGCTGCGGCGGCGCGCCTCCATGGCCTTCGCCGCCGGCGCGTACGTCTATCCCGGCGGCGGTGTCGACCCCAGGGACGACGACCGGCTCGTCGGCTGGGCGGGCCCCGGCCGGGAGACCTGGGCGCGCAGGCTGGGCGTCGCCACCGAGGAGGCACAGGCCATCGTCTGTGCGGCCGTACGGGAGACCTACGAGGAGGCGGGGGTCCTGCTCGCGGGCGAGAGCGTGGACACGGTCGTCGGGGACACCACGGGCGACGACTGGGAGGCGGACCGCGCCGCCCTCGTGGCCCACGAACTGTCCTTCGCGGAGTTCCTGGACAAGCGGCGTCTCACGCTGCGCAGCGACCTGCTCGGGGCGTGGGCGCGCTGGATCACCCCGGAGTTCGAGCCGCGCCGCTACGACACCTGGTTCTTCGTCGCGGCGCTCCCCGCCGGGCAGCGCACCAGGAACGCGTCCACGGAGGCCGACCACACCGTGTGGATCAGGCCCGCCGAGGCGACCGCGGCCTACGACGCGGGCGATCTGCTGATGATGCCGCCCACGGTCTCCACGCTGCGTGCGCTGGAACCGTACGGTTCCGCGGCCGAGGCACTCGCCGCCGCCGAGCACCGCGATCTGGAGCCCGTGCTCGCCAGGGCCCGGATGGAGGGCGGCGAGCTCGTCCTCAGCTGGCCGGGCCACGACGAGTTCACCAAGCGGGTCAGCAGTACTCCACACGACGGAGGCGAGCGGCGATGACCGACGCGGCACAGCTCCCCGGACAGCCTCGCGCGGCCGTCTCCTCGGGCCCGGCGACCCCGCGCGCGTTCAACGTCCTCGCGCCGAACCCGTCGCCCATGACCCTGGACGGCACGAACACCTGGATCGTCGCGGAGCCGGACTCCGGCCTCGCCGTCGTCATCGACCCGGGGCCGCTGGACGAGTCCCACCTGCGGGCGGTGATCAGCGCCGCGGAACGCCAGGGACACCGGGTCGCGCTCACCCTCCTCACCCACGGCCACCCCGACCACGCCGAGGGCGCCGCGCGCTTCGCCGAGCTGACCGGCACTGGCGTCCGCGCGCTGGACCCCGCGCTGCGCCTGGGCGACGAGGGGCTCGCGGCCGGCGACGTGATCACGACGGGCGGCCTCGAACTGCGGGTCGTGCCCACCCCCGGCCACACCGGCGACTCGCTCTGCTTCCACCTGCCCGCCGATCGCGCCGTCCTCACGGGCGACACGATCCTCGGCCGCGGCACCACGGTGGTGGCGCATCCCGACGGGCGGCTCGGCGACTACCTCGACTCGTTGCGCAGGCTGCGGTCCCTGACCGTCGACGAGGGGCGTGACGGCGTCGACACCGTCCTGCCGGGCCACGGGCCGGTCCTCGAGGACGCGCAGGGTGCCGTCGAGTACTACCTCGCCCACCGCGCGACCCGCCTTGCCCAGGTCGAGACGGCCGTCGAGAACGGGCTGCGGACCGCGCCCGAGGTGGTGGCGGAGGTGTACGCGGGCGTGGACCGGGCCCTGTGGCCGGCGGCCGAGCTGTCCGTACGCGCGCAGCTGGAGTACCTGAAGGAGCACGGGATCATCTAGACGCCGCCTGCGGGGCGTACGGGCCGCCCAGGGCTCCGCGCGTCCGAGGCGCCCGTGGATTCAGGGCTCTGCCCGCTTTCTGTGAGGCGCCCGTAGGTCCAGGGCTCCGCGCCGCCGCGTGCGAGGCGCCCGTGGGCTCGGAGCCTCAGGGCTCGGGCCAGGTCTTGCGGCCGTGCACGCGCGTGTACTCGGCCGCCAGCCAGGGTCCCAGGTCGTCCGCGTACGCGCTGAGGACCGCGGGGTCCGTGCTCGGGGCGCGGGCGACGACGGCCGCCGCGCGCAGCTCGTCGCCGCGCTGCGGGTAGTAGCGGGCGAAGATCTCCGCCGATCGGCCCAGGTCGCTGGTCCAGCCGCCCCAGCGGGGCATGACGAGCGTGAACGCCGTACGGACGAGGAGACGCGCGTACGCCCGGCTGAGCCGCGCGCGTGCGGCGGGGTCGCCCGCGGCGGTGGCGTTCTGCCTGCGCCAGCGGGGGAGCCTGAGGTCCAGGCTCCCGTTGGTCTCCCGGGCGAGTCGCGTGTCGGGGCGGTACCTGGGCAGGAGGGCGCCGAGGTCGTCGTCGGCCAGTGGCGTGCAGAGACAGGCCACGAACCAGCCGAGGTCGTACCGTTCGCGCGCGCTGAGCAGCCGGCCGGCCGTGTACAGCAGGATTCCGACGCCGTCGACCACACCGTACGAGGCGTCGAGGGCGGTTTCGAGACCGCGAGCGGCGGCTTGGTCGGCGTCCGAGGGCTCCTCGTACGGCTCATCGGCGACCGGGCGAGCCGTGGGCGCCGGGCCCGCCGGGTGCAGGGCGATCAGAAGATCGAGGTCCGAGAGCCCGGGGCGGGCCGTGCCGCGTGGCACCGATCCGTACAGATAGGCGCTGTGCAGCCGCGTTCCGTACGTCTCCGACACTCGCCGCCGCGCGTCGTCGACGAGGGGCGCGAACACGGGCGACACCCGGCTGAGCGAGCCCTCGCGGACGATGAAGCCGGCCTGGTCGAGGCCCCTGCCGCTGTCCTCGCCGCCGTGCTCACGCGTCTCGCCGTCGGCCTTGTCCGTCTCGTGGCCGTGGGCGCCCGTCTCGTAGCCGTGCGCGCTCACAGCCATGCCCCCGGCTCGGCTCCATCCACGCCCTCGGCTCCTCGGCTCGGACGGGGGCCGGTCAGCGCGAACGCTTCGCGAGGCGCTCCACGTCCAGCAGGATCACCGCGCGCGCCTCCAGCCGCAGCCAGCCGCGCTGCGCGAAGTCCGCGAGGGCCTTGTTGACCGTCTCGCGCGAGGCGCCGACCAGCTGGGCCAGCTCCTCCTGGGTGAGGTCGTGCACGACGTGGATGCCTTCCTCGGACTGCACGCCGAACCGGCGCGACAGGTCGAGCAGGGCACGGGCCACGCGGCCCGGCACATCGGAGAAGACCAGGTCGGACATCTGGTCGTTGGTCTTGCGCAGGCGCCTCGCGATGGCACGCAGCAGCGCGGACGCGACCTCGGGACGCACGTTCAGCCAGGGCAGCAGGTCGCTGTGGCCGAGCCCGAGGAGCTTGACCTCCGTCAGCGCCGAAGCCGTGGCCGTGCGCGGGCCGGGGTCGAAGAGCGAAAGCTCACCGATCAGCTCGCCGGGACCGAGCACGGCGAGCATGTTCTCGCGGCCGTCCGGGGAGGTGCGGTGCAGCTTCACCTTGCCCTCGGTGACCACGTACAGGCGGTCTCCGGGGTCCCCCTCGTGGAAGAGAGCTTCGCCACGCGCGAGCGTGGTCTCACTCATCGAGGCGCGGAGCTCGGTGGCCTGATCGTCATCGAGCGCCGCGAAGAGCGGGGCACGCCGCAGAACGTCGTCCACGAGTTCTCTCCTTGTCGACCTGCTCGGGAAGCGGACCCCCTGTCGGGAGCCGTGATCCCCATGATGCCGTAGGTGCTGCTGATGCCGTACGTGCAGCAACCTCTCCGTACGGAAAGTTTGACCTACCCAGCATGCTCTGCCGCGCGCTCACGCGGAATCGGGTGACGGGTGGCTCGTATCCACCCGGATGTCAGTACCGGGCTTTAGGCTGGCCGGGTGTCCAACTGACCGGTGAACGACCGGCGACAGCGCAGGCCAAGGGGGCTTGAAGAGTGTCCGCGGAGACCAATTCCGCTGTGGGCGAACAGTCCTCGGCAAAAACGAAAAACGGGAAAAAAGCCGCGAAACCCGAGTCTCATCTCGCGATGGTCCGCAGGGCCCGCCGGATGAATCGCGAGCTCGCGGAGGTGTATCCGTACGCGCATCCGGAGCTCGACTTCCGCAACGCGTTCGAGCTCCTGGTGGCGACCGTCCTGTCCGCCCAGACCACCGACCTCCGGGTGAATCAGACGACGCCCGCGCTGTTCGCGAAGTACCCCACGCCCGAGGACCTGGCGGCGGCCGTCCCCGAGGAGCTTGAGCAGGTCATCCGGCCCACGGGCTTCTTCCGTGCCAAGGCGAAGTCCCTGATCGGCCTGTCCACCGCGCTGCGCGACCGCTTCGACGGCGAGGTGCCGCCCCGCTTGGAGGACCTCGTGACGCTGCCGGGCGTCGGCCGCAAGACGGCCAATGTCGTCCTGGGCAACGCGTTCGGCGTGCCCGGCCTGACCGTGGACACCCACTTCGGCCGGCTCGTGCGGCGCTGGAAGTGGACGGAGCAGGAGGACCCCGAGAAGGTGGAGGCGGAGGTCGCGGAGATCTTCCCCAAGAGCGAGTGGACGATGCTCTCGCACCGGATCATCTTCCACGGCCGGCGCGTCTGCCATTCCCGCAAGCCCGCCTGCGGAGCCTGCCCGATCGCCCCGCTGTGCCCCTCGTACGGGGAGGGCGAGACGGACCCGGAGAAGGCGAAGAAGCTGCTGAAGTACGAGATGGCGGGCAAACCGGGGCAGCGGCTCAGCCCGCCCGCCGACTATCCGGGCAGGCCCGCGCCGCCGCTGGGCACCCCGGAGGGCGACGCGTGACGGCGCGCCACGCGCCGCTCCCGGGCGGCGTGCCGCGCGGCGCGTTCGCCGCCCGCTCGGCGGCGGCGAGGGCGATGGCGGCCCCGCGCGGGCGCGGCGGGCGTACGGGCGGAGCCGAGGCACCCGGAATGCGCGGCGATGGCTGACGGCGCCACCCGGGGCGGTGGCGCGCGGAACGATCGCACGGCCGGTGCGCGTTACAGCTCGGGGGTGCCGATGACGCACACGGAAACGCAGGTCGACGCGCAGGTCGACGCAGAGAACGGCTCACTGGCCGTAACGGGGAAGAAGGCGCCCACTGCCCTGACCTCGGGCGCCGTGAGGCCCGATCCCGTGACGTCCGCGGCGGAGAAGCGGACGTCGGGCGGCGGGCCGGCCCGGGACGGGGCGCGGGATGCGCCCGGCGCGGTCACGGCCGATGGCGCGGTCACGGCCGATGGCGCGGTCGCGGCCGACGTCGCGGTCAGTACCGCGGGCCTGCCCGACTGGCTCCAGCCGGTCGTGCGCGCCGCCGCGACCGTACGGCCCGAGCAGCTCAGCTCGTTCCTGCCGCCGGAGGACGGCGCCGGCCGGCAGTCCGCCGTCCTGGTCCTCTTCGGCGAGGGGGCCCGCGGCCCGGAGCTGCTGCTCACGGAGCGCGCCGGCAGCCTGCGTTCGCACGCGGGCCAGCCGTCCTTCCCGGGCGGCTCCCTCGATCCCGAGGACGGCGATCCGGCCACGGTGGGCCCGCTCCACGCGGCCCTGCGCGAGGCACGCGAGGAGACCGGGCTCGACCCCTCGGGCGTGCAGGTGTTCGGCGTCCTGCCCCGGCTCTACATTCCGATCAGTGAATTCGTCGTGACACCGGTGCTCGGCTGGTGGCACACGCCGAGCCCGGTCGGCGTCGTGGACCCCGCGGAGACCGCCCGCGTCTTCACGGTTCCCGTGGCGGATCTCACCGATCCCGCCAACCGCGCCACGAGCATTCACCCCAGAGGCCACCACGGCCCCGCATTCCAGTGCGGATCGTCGTTGGTCTGGGGTTTCACCGCCGGAGTGATCGACCGCATCCTGCACTACGCCGGGTGGGAACTGCCCTGGGACCACGAGAAGCGGGTCCCCCTCGACTGGCGGGCATGACAGGCTGACTCCCGCGCCCGCAATCGCGCCCGGACCTGGGCCGGGCCCGCGCCCCGGCCGGTCGGGGCACGGGCGGGCGGGCCACCACCCGGTCAGGACCTCAAGACCACCACGCGAGGCACCTGGGACGACAATGCGAGGCAACTGACGGTGAACGTGCTGGACATCCTGCTGCTGGTCGCCGCCGTCTGGTTCGCGATCATCGGCTATCGCCAAGGGTTCGTCGTCGGCATCCTGTCGGTGATCGGCTTCCTCGGCGGCGGCCTCGTCGCCGTCTACCTGCTGCCCCTGGTGTGGCGGCAGCTGACCAGCGACGCCGATGTCTCCACGACCGCGGTCGTCCTCGCCGTCGTGGTCGTCATCGTCTGCGCCTCGGTCGGCCAGGCGTTCACCACGCACCTGGGCAACAAGCTGCGGAGGTTCATCACCTGGTCCCCGGCCCGCGCCCTGGACGCGACGGGCGGCGCTCTGGTGAACGTGATAGCGATGCTGCTGGTCGCATGGCTCCTCGGCTCCGCGCTCGCCGTCACGTCCCTGCCGACGATCAGCAAGGAGGTGCGCGGCTCGAAGGTGCTCACCGGGGTGTCCCAGGTGATGCCGGATCAGGCGACCACGCTGTTCTCGGACTTCTCGTCGGTACTCGCGCAGAACGGCTTCCCGCAGGTCTTCAGCCCCTTCGCGAACGAGCCCATCACGCAGGTCCGGGCGCCCGACCCGGCCCTCGCGGGCAGCCCCGTGGCGGCCCGCGCGCAGAAGTCCGTGGTGAAGGTCGTCGGTACGGCCTCCGGCTGTGGCAAGGTCCTCGAAGGCTCCGGGTTCGTCTTCGCCGACCACCGGATCATCACCAACGCGCACGTCGTGGGCGGCGTCAGCGACCCGACCGTCCAGGTCGGCGGCCAGGGCAGGCTCTACGACGCGAAGGTCGTGCTCTACGACTGGCAGCGCGACATCGCCGTCCTCGACGTACCCGGCCTGCACGCGACGCCGTTGCAGTTCAGCACCGCGGACGCGCGCACCGACGACAGCGCCATCGTCGCGGGCTTCCCGGAGAACGGCGGGTACGACGTGCGCTCGGCCCGCGTCCGCGGCCGGATCAACGCGAGCGGCCCCGACATCTACCACCGCGGGAACGTCACCCGCGACGTGTACTCACTGTTCGCGACGGTACGTCAGGGCAACTCCGGCGGACCCCTGCTGACCCCCGACGGCAAGGTGTACGGCGTGATCTTCGCGCGGTCCCTCGACGACGACAACACGGGGTACGCGCTGACGGCGGACGAGATCCGGCCCGACGTCACGGCCGGCAGGACCGCCGATCAGCAGGTCGACACGCAGGGCTGCGCCCTCTGACCCGGCCCGAGGTCCGTCCCCGGCGTTCGCGGGGTGGTGCGCAGCGCTCCCGGGCGCTCCCCCGCAGCGGCGCTCGCGGGCGCTACTTCGCGCGTGCGGTGAGGGGTCAGGTGCCGGTGCCGGCCCTGGCCGCGGAGCCGCCGCGCTGGTGGCGCAGCCTGGCCGAGACCCAGCGGGCCCTGCGGCGGATGATGCGGGGAATGCCGAGCCCGAGACGCTGATCGTGGACCGCGGTCCCTATCTGCGGGACACCGCCCCTCGGGTACGTGATCGGCGCGGTGGCCGACGTGGGGTTCTTGCGTGCTGCGTCACCGTAATCGTGCGTCCAGCCCATACCCGACGTGTGCCCCTGCCCCATGGTCGGTAATCGCCTGAGCCTGTGCCAATCGGCCTATGCTTCCGGCATTTGGCATCTCGTACGATCGTCGTAGCGGGCTCGTGCGGTCGGGAGGCTGCCCGACGCGTGAGACACGTGAACACGTGAGACATGTGACGGTGGCCCGGCGACCCTCGGTGCGGAGTCGGCGTGAAGACCCTCCGGCGTGGGCGGCCTCTGATCCCGCCTGCCCCCGGAGTGACGGTCTATCGGTTCGCGCTGCCGCTGCCGGCCTGGTCGCCGCCGCCCTCGTTCCCGGTCCAGCTCCCGTTCCCGCCGTCGCGGCGGTCCTGCGCCGGATCGGCCAGCCAGTCCAGAAGCTCCGTCGAGAAGGCGACCGGGTCCTCCTCGTGAGGGAAGTGCCCGGTGCCCTCGAAGAGCCGCCAGCGGTAGGGGGCCTCCACGTACTCCACCGACCCCGCCGTGGACCGCGTCCGCATCGCGGGGTCGAGCGCCCCGTGCAACTGGAGCGTGGGCACGCGCACGGGACGCTTCATGCGCCGGTAGAACTGGACGCCGTCCGGGCGGGCCAGTGACCGCACCATCCACCGGTACGGCTCGATCGAGCAGTGCGCCGTCGAAGGGATCATCATCGCCCGCCGGTACATGCCGAGGGTCTTGTCGTCGGGCTTGTCCGGCCCGGACCACTCCCTGATCAGCTCTCCCACCAGCTCGGCGTCGTCCGCCATGAGCCGGCGCTCCGGAATCCACGGGCGCTGGAACCCCCATACGTACGATCCCGCGCGGGTCTGGGCGAAGTCCGAGAGCATCGCCGAGCGCCAGCGGCGCGGATGCGGCATGGAACTCACGACCAGCCGCCGTACGAGCTTCGGGCGCATCACCGCCGCGGTCCAGGCGAGATAGCCGCCCAGATCGTGCCCGACGAGTGCCGCGTCGGGCTCGCCGAGGGACCGTACGACGCCGGTGATGTCGAGCGCGAGGTTCGCGGGATCGTAGCCGCGCGGCGTACGGTCACTGCCGCCCACGCCCCGCAGGTCCATCGCCACGGCCCGGTACCCGGCGTCCGCGAGTGTCACCAACTGGTGGCGCCAGGTCCACCAGAACTGCGGGAAGCCGTGCAGGAGCAGCACGAGCGGCCCCTCGCCCATCTCGGCGATGTGGAAGCGCGCACCGTTGGCCGCCACATCGCGATGGGTCCAGGGGCCGTCGATGCGCACGCCCGAGTCAGAGGCCGTCATGCAGACGAGCGTGCCACAGACGAGGAGTCCGATGTGCCCGTCCCGAGCTCCCGCGGGTGCGGCTTGGCCTTCTGCAGCACGGCCGCGGTCTGCTTGGCGGACGCGATGGTCTTCTCCGGCGGCTTGACCTTCTTGAACTTCAGCGCGGCGATCCCGCCGAGGATGCCCGCGAGCACCACGAAAGCGCCACCGACGATCAGGAACGACCAGGCGAGCCCGAGGCCGAGATTGTGGATGCCGTACGCGGCGGCGAAGCTGAACACGGGGAGCGAGAACAGCAGGAAGACCCCGGCCACGGCGCCCGCGCCACCGCCCACCGCGCCCCGCTTGACGTCCTGGCGCAGCTCAGCCTTGGCGAGCGCGATCTCGTCGTGCATCAGCTCCGACATCTCGGCCGTGGCGGCGGCGACCAGCTGGCCGAGACTGCGGTCGGCGGGGACGGCTTCGACGACGGTGCCCGTCTTGACCGCGTCGGCAACCTGCTTGTCGGGGTCGCTCATCGGTGACTCCCTCTCCTCGGCCGTAACCGTTTTCTCGTGTGGTGTTTCTCGTGTCGTACGTCTGTTTACGTCTGTCTACGTATGTTTACGTCTACGTCCGTGCGCACGTCTGCGTGTACGGGCCCGGGTTTCCCGCTGTGTCCGGGTCCCCGGTCCACGCGTCCGTTGTCCGATCATGCCGGACCGCCGCCATCCTCGCGCGCCGCCCCCACCGGATCGGGTCCGGAACGGACGTGTTACCCATCGGTACACCCGCCTGCCCGCGATCCACCCGCCCGATGCGCGGAACCCCCGGGCCGGCGAGCGGCGACACCTGGGTCGCCGGCCCGCGATACCCCGGCCCGCGGCCCGCGAAACGGGGGCGCCGGGGGGTCGG
>NZ_JAIUKE010000452.1 GCF_020176795.1 Streptomyces sp. 8L
GGTCCCGCGGCCTCCCCTGCGGAGGGCCACGGGACCCGTACGGGACCACGGTGCGCGGGCGTCCGTCCGACCCGGCCGACTCAGGGGCGCGCGCCCCGGCACGTACCGGGGTCTCCGGGCGTCCGGGGTGTCAGCTGACGGAGACCTCGGGCTCGCCTGAGGCGATGCCGTCCTTCTCCATCTGCTCGGCCATCTTCATGGCCTCGTCGATCAGCGTCTCCACGATCTTGGACTCGGGCACCGTCTTGATGACCTCGCCCTTGACGAAGATCTGGCCCTTGCCGTTGCCGGAGGCGACGCCGAGGTCGGCCTCGCGGGCCTCGCCCGGGCCGTTGACGACGCAGCCCATGACGGCGACGCGCAGCGGCACCTCCATGCCTTCGAGGCCGGCGGTGACCTGGTCGGCGAGCTTGTACACGTCGACCTGGGCGCGTCCGCAGGAGGGGCAGGACACGATCTCCAGGCGGCGCTGGCGCAGGCCGAGCGACTCCAGGATCTGCTGGCCGACCTTGACCTCCTCGACCGGCGGCGCGGAGAGGGAGACCCGGATGGTGTCGCCGATGCCCTCGCTGAGCAGGGCGCCGAACGCGACGGCCGACTTGATGGTGCCCTGGAAGGCGGGGCCGGCCTCCGTCACCCCGAGGTGCAGCGGGTAGTCGCACTTCTGCGCGAGCAGCCGGTAGGCGTTGACCATGACGACGGGGTCGTTGTGCTTGACGGAGATCTTGATGTCGCGGAAGTCGTGCTCCTCGAAGAGGGACGCCTCCCACAGCGCCGACTCGACGAGCGCCTCGGGCGTCGCCTTGCCGTACTTCTCCAGCAGCCGCTTGTCGAGGGAGCCGGCGTTGACACCGATGCGGATCGGCGTGCCGGTGTCCTTCGCCGCCTTGGCGATCTCCCGGACCTTGTCGTCGAACTGCTTGATGTTGCCCGGGTTGACCCGGACCGCGGCGCAGCCGGCGTCGATCGCGGCGAACACGTACTTGGGCTGGAAGTGGATGTCGGCGATGACCGGGATCTGCGACTTCTTCGCGATGGCGGAGAGCGCGTCCGCGTCGTCCTGGGTCGGGCACGCGACGCGGACGATCTGGCAGCCGGACGCCGTGAGCTCCGCGATCTGCTGGAGCGTGGCCCCGATGTCCGAGGTGCGTGTCGTGGTCATCGACTGGACGGACACCGGCGCGTCACCGCCGACCGCCACCGAACCGACATGGATCTGACGGCTGACCCTGCGGTCGGCGAGCTTGGTGGGAACGGACGGCATTCCGAGAGAAATCGCAGTCATCTGCTGTGCAACCCCAAGTGTGGACCTGGTCCCGAGATCGGCGGGCTCCAGCACCTGAGATTACGCCACCGCGCGTCGGCGGGTGACACCACCGGGGAGTGTCCACCCGTACGACGGCGGCCGGACACCGGGATGTCCGGCCGCCGTCGCGGGGCGGAAACCGGCCGGGCGGCCGGGCGGGGCGCCTCAGGTGATCTTGACGGGGTTGACCACGTCCGCGATCAGGACGAGCGCCGTGAAGCAGACGAAGAGGCCGGCCACCACGTACGCCACCGGCATGAGCTTGGCGACGTCGAACGGGCCGGGGTCCGGGCGGGAGAAGACGCGGGCGACGTTGCGCCGCAGCGCCTCCCACAGGGCGCCCGCGATGTGGCCGCCGTCCAGCGGGAGCAGCGGGACCATGTTGAAGAGGAACAGCGACAGGTTGAACCCGGCCAGCAGGAACAGCATCATCGCGATCTGGCTCTCCGCCGGCACGTGCAGCGTCATCACCTCGCCGCCGATGCGGGCGGCGCCGACGACACCGACCGGCGAGTCCGCGTCGCGCTGCTTGCCCTCGAAGGCGGCGCCCCACAGGCCGGGGATCTTGCCCGGCAGGTCCACCAGCCGGTCCACGCTGTCACCGATCATGCCGCCCATCCGGTCGACGGACTGGCCGAACGTGAGCGGGACGATCTTCGTCTGGGCGGCGAAGCCGAGGTAGCCGGCCGCCTGGTACTTGCCGGGGACGACGTCCCCGTTGGAGTCCTTCTGGGCCACTATGTTCTTCAGCAGATTCGCGTGCAGCACCTGCTGGTGGCCGTCGCGGCGGATCGTGAGCGTGGCGGGGCCGATGGTCTGGCGGATCTTGTTGGAGAGCGTGTTCCAGTCGTCGACCTTCTGGCCGTTGAAGGCGACGATCTTGTCGCCCTTGCGCAGCCCGGCCGCCGTGGCCGGCGAGACCGGGTCGCCCGGCCGGCAGGTCTGGCGCTTGTCGCTCTGCGACAGGACGCACTTCTGGACGCCGCCGACCTCGGTGGTCTGGGTCTGGAAGCCGTAGCTCATCGCGACGCCGAAGAAGATCACCGCGGCGAGGACGAGGTTCATGAACGGGCCCGCGAACATGACGATCACGCGCTTCCACGGCTTGCGCGTGTAGAAGAGGCGGTCCTCGTCGCCGTCCTCCATCTCCTCGAACGCGGCGGAGCGCGCGTCCTCGATCATGCTGCGCCAGGGCGAGGTGGAGCGGGACTCGATCCGTCCGTCGGGCCCGGGCGGGAACATCCCGATCATGCGGATGTAGCCGCCCATGGGGATGGCCTTGAAGCCGTACTCGGTGTCGCCCCGCTTGCGCGAGAAGATCGTCGGGCCGAAGCCGACCATGTACTGCGGCACGCGGATGCCGAACATCTTGGCGGTCGACAGGTGCCCGAACTCGTGGAACGCGATGGAGAACAGCAGGCCGAAGGCGAAGATCACAATGCCGATGACCGTCAGAAGAATCGTCATGCGCGCGCCTCCGCGGTGGCCTTCCTGGCGAGTTCCGTGGCCCGGGCGCGTGCCCAGGTCTCTGCTTCGAGGACGTCCGGGAGGGTGAGCCGGGTTCCCCCGGCGGGGTTTCCGTGCTCGCCGACGACTTCGGTGACGGTGTCCATGATGCCGTTGAACGGCAGCCGGCCGGACAGGAACGCGTCGACGCACTCCTCGTTCGCGGCGTTGAAGACCGCGGGGGCCGTACCGCCGAGCGCCCCCACGTGCCGGGCCAGGCCCACGGAGGGGAACGCCTCCGTGTCGAGCGGGAAGAACTCCCACGCCGAGGCCTTCGTCCAGTCGAAGGCGGGCGCCGCGTCCGGCACCCGCTGCGGCCAGCCGAGGCCGATCGCGATGGGGCCGCGCATGTCGGGCGGGGTGGCCTGGGCGAGCGTCGAGCCGTCCGTGAACTCCACCATGGAGTGAACGTACGACTGCGGGTGGACGACGACCTCGATGCGCTCGAAGGGGATGTCGTACAGCAGGTGCGCCTCGATCACTTCGAGGCCCTTGTTGACGAGCGTCGCGGAGTTGACCGTGATCACCGGGCCCATGGCCCAGGTGGGGTGGGCGAGCGCGTCCTTCGGCGTGACGTCGGACAGCTCGGTCCGCGTACGGCCGCGGAAGGGGCCGCCGGACGCGGTCACGACGAGCTTGCGGACGTCGGCCCGGGTGCCGGCCGCGAGGGCCTGGAAGAGCGCCGCGTGCTCGGAGTCCACGGGGATGATCTGGCCGGGCTTCGCGAGCGCCTTGACCAGCGGTCCGCCGACGATGAGCGATTCCTTGTTGGCGAGCGCGAGGGTGCGGCCCGCCTCCAGCGCGGCGAGGGTCGGCGCGAGGCCGATGGACCCGGTGATGCCGTTGAGAACCGTGTGGCAGTCGGACGCGGCGAGATCGGTGGCCGCGTCCGGGCCCGCGAGAATCTCGGGCAGCGGCTCGCCCGGCCCGTACTCGGCCCGCAGTGCCTCCCTCAGCGCGGGCACGGCGTCCGCGCGCGCGACGGCGACCGTGGCGGCGCGGAGCAGTCGCGCCTGCTCCGCCAGCAGGGCGACCCGGCCGCCCGCCGCGGACAGCGCGGTGACACGGAACCGGTCGGGGTTGCGCAGGACCAGGTCGATGGCCTGGGTACCGATGGAGCCCGTGGAGCCGAGGACGACGATGTCCCGGCGGCCTTCGGCCGGATCGAAGGCGATGTGGGGGTCCGCGAGAGGGGCTGGGCTGTCGCTCATGGGACCCATTCTTGCCCCATCCGCCGCGGGCTCCGACAGCGGAGGGGCGGGCACCACCCGATCCGGGGCGTTCGCGCTGGTCCCGGGGTGCCCGGTGCATCTGGCCCCGGGGTGTTCGGTCCGTCCGGGCCCAGACTCTCGGGCAACCGGCCGCCGGCGGGCGGGATGGCGCCCGCTACCTCACGCGTGCGCCCGCGGGCCGGTCTCCTCCTAGGCCTCCGGGGGCGCGTCGGCGGCCCACGCGTCGCGCAGGGCCCCGAACGCCTCGTGGAAACCGGGGAAGGTCTTGCGCACACAGCCCGGGTCGTCGTACGTCATGCCCGGCGCGCGCAGTCCTGTGACGGCGAACGACATCACGATGCGGTGGTCGCCGCGCGTCGCGATCTCGGTGGCGCGCGGCGCCCCCGGCCGGATCTCGATCCAGTCGGGGCCCGTCCGAACGCCGATGCCGAGCGCGCGCAGGTTCTCCGCGCAGGCGTCGAGCCGGTCGCACTCCTTCACCCGCGTGTTGGCGACGTCCTCGATCCTGACGGGTCCGTCTGCGTACGGGGCGAGCGCGGCGAGGGTCGGCATGGTGTCCGAGATGTCCCGCATGTTGACGGTGAGTCCGCGCAGCCGCTCCGGGCCGCGCACCGTGATCGCGTCGTCCGTCCTGACGACGTCCGCGCCCATCCGCTCCAGCACGTCGACGAACGCGGTGTCGCCCTGGAGCGCGTGGCGGCCGAGGCCGGGGACGGTGACCTCGCGGCCCGGTGTCAGCGCGGCGGCGGCGAAGAAGTAGCTGGCGGTCGACGCGTCGGGCTCGATGTCGTAGTCCGTCGCCCGGTAGCCGCCCGGCGGGACGGTGAAGCGGCTGCCCGCGCGCTCGACCTCGACGCCGAAGCTGCGCATCATCGCGAGCGTGATCTCGACATAGGGGGCGGAGACGAGCCGCGTCACGTCGATGGTCAGCCCCTCCTCGGTGAGCGGGCCGAGCATCAGCAGCGCGGTCAGGTACTGCGACGACTCGCCCGCGTCGAGGACGAGGTGCCCGCCCTTGATGCCGTGCGCGTCGACCCGCAGGGGGTGGTGCCCCTCGCGCTCGCCGTGCGTCAGGTCGGCCCCGAGGTCGCGCAGGGCCTTCGTCAGCGGGCCGAGCGGACGGCGGCGCATCTGCGCGGAGGCGTCGAAGCGGTACGAGCCCCCGGGGGCCGCCGCGACGAGCGTGGGCAGGAACCGCGCGGTGGTCGCGCCGTCCCGGCAGTACACGTCGGCCTCGGCCACACCGGGCCCCTCGGGCCGGCCCGCGATCCGCCAGACGCGGTCCCCGTCCTCCCGTACGACTCCGTAACCGAGCCGCAGGAGCCCC
Organism: Streptomyces sp. 8L; assembly: GCF_020176795.1. Classification (GTDB taxonomy): domain Bacteria; phylum Actinomycetota; class Actinomycetes; order Streptomycetales; family Streptomycetaceae; genus Streptomyces. The sequence continues at coordinate 5,372 of NZ_JAIUKE010000452.1, forward strand.
TCGGCGAACCCTTCGGAGTCGTCGGAGTGCAGGGGCCGCCGCAGGACGGTCTCCCCCCGCGCCGCGGCGGCGAGGAACAGGGCGCGGGCGGTGACGGACTTGGAGCCGGGGATTTCGATGACGGTCACGGGGCCATTATTCCGTGCGCGATTCCGTGCCCGCCGAAGGGCCTGGGCGGGGCTGCCGGGCCCTTCGGCGACAGGGGTCCTGCTCGGCGGCCTACAGGGCGAGGCCCGTCAGGACCAGGACGCGCTCGTAGGTGTAGTCGTCCATCGCGTACCGCACGCCCTCGCGGCCGACGCCCGACATCTTGGCCCCGCCGTACGGCATCTGGTCGGCGCGGTACGAGGGAACGTCTCCGATGATCACGCCGCCGACCTCCAGCGCGCGGTGCGCGCGGAACGCGGCCTGCACGTCGTGCGTGAAGACGCCCGCCTGGAGCCCGTACTTCGACGCGTTGACGGCGGCGAAGGCAGCCTCCTCGCCCTCGACCCGCTGGAGGGTGAGGACCGGGCCGAAGACCTCCTCGCGGGCGAGCGTCGCACCGTCCGGCACGTCGGCGAGAACGGTGGGGGCGAACGCGGCGCCGTCCCGCTTGCCGCCGGTGAGCAGCCGCGCGCCCCCGCGTACGGCCTCCTCGGTCCAGCTCTCCACCCGCTTGGCTGCGTCCTCGCTGATCAGCGGGCCGACATCGGTGGCTTCGTCGGCCGGGTCGCCGGTGACCTGCGCCTCGACGGCGGCGACGATCTTCTCCACCAGGCGGTCGTAGACGGAGGCGTCCGCGATGACGCGCTGCACCGAGATGCAGGACTGGCCGCCCTGGTAGTTGGAGAACGCCACGATGCGGGTGGCGGCCCAGTCGAGGTCCTGCTCGGAGGCGTAGTCGCCGAGGACCACGGCCGCGCCGTTGCCGCCCAGTTCGAGCGTGCAGTGCTTGCGGGGCACCGAATCCATGATCGCGTAGCCGACCTTGTCGGAGCCCGTGAAGGAGATCACCGGCAGGCGCTCGTCCTGGACCAGGGCGGGCATCCGGTCGTTCGGCACCGGCAGGACCGACCAGGAGCCGGCGGGCAGGTCGGTCTCGGCGAGCAGCTCGCCGATCAGCAGCCCGGACAGCGGGGTCGCGGGCGCGGGCTTCAGGATGATCGGCACGCCCGCCGCGATGGCCGGAGCGATCTTGTGCGCGCAGAGGTTCAGCGGGAAGTTGAACGGCGCGATCCCGAGGACGGCGCCCTTGGGAAAGCGCCGGACCAGCGCGAGACGCCCGGTGCCGCCCGCGTCGGTGTCCAGGCGCTGGGCCTCGCCGCCGTTGAAGCGGCGCGCCTCCTCCGAGGCGAGGCGGAAGACGGACACCGCGCGGCCGACCTCGCCGCGGGCCCACTTCATGGGCTTGCCGTTCTCGTCGGAGATCAGCCGGGCGATCTCCTCCGACCGCTCACCGAGTCGCCGGGCGACCCGGTCGAGCGCGGCGGCGCGCACATGCGCGGGGGTGGCGGCGAACTCGTCGACGACGGCGTGCGCGGCGGCGACGGCCTCCTCAATCTGCGCGTCGGTCGGCACGGAAACGGTGCTGACCAGACGGCCGTCCCAGGGGGAGGTGACATCGAGCGTGGACTCGCCGGTGGCCCGGCGGCCCGCGAGCCAGAAGGCGTGGGTGGAGGTCGACATGGGAAGATCCCGGCCCTTCCGAGTAGCGAAGGTGATGGCGGTGTAGCGGAGAAGATCGCGGATTGTGGATGTGGAGGACACGAACGAACGGGCAGCGGTCGTGGCGGCGCGCGGGCCGTCGTCGGCGGGCGGCAATGAACGCCCGGGCCACACGGTAGGCCCGCGCGGGGATTCGGTCGCTTGGCCGTGGCGTAGTGGTGGCAGCGCGGCTTTCTACGCTTTGGCACTGGCGCGGCGGCTTGGCGCGTGAGGGCGTGGTGCGTGACGCCGCCGCGCAGGGCCTGACGGCCTTGCGGCGCGGGGGTGTTGCGGCGTGGGGCGTGGCCGTGTGACCGTGCGGCGACGTCGCGGGCCTGTCAGTCCGTCGGGCCGTCCGCGGGCGCCGGGCCGGTGTCCGTTGCCGGCGGAGTGGCCTTGGGCGCGGCGGTGGCCGCGGATCTGGGGGCGGGCGCCGCGGAGGCCGCGACATGCAGGGCGCCCAGGGCGTCGCGCAGGGTCTCCGGGTCGTACGGGGTGCCCGGCAGGGCGCCGCCGTCGCGGTCCGCGTCCGCGCCGGGGCCCGCACGCAGGCCGTCCAGGAACAGTGCGAGGAACCGCCGCCACGACCCCGGCCTCGCCGCCTCCGCCGCCGGGACCCCCCGGCCGAGCACGGCCAGGGCGAACAGCACGTCGGCCACGGAGACGTCCTCGCGTACGACTCCGTCGGCGCGGCAGCGCGCGAGCAGGAGGCCCAGCGTCTCGGCGTTGTGTCCGTGCAGCCGCTCCAGCGTGGGCACATGGGCCAGGCGCGTGGTCATCAGGTCGGTGACGCCCCGGTCGACCGCGAGCCCCGCGAACACGTGCTCCAGGTATCCGGTGAGACCCGCCATCGGGTCCTCGGCCGCCCGCGCGGCCTCGCCGGCCTCCATCGTGGCGGCGAGGCCGTCCTGGAAGACCGCCTCGATCAGGGCGGCCCGGTCCGGGAAGCGCCGGTAGAGCGTGGCGTTCCCGACCCCGGCCCGGCGTGCGATGACGTCGAGGGGCGCTTCGACGCCCCACTCCGCGTACACCTCGCGGGCGGCGGCCAGTACCCGTTCCCTGCTGCGCTGCGCGTCCTGTCTCACGACCGCACCGTATCGCAACCGTGGACCGCTCCCCGGTTCTGCTAACGTGTGCGAAGAGAAACGGGGAGCGCTCCCCGGATTGATCGGGGCCGCGCTGCGCCGGGCTCGCTCCTTCGCCCGGCCGTCCGCTCGCCTGTCCGCCCAGCCGTTCGGCGGGCTGCCTGTCCGCCTGACGGTCCCACTTCCGGGCAGTCCGGTTGCCGGGCAGTCCGCTTCCGAGCGGTCCAGCCATCCAGGGCCGCCCACCGTATGGAGGTGCCATGCCCGGCCAGAACCAGCCGAGGACCGAAGACCCGACAGAACTCGTGGACATGATCGAGGACCCCGCGGGCTTCGTCGCCGACCCGCACGCCCGCTACGCGCTGCTGCGCGCGGGAGGAGCCGTGCGGCACGTGCGGCTCCCGGACGGCGCCACCGCGTGGCTCGTCCTCGGCCACGACCTCGTACGCGCCGCCCTCACCGACCCCGGCCTGTGCAACGACATCCGGCACTCCGCCACCCGGCTGCACGACGGAGGCTTCGCGGTCGGCCGCAACATGCTCCAGGCCGACCCGCCCGACCACACCAGGCTGCGCCGCCTGGTGGCGCGCGAGTTCACCGGCCGCCGGGTGGAGGCGCTGCGCCCGCGCGTCGAGCGGATCACGGACGAACTGCTCGACGCGATGCTCCCTGCGGGCCACGCCGATCTCGTCGACGCGCTCGCGTTCCCGCTGCCGGTCACCGTGATCTGCGAACTGCTGGGCGTGCCCCGCGCGGACCGGGACGATTTCCGGCGCTGGTCGGCCGAGGTCGTCGCCGCGACCGACCCCGTCGCCGCGGCCACCGCCCAGCGGGACATGGCGGCGTACCTGACGGAGTTGATCGCCGCCAAGCGGGCCGCCGGGCGCGCCGGCGGAAGCGCCCACGGGAGCGCAGACGACCTGCTGACCGCGCTCGCCCGTACGCCCGCCGACGGCGAGGAGGGCCTGTCCGCCGAGGAACTCCTCGGCATGGCCTTCCTGTTGCTCGTCGCGGGCCACGAGACGACGGCCAACCTCATCTCCTCGGCGGTCCACCTCCTGCTGCGCCACCCGGACCAGCTCGCCGCGCTGCGCGCGGACGCCTCACTGCTGGAGGCGGCGGTGGAGGAGAGCCTGCGGTACGAGCCCGCCACCCTGGCCACGAACTTCCGGTACGCGGCACGGGACGTGGAACTCGGCGGCGTGACGGTCCCGGCGGGCGACACCGTGATCGTCTCCCTCGCGTCCGCGAACCGCGATCCGCTCGCGTTCCGCGCGCCGGACCGCTTCGACATCCGCCGCGACCCGGCAGAACTGCGGCGCCATGTGACCTTCGGGCACGGCATCCACCACTGCCTCGGCGCACCGCTCGCGCGCCTAGAGGCGCCCGTCGCGCTGCGGGCGCTGCTGACGCGCTGCCCGGAGCTCGCCCTGGACCCGGAGCGGGGCTCCGCGACCTGGCGGCCGAGCCTGCTGCACGGCCTCGCGACCCTGCCCGTGCGCTGGCCCACGCCCGTACGGTGAAGGTGACGGGGCGGACCGCGACCGCCGAGCGTGTCCGGACCCCGCCCGGGCGGGGTCCGGGCATGGGCCCTGGCGGGGTCCGGACGGCGTCCGGGTTCCGGACAGCGTCCTGGCGGGGTCCGGACGGCGTCCTTACGGGTCTAGGCGGACGGCGGCGGGGGCGCGGACCCGGGC
>NZ_JAIUKE010000453.1 GCF_020176795.1 Streptomyces sp. 8L
GGGGGTAGCGGGGGCTGCGCCCGGCCGTACGAGGCGGGGTGCCGGGCCGTACGGACGAGGCGGTGTGCCGGGCCGTACGGGGGCTGCGCCCGTGTCAGGAGCCGGCCGGGAAGATCGTGCCCTTGTTCATGATCCCGTTCGGGTCGAACGCCTCCTTGAGCTTGGCGAGCAGGGGGTAGGCGCTGCCGTGCTCCCGCTCGGTCCACGGGGCGCGGTACTTGCCGATGCCGTGGTGGTGGACCATCGAACCGCCGGCCTTGAGCGCCTCCTCCACGATGATGGCGTTGAGCGGGATGTGGTACGTGGTGATCTCGTCGCGCGGCTCGCAGTTGATCGTGTAGTCGTAGACGAAGTACAGGTTGGTGCCCGTCTGGTAGCTGTGCGAGGAGTGGGCGCCCAGCATGGTGAGGTCGTTCGCTGCGGGGAACTCGCGGCGGATGCGCGCGACGACGTTCTCGTACAGCTCGACGGTGCGCGACCAGTCGACCGACACCTCGGTGGTGTAGCCGAGTTCGCGCTTCTCCAGCATCGTGCGCTTCTCCGCCTCGATCTTGTCGGCGCCCCAGTTGAGGTGCTCGAACCAGTCCTCGATGAGCGCCGGTTCGACCTTCTCGTGCGGGTACGCGCCGGCGACGCGCTCGATCTCCTCGCTGGTCGCGCGGACGATGCCCCGCGGGCCCTCGGCGACGAAGACGACCACGCACTTGCCGTCGTAGAAGTGCGCGAAGTGCTGGCGCGCGTCCTCGGGCGAGTAGACGCGTACGACGGAGGGGGCGAAGCCGCCGGTGACGACCTCGCGGATCATCGCGATGCCGGTCGCCATGTCGTCGACGAGGAAGCCGTGGAACTCGTTGTTCTCCGGCATGTACCGGAAGATCTTCACCGTCACCTCGGTGACGTAGCACAGCGCGCCCTCGTTGCCGATGACGATGTGCCGGATGTCGGGGCCCGCCGCCCGCCGCGGCACGTTCTTGATCCGCGCCACGCTTCCGTCGGGAAACACCGCCTCCAGGCCGACGACCATGTCCTCGATCGCCCCGTACAGGGTGGAGAACTGGCCGATGGAGCGGGTCGCGACGAGGCCGCCGTACTGGGCGAGCGGCTTGGACTGCGGGGAGTGGCCCGTCGTGTAGCCGCGGGCCCTGAGGGTGTCCTCGAGGACCTGGAGGGGCACGCCGCACTGCACCGTGGCGCGCATGTTCTCGGTGTCCACCGACACGATCCGGTCGAGCCCGGAACCGTCCAGGACGATGGTGTCGGCGACGGCCGTCTCCAGGCCGCCCTCGGTGCCGGTACGTCCGGTGCGGGCCACCACGTTGACGCGGTGCTCGTCGGCGAAGGCGAGGACGCGCGCGATGTCGTCGGTGCTGGTCGCGTTGACGATCGCGGACGGGAACGGGCCGTCGTAGATGCCGTGCGCGGACGTGTACTTCTTGAAGCGGTCGACGCTCGCCTCGCGCAGCTGCCGGTCGTCGGTGACGACCGCGTCCGCACCGAGGAGTTCGGTCAGACCCGCGACGATCTCTTCGCGGTTCAGGTCGGACGGTGACTGGTCCATGGGGTCCTCGTGTTTCGGGGTGGAGGGAGTACGGGTGGTGCGGGTCGTACGGGTGGCTGCGCGCGGCGCCGGTAGTGCAGAGGGCGCGGAGGGTACGCGAGGTGTCAGCGGACGAGGTACCCCCCGTCCACCGGGAGGATGTGGCCGTTGACGTAGTCCGAGGCCCGGCTCGCCAGGAAGACCGTGGTGCCCATCAGGTCCGCGACGTCGCCCCACCGCCCGGCCGGGATGTGGTCGAGGACGCGCTGGTTGGTGGTGGGATCGGCCCGCGTCGCCTCGGTGATCTGCGTGGCGAAATAGCCCGGGGCGATCGCGTTGACCTGGATGTTGTGCTGGGCCAGCTCGTCGCAGTACGCCTTGGTGAAGCCCGCGATGGCGTGCTTCGTGGCCGCGTACGCCGGTGACCACTGGCCGCCGAGGAACGAGAAGAGCGACGCGATGTTGATGATCTTCCCGGAGCGCCGCGGGATCATCCGCAGCATGGCCTCGTGGCTCAGCTCGAACGGCGCGGTGAGGTTGATGTCCACCATCGGGTCCCACTGCACGCGGCCGAACTTCTCGACGGGCGCGAGATTGCAGATGCCGGCGGAGTTCACCACGATGTCGACGGAGCCGAAGGCGTCCACGCAGCCGTCCACGATCGCGCGGGGCGTGCCGGGTGCCGTCAGGTCGCAGGCCAGGAACTCCGTCCGCCGGCCCTCGGCCTCGATCAGCCGCCGGGTCGTGCCGTCGTCCTCCATGACGCTGGGCACGAACACGTTGGCGCCCGCCTTGGCGAGGGCGAGCGAGAAGGCCCGGCCAAGGCCGGTGTTGCCGCCGGTGACGATCGCGTTCTTCCCGTCGAGGGAGAAGAAGTCCCGGTTGAAGTCGGTGATGTCCATGTACTGCTCCGGAGGTTCGGGGTGGTTGCGCGTGGTACGGAGGTGATGGTGCGGGGGGGGCGGCGCCTGATCGGGGACGCCGGGGCGTACGGGTCAGGAGCCGGCCGGGCGGGACCGTATCCCCCCGCCCGGAGCGAGGGCGCGGTGCGCGGCCGGTGCGTGGCCGGCGGCGCGGGCCGCCAGGTCCCGGGTGCGGACGCGCCGGGTCAGCGTCGTCAGCACCAGCCCGAGCAGGCCCATGACGAGCAGGAAGACGAACAGGGCGCTGTAGCCGCCGCCGTGCTCGGGCACCGCGGGCCGCGCGGACGGGTCTCCGACCCACCAGGCGCACAGGGACGGCAGGAACGCGTCCGGCAGGTAGGCGAGCCCCGATGCCAGTCCGATCACACCGCCGCGCTCGCTCTCCTCGATCTCGACCTCGCTGACCTGTGCCCAGTAGACCCCACGGCTCGCGAACACCATCAGGCACAACACGAACATCAGCGCCACGGCGACCCACAGGAACGCGGGATCGCGCGGCATCAGCAGGAAGACGAGCGCGACGGCCGAGGCGGCGGCGAACATCCAGCGCAGGAACCGGGGGGCGGACCTGGCCGCCTTGTCGGCCACCACCCCGCCCGCGGGACCCGCGACGAACTGGAAGACGTACGTGCGGACGACTCCGATGGCGCCGATCAGCCCCGCGGCCACTCCGTAGCGGTATTCGAGGAGCGGAGAGAAATAGCCGAGGGTCGTGTAGAAGCAGTACATCAGCATGATGGTGAGGCCGATCAGCCAGGTGTACGCGTTCTTCGCGGCCGAGAGCAATTGCCGGAGCGTGACCGTACTGGAGCCGAGCGCGGCGAGCCGCGTCCTGTCGACCCGTACGAAGAGAAGTACGAGCGCGGCGAAGACGAAAGCGAGGATTCCGTAGATGCGGATCAGCCAGAGCACTCCGGCGGATTCCGCGGCGGCGGCGCCCACCACGGCCGTTCCCGCGAATCCCACGACGGTCGACGTCACGCCTCGCGCGCCTTCGAGGAATCCGAAGATCCGCCCCTGTTCCGACGCGTCGCCGAGCATGCCGATCGCCTTCACGAGGGCGGACCAGTAAAGGCCCATTCCCATGACGGCCATGACGACATGGGCGGCGACCGTGCCCCAGTAGCCGGGCACCGTGCTCAGATACAGGTCGGCGACCCCGGTGCCGGCCAGGGATGTGACGATGAGGCCCCTGGGCGGGAACCGGTCCGCGAACCAGCCGCCGAGGAAATACATGACGGTGGCGACGACGCCGAACACCGAGATGACGTTCCCGTAGTCCTGCGCGGAGAGGTGCAGGGCCTGCGCGGTCGGCCCGAGATAGACGAACCGTATGTAGGCGACCTGGTACACGATGCCGCAACTCATCGAGAGGATGAGGAAGCCGGCCCATTTCCGGGCCGTTGTCATCGGACCGCCGCCTCGGCCCGGCAGCGGGCGCTGAACGCGATGCTCATGAGTGACCACCTCTTTGTGGAACGGCCGGAAAGAACACGGGAACGGGGACGGGGGCGGAAAGAGAACAAAAAAAGAGCAGTAACGCCTCATGCGAGGTGTTACTGCTCTCTGGTCTCTAGTAACTGCCTTCGGTGGACCGAAGGCCGGTATGCGATTGTGGGCGCCGCGGAACGGAGTGCCGCGGAACGCCTGGATCAAGTTATAGAGAGGTGCGGAGGGTGTCAACCGCGCGGAACCCCACGCCGACGGATCACCCGGCCCGCACCGTCATACGGCCCAGACTGTCATGCGGCCCGCACCCTCACGCGGCCCGCACGTCACATGGCCCACACGTCCCGGTTGGACGAGGCGATGGCCGCGGCGCCCGCCTTGAGCGCGGCGAACACGTCGTCCCGGTCGCAGACCAGGCCGCCCGCGATCAGCGGCACGTCGAGGTCCGCGACGGCCCAGGAGATGACGCGCGGCATGCAGCCGGGCAGGATCTCCACGCAGTCCGCCTTGGACATCCGTACGTGCTTGGCCAGGTTGTGGTACGAGAGTGAGTCCACGAGGAAGAACCGGTGGACGGCGAACAGGCCGAGCTGCCTGGCCGCCCGCACCATGGGCGCCTTGGAGCTGAGGATGCCGTCGGCCGCCGTGTTCTCCTTCACGTACCGCACGACGATCTCCTTGCCGCTGAACCCGTCGATCAGGTCCACGTTGACGAGGACGGTCTTGCCGTGGTCCTTGAGCCGCGCGACGAGCGCGGGCAGGTCGAGCACCGAGCCGTAGAGCAGGAACACCACCTGGCAGGGGGAGCGCAGGACGGCCTCAAGCCCCTGCTGGTCCTTCACACTGGCGACGACCGGATGGTCCTCAAGGACGGTCGTCATCGATTCGCCCACGCGCTCTCCCCACCTCTCCCACTGGTTTCCCACTGGTGTCCCCCGGCCTCACCGGCCCGTCGCCCCAAGGTAACCCCGACCCCGCCGGGCCCCGGCCGCGCGGTTCCGGGCGGCGAGGAACTCGTTACGGGATGTTGCGGGCCATCACGATGCGCTGGACCTGGTTCGTGCCCTCGTAGATCTGGGTGATCTTGGCGTCGCGCATCATGCGCTCCAGGGGGTAGTCGCGGGTGTAGCCGTAGCCGCCGAGGAGCTGGACGGCGTCGGTGGTGATCTCCATCGCGGCGTCGGAGGCGTAGCACTTGGCGGCGGCGCCGAAGAACGTGAGGTCCTGTTTGGCGGAGCCCTGGTGGACGCGTTCGGAGCGCGCGGCGGCGGCGTAGGTGAGCTGGCGGGCGGCCTCCAGCTTCATGGCCATGTCGGCCAGCATGAACTGGACGCCCTGGAAGTCGCCGATCGGCTTGCCGAACTGCTTGCGCTCCTGGACGTAGCCCTTGGCGTAGTCCAGCGCGCCCTGGGCGATGCCGAGGGCCTGGGCGGCGATGGTGATGCGGGTGTGGTCGAGCGTCTTCATCGCGGTGGCGAAGCCCGTGCCCTCCTCGCCGATGATCCGGTCGGCGGGGATGCGGACGTTGTCGAGGTAGACCTCACGGGTCGGGGAGCCCTTGATGCCGAGCTTCTTCTCCGGGGCGCCGAAGGAGACGCCCTCGTCGGACTTCTCCACGACGAACGCGCTGATGCCCTTGGTGCGCTTGTCGGGGTCGGTGACCGCCATCACCGTGTAGTACTCGGAGACCCCGGCGTTGGTGATCCAGCGCTTCACGCCGTTGAGGACGTAGCTGTCGCCGTCGCGTACGGCCCTGGTCTTCATGCCGCCCGCGTCCGAGCCGGCGTCCGGCTCGGACAGGCAGTAGGAGAACATCGCGTCGCCCGCGGCCAGCGGCGTGAGGTACCGCCGCTTGAGCTCCTCGCCGCCCGACAGGACCACCGGCAGCGAGCCGAGCTTGTTGACCGCGGGGATCAGCGACGAGGAGGCGCACACCCGGGCCACCTCCTCGATCACGATCACCGTCGCGAGCGCGTCCGCGCCCGCGCCGCCGTACTCCTCGGGCACGTGGATGGCGTGCAGGTCGCTCCCGACGAGCGCGTCCAGCGCCTCCTGCGGAAAACGCGCCTCCTCGTCGACCGCCGCCGCGAACGGCGCGATCTTCGCCTCCGCGAGGCCGCGCACGGCCTCCCGGAGCGCGTCGTGCTCCTCGGCGGGGCGGTACAGGTCAAAGGACGACGACCCAGTCGATCCGGCCACGGTCTCTCACTCCCAGGGAGGCTGTTTCGTTGGAGGGCGGTGCGCGGGGACGTTGCCGTCCGCCGTTGCCGCCCACCGTTGCTAACTACCGTTAAGTAACCCGCTGACAACCCCGATACTAGAGCGCCGCGGGCCGGACGGCATAGGTGAGCCGGGGCACACACGGGGGCGCGGCTATGCTCAGGCGGCGTCCCGATCGTCGTCTGCATATGGAGCAGCCCATGGCCCTCAAGATCACCGTGATCGGCACCGGCTACCTCGGCGCGACGCACGCCGCGGCCATGGCCGACCTCGGGTTCGAGGTGCTGGCCCTCGATGTCTCCGAGTCGAGGATCGACGCGCTGCGGGCGGGGCGCGCCCCGATGTACGAGCCGGGCCTCGAGGAACTGCTGCGCAAGCACGTCGCGGGGATCGAGGGCTCGACGGGCCGACTGCGCGTGACGATGGACTGGGCCGAGATCGGCGAGTTCGGCGACGTGCACTTCGTCTGCGTGAACACCCCGCAGAAGCAGGGCGAGTACGCCTGCGACATGAGTTACGTCGAGAGCGCGGTGGACTCGCTGGCCAAGCACCTGGCGAGGCCCGCCCTCGTCGTCGGCAAGTCGACGGTGCCGGTGGGCAGCGCGGAGCGGCTCGCGGCGCGGCTGGCCGAGCTGGCCCCGGCGGGCCGCGACGTCGAGCTGGCGTGGAACCCGGAGTTCCTGCGCGAGGGCTTCGCCGTGCAGGACACGCTGCGCCCGGACCGGATCGTGGTGGGCGTGCGCAGCGAGCACGCGGAACGGCTGCTGCGGGAGGTCTACGCGAAGCCGATCGCGGACGGCTCCCCGTTCGTGGTGGCGGACTTCGCGACCGCGGAGCTGGTCAAGGCGTCGGCGAACTCGTTCCTCGCGACGAAGATCTCGTTCATCAACGCCATGGCCGAGGTGTGCGAGGCGGCGGGCGGCGACGTCGCGACGCTGGCGGAGGCGCTCGGCCACGACGACCGGATCGGGAAGAAGTTCCTGCGCGCCGGCATCGGCTTCGGCGGGGGCTGCCTGCCGAAGGACATCCGCGCGTTCATGGCCCGCGCCGGCGAGCTGGGCGCCGACCAGGCGCTGACGTTCCTGCGCGAGGTCGACTCGATCAACATGCGGCGGCGCGGCCACATGGTCGACATGGCGCGCGAGGCCGTGGGCGGCGACTCGTTCCTCGGCAAGCGGGTGGCGGTGCTGGGCGCGGCGTTCAAGCCGGACAGCGACGACGTGCGCGACTCGCCCGCGCTGAACGTCGCGGGCCAGATCCACCTCCAGGGCGGACAGGTCACGGTCTACGACCCGAAGGGCATGGACAACGCGCGCCGCCTCTTCCCCACCCTCGGGTACGCGGAGAGCGCGCTCGACGCGGTACGCGGCGCGGACGTGGTGCTGCACCTGACGGAGTGGCGCGAGTTCCGCGAGCTGGACGCGGCTGAGCTGGGCGCGGTCGCGTCCGCGCGGGTGCTCCTCGACGGCCGCAACACACTGGACGCGGAGCGCTGGCGCGCGGCGGGCTGGACGTACCGCGCGATGGGCCGCCCGAACGCGTAGCGCGTCGCCTCTTGCCCGGGGCCGCCCTCGGGGCCGGGCCGTTTCCCGGGAACGGCCTGCCCCGGGGGTACCTCACGCGCGGCGCGCGCGGTAGGTACGCATCTTGTTGCGCGCGCCGCAGACCGACATCGAGCACCAGCGGCGGCGCCCCGCCGGACTGCGGTCGTAGTACGCCCACCGGCAGGTCTCGGCCTCGCACGCCTTCAGCCGCTGCCAGGTGCCGTCCAGCGAGGCCCGGGCGATCGATAGCGCGACCCGGGCGCGCAGATCGTCCGCCACGGCCACGACGGTCGCCGCGCCCTGGGGGGCCACCGCCACCCGCAGCGCCACGCCCGCCAGCAGCGCGTCCAGCGCCCGGGCGTCACCGTGGCCCGCGTGGGCCAGGCAGGCCGCCCGCAACGCCTCACGCAACCGCTTCGCCGCGGGGACACCCGAGGCCGTGATCCCGAAGGGGCGTCTGCCCTCCGCCGTGTCCAGCGTGTCGGTGCCGGCCTCGATGTCACGCGTGTTCACGAGCTCCTGGATGAGGAGCAGTTCCTCGGGGGCGGGCCGGTCGGTCATGGTTGCGACGGTATCCCGTTACCTGTTGAATGGCTTCACCGGTAACGCGCCACCCGGACCGGACCGGCCACACCCCGCACAAGGTCACAGACACGCAGCCCGTCCACCGATCGCCCGGAGGAATCCCGTCATGGCCATCGCCACCCCACGCGCCATCGTCCTCGACGCCCCCGACCCCGTGGCCCTCGCCGGCTTCTACGCGCAGATCATCGGCGGCGAGGTCATCAGCGGCGAGGAGGACGGGTGGGTCGATCTGGAGGGGGCGGAGGGGACGCGGCTGTCGTTCCAGGCCGCGCCAGGACTCGTACCGCCGGAGTGGCCGTCGGCCGACAAGTCCCAGCAGCTGCACCTGGACTTCACCGTCGCCGACCTGGACGACGCCGAGCGGGAGCTGCTGCGGATCGGGGCCGTCGCCCTGGACACCGACGCCCCGGGCCGCGACTTCCGCGTCTACCGCGACCCGGCGGGGCACCCGTTCTGCCTCTGCGTCGACTGAGCCGGCGGACTCGCGGATCGCGGAATCGAGGTCGTCGGCGTCGACCCGGCACGTCGCTGCTCCCTGGCGTCCGTGCTTGTTGCCGTCAGCGCTGCCGTCAAGGGTACGGAGCACCCGTGGTCGGGCTACGGCAGGAGTGTCAGCGCGGGGACGTGGGCGGGTTTGACGACGCTGAAGTATCGCCGGTCGAGGGTGGCTACCCGTCCACGCCGAAGCGCTCGGCCACCGCGATGACGGAGGCGTCGACCCCGCCGAGCGGGAAGTCGGCGTATGGGAGGACCAGCTCAGCCATGCGCGTCAGGTCGTTGGGAGTGAGGTGGACCAGCTCGAAGGTTCCCCGTGCGACCTCGGCCAGAAAACGCCGCCTCGACCTGGGGCCAGCGCTCCAGCAGCCAGCAGACCTCGGTCATGACCGGGCTGGGCAGCAGACGGCGGCCGGTCAGCGTCGTCAGCAGGGAGGCGCACTCCCGGGTGACGCCGGTCGGCCGCGTTGAACGCCGCAGCCAGGGGGCCGGTGTCCAGGACCGTGGCGATCACGCTGAGTCGCCGAAGCGCTCGCGCATCCGCTCGCGGATGTAGTCGTCGTGCCGCTCAGCCAGATCCTCCGGGCCATTCACACTGCCGATCAGGGCCAGCAGCCCGGCCGGGACCGACTCCACGTCCTCGTTCGCGTCGACTGCCGGCAGCGACTGGGCAACCTGGGACAGCTCCTCGTCCTGGGTGACGAGCAAGCGCAGGCGTCGCACCTGGGTCGGGGTGAGCCGGTCCACCAGGTGGTGCCTGTCCTCGTAGTCGTATGCAGCGGTCACGCCAGCAGTCTAGGACGGCCCCGGGGCGTCGGACAGCGGGATCGGCAGAGGTTCACCCCTGGTGTGCGGGCAGTCGCCCGAGCATTGCAGGGACCTTGATCAATGTCCCCGCACGCGTCCTGTCCGGTACGTCCCCTGGCGCGGCCCGTTCGCCGGGGAAGGCGGTCCTCCGGCCCGCGGTACCTACCCCTCTCGCTCAAGAGCACCGCTGGGCAAGCGGGAGACAGCCCGGAGGAATCCCGTCATGGCCATCGCCACCCCACGCGCCATCGTCCTCGACGCCCCCGACCCCGTG
>NZ_JAIUKE010000454.1 GCF_020176795.1 Streptomyces sp. 8L
AGTAGGGTCGGGGACTGGCGCGGTGGCTGCCGCTCCGTTTCCAGTCCCCGCCGCTTCAAACCGTGCATGCAGTTCTCCCGCACACGGCTTTCCGACATCGTTCACCGGCTGGCATGCGCCGTCGCCCCGCGTACGTTCCCGGTCAGGCGGTAGACCCCGAGCCGAGTGATCCACCCATAGGTGTAACGGGTGCTCCAGTTCCGGCCCGCGAGTCCGTGTTTTCGGCTGGCGAAGATCGCCAGCCGCTCGTGAACGTAGCCGTCGACCGCGTTGAACTTCCGCCCGGAGTTCCCGTTGCGGAAATACGCGGCCCAGCCCCGAAGGACGGGGTTGAGATCGGCTACCACGGCGGCCACCGGTCGCTCGGTCCGGGACCTGGAGGTCGCCACGCGGATCTTGTCCCGCAGCACCCCCAATGCCCGTGCCGAGGGCCAGCGTTGCAGGTAGAACCTGCCCCGCCACTTCCACGACTCCACCTTCCGGTGATGGAATCCGAGGAAATCGAAGCCCTGCCCGCCTCCCGAGAGGCAGACGGTTCCGGACTTCTCCGGGTGCAACCGCATCCCGAGCATGCCCAGCACCTTCGCCGCCAGTTCACGCGCCTGCTCGGCGCGCTGCCTGGTCGGCGACAGGACCACGAAATCGTCGCAGTAGCGCACCAACGTCCCCAGCCGCCGGCCGTGCGTCTGCCACGCCTCATCGAGGACATGCAGCGCCACGTTGGCCAGCAGCGGAGAGATCGGTGAGCCCTGTGGGGTCCCCGCCCCGGTCGGGGAGGTCACCCCTCCCTCCAGCACTCCCATCCGCAGCCATGCCCGGATCAGTTTCAGCATCGACCGGTCCACCACCCGCCGGGCCACCTGGGCCGTCAGCGCGTCGTGGTCGATCGTCCCGAAGCAGTCCCGGATGTCGGCCTCGAACACCCACTCCTGCCGCCGGTTCGCCGCGACGCGCACAGCCTCGCACGCGTCGATCGCGGACCGCTTGGGCCGGAAGCCGTAGCTCGCGTCGGTGAAGTGGGCCTCGAAGACCGGTTCGAGAACCAGTTTCGCGGCCGTCATCACCACCCGGTCCGCCACGGTGGGGATCGACAGCGGCCGCAACTCCCCCGGCCGCCCTGGCTTGGGAATCTGGACCCGCCGCAGCACCGACGGACGATACGCATGCGTCCGCAACCGCTCCGACAGGCCCTGGAGGAACTCATCCACCCCGGCGGCGGCCACCGCGTCGACGGTCACGCCGTCCACGCCGGGGGCGCCCCGGTTCGCACACACGCTGGACCACGCCCGCCACAAGACGT
>NZ_JAIUKE010000455.1 GCF_020176795.1 Streptomyces sp. 8L
CCACCGCGTCGACGGTCACGCCGTCCACGCCGGGGGCGCCCCGGTTCGCACACACGCTGGACCACGCCCGCCACAAGACGCCCATGCGGTGGACGTGGCAGTACAGGGCATGGAACCGGCGTTCGGGTTCTTGCTTGGCACAGCGGTAGAGCGTCCACTGCAAGGCTCGAACCTTGTCCAGAGGACGCCGCTCAGCGCGGCCTGTGTCCTCCCGGCGGGCGGACATAGCCGTTTCGGCACTCACCCGGGCACCTCCTTGTTCGTGTCACGCATCGATGAAGCAGGGGCCGGGGGCTGAGGAACATCCGTGTCAGATCGTGCGCTAAGGGTTCGCCGGGCTGTTTGGTGCTTTGACCTGGGGTGATTGAGCGTCAGAGCCTTCGTGAGTCGTTGTTGTCGATCTTCGGAGAGCTGTTGTGGCGGTCGAGTTCCTGACGGATGAGCAGGCGGCCCGACACGGGTCGTTCCACGAGGCGCCCTCACGGGCGGAGCTGGAGCGGTACTTCTTCCTGGACGACGTGGACCGGGAGGCGGTGCAGGCGAAGCGGCGGTCGCACAACCGGCTCGGGTACGCGGTCCAGCTGACGAGCGTGCGGTTTTTGGGCCGGTTCATGCCGGACCCGCGGCAGGTGCCGGCGGAGGTGGCCGAGTACCTGGCCGGGCAGTTGGACATCGAGGACGCCTCGTGCCTGAAGCTGTACGGCGAGCGGGACGGCACGGCCCGTACGCACGCCGGGGAGATCCAGGAAGCCGGGGGCTGGCGGGACTTTGCCGAGGTCCGCGAGGAACTGGCGGCCTGGCTGGATGCGCGGGCGTGGACGACGGGGGACGGGCCGAAGGCGTTGTTCGACGCGGCGGCGGGGTGGCTGCGCGAGGGCCGGGTGCTGCTGCCGGGGGTGAGCCGTCTGGCCCGGCTGGTGGGGTCGGTGCGGGAGGCGGCGAACCAGCGGTTGTGGGACACCCTGTACGGGATGCTCGGGGTGGGGCAGCGGGCGGTGCTGGACTCGCTGCTGACGGTGCCGCCGGGTGAGCGGGTCTCGGAGCTGGACCGGCTGCGCCGGGGGCCGGTGCGGGTCTCGGGCCCGCAGATGAAGCGGGCTCTGGAGCGGGCGGAGGAGATCGCCGCGCTCGGGATGGGCGCTGTGGATGTGTCGGGGATACCGCCGCGGCGGCTGGCGGAGCTGTCCCGGTACGGGGTGGACGGCAAGGCGTCGCTGCTGCGCCGGCACTCCGACGCCCGCCGGTTGGCGACACTGCTGGCCACCACGGTCTACCTCACCTCGCGGGCGGTGGACGACGCGCTGGACCTGCTGGAGGTCCTGATCGCCACGAAGTTGCTTGCGAAGGCGGAGCGGGAGAGCGCGAAGGAGAAGCTGAAGACCCTGCCGCGGGTGGAGCGGGCGTCGGCGAAGCTGGCGACCGCGTTCCAGGTCGTGTTCGACACCACCTCCGAGCAGGTCGACACCGACACCGGGGAGATCGCTCCGCCGAAGGTGGAGAGCCTGGAGGCGATGTGGGCGGCGATCGAGCAGGTGGTGCCCCGCCGCGAACTGGCCGCGGCGATCGCCGCGCTGTTCGAGCTGACCCCGCCGCTGGACTCGGACGCGGACGAGGCATGGCGAGCCATGCTGGTGAACCGGTTCGGAACCGTCCGGCCGTTCCTGCGGCTGCTGGTCACCGTGGTGGACTTCGACGCCACCCCGGAGGGCGAGGCCGTGCTGGCCGCGCTGTTGTCGCTGCCGGAGTTGATGGGCCGCAAGAAGGTCGGCCCGGCCGAGATCGACACCGGCCTGCTGACGGGGTCATGGCGGCGCCTGGTGCTGTCCGCGCCGCACCTGGAGCCGGGCACGGTGGACTGGAAGGCGTACACGTTCTGCGTACTGGAGCAGTTGCACCGGTTGCTGCGCAGCAAGCAGGTCTTCGCGAAGAACTCCTCCAAGTGGGGCGACCCGCGGGCGAAGCTGCTGGCCGGGCAGGCGTGGCGACAGGCCCGGCCGACCGTGCTGGCGTCGCTCAACCTGCCCGGTGAGGCGGGAGGGCACCTTCGGGCGCGGGCCGCGCTGCTGGACGGCACCTACCGGGAGGTTGCCGCCCGGGTCCCGGACAACGCGCAGATCGTCTTCGACGACGATGGCCGGCTGCACTTTGCCGCCCTGGAGCCGGAGCCCGAACCGGCCTCCCTGCTGGACCTGCGGGCCGCGGTGAACGCGATGCTGCCGCGCGTGGACCTGCCCGAGGTGCTGCTGGAGGTGTTCTCCTGGACGGGCGCCGGCCAGGCGTTCACCTCGGTCACCGGCGGCGAGGCCCGGCTGAAGGACCTGCACGTCACGATCGCGGCCCTGCTGGTCGCCCACGGCTGCAACGTCGGCTACACCCCGGTCATGGGCGGCGCGGACGCGCTGAAGTACGGGCGGCTCTCCCACGTCGACCAGACCTACCTGAGGCTGGCGACCTACCGGGCCGCGAACGCCGCCCTCATCGACCACCAGGCGTCCATCCCGCTCGCACAGGCGTGGGGCGGTGGCCTGGTCGCCTCGGTGGACGGGATGCGGTTCGTCGTGCCCGGTACCCAGCGTGTACGCGCGGCCGAACCCGAAGTACTTCGGCCGCCGCGGCGGCGCCACTTGGCTGAACATGATCAACGACCAAGCGGCGGGCCTGGGCGGGAAGGTCGTGGCCGGCACCCCACGCGATTCCCTGTACGTGCTGGACGTCCTCTACGACCGTGACGGCGGCAAACGCCCGGAGATGATCGTCACCGACACCGCCTCCTACAGCGACATTGTCTTCGGCCTGCTCACCCTGGCCGGGTTCGCCTACGCCCCACAGCTCGCCGACCTGCCGGACCAGAAGATGTGGCGCATCGACCGCGCGGCCGACTACGGCGCCTTCCAGGACGCCGCCCGCGGCCGGATCGACCTCGCCCGCATCGAGCGGCGCTGGGAGGACATGCTGCGGATCATCGGCTCCATCCACACAGGAGCCGTCCGCGCCTACGACGTCATCCGGATGCTGTCCCGCGATGGCCGCCCGACCCCGCTGGGGGATGCGATCGCCCACTACGGCCGGATCGCGAAGACCCTGCACATCCTGCGCCTGGCCGACGAGCCCGGCTACCGGCGCCAGATCAAGGTGCAGGCCAACCTCCAGGAAGGCCGGCACGCGCTCGCGCGGAAGATCTTCCACGGCCGGGCCGGGCAGCTCTACCAGCGCTACCAGGACGGCATGGAGGACCAGATCGGGGCCCTCGGTCTGGTCCTCAACGCACTCGTGCTGTTCAACACCCGCTACATGGACGCCGCGCTCAGCCAGCTCCGCGCCGACGGCTTCGACGTCCGCGACGAGGACATCGCCCGCCTCTCCCCGTTCGTCCGTCACCACATCAACGCGCTGGGCCGGTACTCCTTCCAGCTTCCCGACCTGCCCGGCGGCCTGCGGCCTCTCCGTGCCCCGGACGCTGTCGACGAGTAGCGAGACGCGGGGGGGGCGTCTGGCCGCGCCCGCCGCTCGCAGCGTCGTGGGAACTCTATGCGTTGGCCGCCTGGATGCGGACGGCTCGGGCGCGGACCACGAAGGGCCGGGAGAAGACGGTGATGGCGATGGAGACGGCGGCCACAAAGGTGATGGCCGTGCCAGAAGTGAAGTGCTGGGCAATGCCGCCAGCGATCGCGGCTCCGATACCTTGCCACGTCATCCGGCCGGCGGACTCAACTCCCTGGACCTGGCCACGGACCGGATCAGGGGTCAACTCCAGAAGCTGCTCCTGGAGCGGCAGGGTGGCAGCGAAGCCGGCACTGGCGATGAACACCGCGGCTGTCGCCACGAGCACGGGCGGGTGGACGGCGAACAGCAGGTAGGGGACGGCGAGCAGCAGTCGCAGGGCGAATGCGTAGCGGCGCCGCTGCTCGGCGGTGAACAGCCGCCCGACCGCAAGGTCACCGAGGAGCATGCCTGCCGATCCAGCGGCCAGGAAGACGCCGGCGTGATGGGGGGCGTAGGAGATGAACAGGGCCTCGCAGCCAACGATCAGGCCGTTGGGGACCCACAGGTTCAGCAGCAGCGCGCGTTGGCCGGAGCGGGAGAAAAGCTCGATGTTCGTCGTCCAGGTCTGGCGCAGTCCGGGGCGACGGGTCAGACGGATCGAGCGTTCCCGGACTGTCACCGCCACGGTGATCAATCCTCCGCCGGTCAGGGCTGTCGCGACGGCGAAGACCTCCTGCGGGCTCAGGTACCGCAGCAGTACGGCGCCGATGGCGTAGCCGAGGATGGCCATGCCTCCCGAGGTGATGTTCATCAGCGAACGTGCCAGTGCATAGGTGGAGGTCCGGCCTCGGGGAACATCGGTACAGCGGTTATCGGTGAGAACGATCATGGACGTTTAGCACAGTGATCCACTTCGCCGCTGGGGTTCGGTGAAACGCCTCCGGGCCTGGTCCGGGGCTGGCTACGGTCCAGCTCGTGCCGGTGGAATTTCTGAGTGATGAGCAGGCCGAGGCGTACGGGACGTTTGCCGAGGAGCCGACGAGGCCCGAGCTGGAGCGGTTCTTCTTCCTGGACGACGTGGACCGGGACCTGATTGCCCTGCGGCGGACGGAGCATCACCGGCTCGGCTTCGCGCTTCAGATGTGCACGGTGCGGTATGTCGGTCTGTTCCTGGAGGACCCGCTCAGCGTGCCGTGGCCGGTAGTCGAGCACCTGGCCGTGCAGCTCGGCATCGAGGACCCCTCGGTGGTCAAGCGGTACACGGAGCGGCGCCAGACGCTGTACGACCACGCGTGGGAGATCCGGGACGCCTACGGCTACCACCCCTACGAGGACGCCGAGTGGGGCAGGCGGTTCCGTACGTTCCTGCACGGGCGGGCGTGGACGCACGCCGAGGGTCCGAAGGCGCTGTTCAACCAGGCGGTGGGCTGGCTGCGCCGTCACCGGGTCCTGCTGCCCGGGGTGTCGGTGCTGGCTCGGCAGGTGTCGGAGGCGCGGACGGTCGCGGAGAAGCGGCTGCACGCCACGGTCGCGGGCGCCGCCCGCCGCGTGGACCCGGCACTGCCCGGTGATCTGGTGGCGACGCTGAAGACGCCGGAGGGCTCCCGGTTCTCGGAGCTGGAGCGGCTGCGCCGGCCGCCGACGCGGACGACGGGCACGGCGTTCGCCCGCGCGCTGGAGCGCGTGGACGAGATCGGCGCGTACCGGCTGGGCCGGTTGCGGCTGTCGCAGATCCCGCCGAACCGGATGGCGGTGCTGGCCCGGTACGCGCTGGGGTCGAAGGCGCCGCTGCTGGAGCGGGCGGCGGAGCCGAAGCGCACGGCGATGCTGACCGCGGTGATGCGGCACCTGGAGGCGAAGGCGATCGATGAGGCCCTGGACCTGTTCCAGGTCCTGATGGCCACCCGGCTGCTGAACACCGCCAAGCGCAAGACGGAGAAGGAGCGGCTGTCGACGCTGCCGCAGTTGGAGAAGGCGTCGCGGGTGCTCGCGCGGGCGGCGAAGGTGCTGCTTCAGGAGCTGGAGCTGGTCGAGGAGCATGGTGCGGACCTGGACGTGGCCGCGCTGTGGGCGGCGGTGGAGGAGGTTGCCCCGCGCTCCGCCGTGATGACCGCGGCGGCCACGGTGGTCTCGCTGGTGCCCGAGGACGAGAACTCGGCCGAGGTCGCCATGCGGGCCGCGCTCGCGAACCGGTACGCCACGGTGCGCCCGTTCCTCGCGTTGCTGGGTGAGTCGAAGGCGCTGGACGCGGCGAGTGCCGGGAAGCGGGTCCTGGCCGGGGTGCGCGGTCTGCCGGCGCTGGCGCGGCGGAAGGTGGGGGTCAAGCCGCTGCTGCCGCGCGAGGTGGACGACAAGCTCGTGCCGCCGGCGTGGCGCAAGGCGGTGTACGCCAACCCGGGTCTGCCACAGGGCGCGGTGGACCGGGACGCCTACGTGGTGTGCGTGCTGGAGCAGCTGCACCGGGCCTTGAACAACCGCGACGTGTTCGCCGCACCGTCGCACCGCTGGTCCAACCCGCGGGCCCGCCTGCTGGACGGGCCCGACTGGGACGCGGTCGAGGAGGACGTCCTGGCCGCCCTGAGCCTGGACATGCCCGTCACCGAGCACCTGGCGGAGCTGGTGCGGGGCCTGGACGCCGGGTGGAAGCAGCTCGCCGAACGGCTGGAAGAAGCAGGGCCGGCGGCGAAGGTCTCCATCGAGGTGCAGGACGACGGCCGGGTGAAGCTGAACGTCGACAAGCTCGGCGCGCTCGGCGAGCCCAAGTCGCTGACCTGGCTGCGGGGGCGGGTCGAGAAGATGCTCCCGAAGATCGACCTGCCGGACCTGCTGTTCGAGGTGAACGCCTGGACCGGGTTCCTCGACGCCTTCGTTCACCTCGGCGACGGCACGACCCGCATGAAGGACCTGCCCACGTCTATGGTCGCGCTGCTGGTCTCCGAGGCGTGCAACATCGGCCTGACCCCGGTGGTGAACCCCGGCTACGAGGCGCTGACCCGGGCCCGGCTCGTGCACGTCGACCAGTACTACCTGCGCGCCGACACCATCGCCGCAGCGAACGCAGCGTTGATCGCCGCCCAGGCCGACATCCCGATCGTCCGGTTCTGGGGTGACGGGCTACTCGCCTCTGTGGACGGGCTGCGCTTCCAGGTACCGGTGCGCACCATCAGCGCCGCCCCGTCACCGAAGTACTTCGGGTTCAAGCGCGGCATCACCTGGCTCAACGCCGTCAACGACCAGGTCGCGGGTATCGGGCAGATGGTCGTCCCCGGCACCCCGCGCGACTCCCTGCACATCCTGGACGCCCTGCTGGACCTGGACGGCGGCGTGAAGCCGGAGATGGTGGCGACCGACAACGCCTCGTACTCCGACATGGTGTTCGGCCTGTTCAAGATCCTCGGCTACAACTTCAGCCCCCGCTTCCGCGACCTGGACGACCAGCGGTTCTGGCGGGCCACCCTGCCCGGTGTCGAGACCGGAAATTACGGCCCGGTCGAGGAATTGGCCCGCAACCGGGTCAACCTGAACAAGGTGATCACGCACTGGCCGGACATGCTGAAGGTCGCCGGTTCCCTGGTCACCAACCAGGTCCGTGCCTACGACCTGCTGCGCATGTTCGGGCGCGACGGCCGCCCGACGCCGCTGGGGGCGGCGTTCGCGGAGTACGGGCGGATCGCCAAGACCGAGCACCTGTTGCGGGTGGTCGACCCGGTGGACGACACCTACCGCCGGCAGATGAACCGGCAGCTCACTGTGCAGGAGTCCCGCCACAAACTGGCCCGAGACGTGTGCCACGGCAAGCGCGGCACCATCCACCAGGCATACCGCGACGGGATGGAGGACCAGCTCGGCGCGCTCGGCCTGGTCCTCAACGCCATCGTGCTGTGGACCACGAAGTACCTCGACGCCGCTGTCGCCCAGCTCCGCGCCGAGGGCCACGAGATCCGCGAGGAGGACATCGCCCGGCTCTCCCCGCTCAAGCACCGCAACCTGAACCTGCTCGGCCGCTACAGCTTCACCGCCAGCGTCCCGGCCGCCGGCGCTCTGCGCCCGCTGCGCGACCCGGACGCACAGGAGCTGGATGAGGACGGCGAGGACGGCTCACCGGGTTGAGAGCGGGTTCAGGTGGTCTGGCCGCCGTCGACGACGAGGGCGGTGCCGGTGGTGAAGGCGGCGTCATCGGAGCACAGCCACAGGACGGCGGAGGCGATCTCCTCGGGCTTGCCGAGACGGCCGACGGGTTCGTCGGCGATGAGCCCTTCGCGTCCGCCGGGGCGGGTGTCGCCGAAGCGGCGGATCATCTCGGTGTCGATGATCCCGGGGCAGACGGCGTTGATCCGGATGCCTTGTGCGGCGTGGTCGAGGGCGGCGGAGCGGGTGAAGCCGATGATGCCGTGCTTGGCGGCGGCGTAGGCGGCCTGGCCCTGGAAGCCCTTGACGCCGGCGCCGGAGGAGACGTTGACGATCGCGCCGCCGCCGTCCTGCTGGAGCATCTGGCGGATCTGGGCGCGGGTGCACAGGAACGCTCCGGTGAGGCTGACGCCGAGGATGCGGTCCCAGTCGTCCTTGGCGGTGTCGGCGGCCGGCTGGACGGGCTGTTCGACGCCGGCGTTGTTGAAGGCCGCGTCCAGGCTCCCGAAGTGCTCCACGGTCCGGTCGACCGCCGCCTGGACGTCGTCCTCGCTGGTGACGTCGCAGGTGAGGGTGAGGGATTCGCCGTCGGCGGCGTCGATGAGGCGGGCGGTCTCGCGCAGACCGTCGACGGACATATCGGCCAGGGCAACCCGTGCGCCCGCGCGGGCGAAGGCGAGGGCGGTGGCCCGGCCGATGCCGCTGGCGGCGCCGGTGACGAGGGCGGTCTTGCCGGTGAAGTCGAAGGTGACGCTCACGGGTGTTCTCCGATCGGGGGGCGGGCCGCGGGGCCCGGGGGGGGGTCAGTGCCGCGAGGGC
>NZ_JAIUKE010000456.1 GCF_020176795.1 Streptomyces sp. 8L
GCCCCCTGCGGCACCACCCCGCCGCCGACCGTTCGCCGCGGTGGCCCGACGCGCGCCCCGCGGGCGCCCGTTGACACCCCCTTCCGGGCAACCTAATCTCAAGGCGTTCGCTATACAGAACGAGGAGGACGGGTGGACCGAACGCGCGTGGTCGTTCTCGGCGCCGGGATCGTCGGTTCCGCCTGTGCCCGTGAACTCGCCCTGGCGGGTTACGACGTCCTGGTGGTCGACCGGGGCGGCGCCGCCGCGGCGACGACCTCCCACGGCGAGGGCAACATCCTGCTCTCCGACAAGGGCCCCGGCCCCGAGCTCGCGCTCGCACAGTGGTCGAGGCGACTGTGGCCCGAGATCCTCGCGGAGCTCGGGGACCGCGCCGCACAGGTCGAATGGCAGCCCAAGGGCGGCATCGTGGTGGCGACCACGGAGGCGGGTGCCGCGGGACTGCGCCCGTTCGCCGAGGCCCAGCGCGCCGCCGGGGTCCGGGCGGAGGCGCTCGACGCGGACGCCCTGCGCGCCGCGGAGCCATACGTCACCCGCGACCACACGGCGGCCGTGTCCTATCCGCAGGACGCTCAGGTGCAGCCGGCCGGAGCGGCCTCGGCCCTCCTCTCGGACGCCCTCGCGGCCGGTGCGACCCTGCGCACCGGCCGCGAGGTGCTCGGCGGTGTCGTACGCGGCGGCCGGCTCACGGCGGTGCGCACCTCGCACGGGCCGCTGGCGGCGGACGTGTTCGTCAACGCGGCGGGCCCCTGGTCAGGCACTCTGGCCGAGCGGCTCGGCGCCCCCGTGGACATCCGGCCCCGGCGCGGTGAAGTGCTGGTGACGACGCCGCTGCCGCCTACGGTGTTCCACAAGGTGTACGACGCCGACTACGTGGGCGCCGTCGGCAGCGGCGCCGGCGATCTCCAGACGTCCGCGGTCGTGGAGGCCACCCTCGCGGGCAGTGTCCTGCTCGGATCGTCGCGACGGCGCGTCGGCTTCGACGACAGGACACGCCCGGAGGTGCTGTCGGCGATCGCGGCGAAGGCGCTGAAGCTGTTCCCGTCCCTCGCTGGGGTGCCGGTGATGCGCGCGTACGGCGGCTTCCGCCCGTACGTGCCGGACCATCTGCCGGTGATCGGCCCCGATCACCGGCTCGCGGGTCTGTGGCACGCGAGCGGTCACGAGGGCGCGGGCATCGGGCTCTCGGTGGGCACGGCTCGGCTGGTGCGGACGATGCTGGACGGCGGGGAGCCGGAGATCGACCCGGCGCCCTTCCGGGTGGACCGGCCCGCCGTGCTCGGCGAGCCGCACGAGGCGACCGGGACGGCGGCGTCCAGGACCACGGCGGCCGGAACGGCGGCGTCCGAGGAACGCGGCGAGGAGGAGGAAGCATGAGTCCGAGGCTCGTACCCGCCGGGTCGGACCCGGTCCGCCGTACGGAGCGCCCGCTGACGGTCACCGTCGACGGCGAGAGCGTGCCGGGGATCGCGGGGCAGACGATCGCGGGCCTGCTGCTCGCCTCGGGGCGCCGCGCGTGGCGGGCGGGTCCTTCCTGTGCGCCGCGCGGTGTGTTCTGCGGGATCGGGGTGTGTTTCGACTGCCTGGTGACCGTCAACGGCGAGCGGGACGTACGGGCGTGCAGGCGGCGCGCCGCCGACGGCGACACGGTCGCCACGCAGTCCCGCGAGGCGGGGGACGTGCGCGGGGCGCGGGAGACTCGGGAGGGACGGTCGTGAGCCGCCGTCATGTGGTCGTCGTGGGCGCGGGCCCTGCGGGTCTCGCGGCGGCGGACGCCGCGCTGGCGGCCGGGGCGCGGGTCACCCTGGTCGACTCGGCAGAGCAGCCGGGCGGCCAGTACCACCGGATGCTGCCTGACGCGTACGAGGCGGCCAACCCCGAGGTACTGCACCACGGTTACGCCGCGTTCGAGCGGCGCGTGCGGCGGGTGCTGGGGAACGCGCACTGCACCTGGCTGTCCGAAACCTCGGTGTGGGCGATCGAGCGGGACGACCTCGGAAGCGCACCGCTCGTGCATGTACGGGGCGAGGGCTCGCCGGGCCGCAGGAGCGTCCTCACCCCGGACGCACTGGTCCTCGCGCCGGGCGCGCACGATCGCGTACTGCCCTTTCCCGGCTGGGAGTTGCCGGGCGTGTTCACGGCGGGTGCGGCACAGGCCCTCGCCAAGGGCGAGCGGGTGGCGGTGGGCGAGCGGGTCGCCGTGGCGGGCACGGGCCCCTTCCTGCTGCCGGTGGCGGTGTCGCTGCTGGAGGCGGGCGCCCGGGTGGCGGGAGTGCTGGAGGCGGGCCGGGGTCCGCGGGTCGCGCGCGGCTGGCTGCGCAGGCCCTGGGAGCTGGCGGCCCAGGCGGGCAAGACCGGCGAACTCGCCTCGTACACGGCGGCGTTGGCGCGGGCCCGCGTGCCGTACCTGCTGGGCAGGACGGTGGTCGAGGCGCGCGGCGACGGGCGGGTCGAGGAGGTCGTGAGCGCGCGGGTGCGGGCCGACTGGTCCCTCGTCGGTGGCAGTGAGCGGGTCACCGCGGTGGACGCGCTGTGCGTCGGACACGGTTTCACACCGCGCCTCGAACTGCTGGTCGCGGCGGGCTGCGCGCTCCGGGGACAGACGCCGGACGGGGTGTTCGCGCGGGTCGACGACGTCCAGCGGACCAGCAGCCCCGGGGTGTACGCGGCGGGCGAGGTCACCGGGATCGCCGGAGCGCCCGCGGCGCGCGCGGAGGGCGCGGTGGCGGGCTGGCACGCGGCGGGCGGCGACCCGTCGGCCCGGCCGCTGTCCGCTCTGCGGCGCAGCCGTGACCAGGGGCGGGCCTTCGCCGAACGGCTCGCGGCGGCACATCCGATCGGCCGGGAATGGCCCGGCTGGCTGCGGGACGACACCGTGGTGTGCCGGTGCGAGGAGACCGACTACGCGTCGGTGTGCGCGGCGGCGGACGATCCGGCGACGGCGGAGGCGCGGGTCGCGAAGCTCGGCACCCGCGCGGGCCTCGGGCCGTGCCAGGGCCGCATGTGCGGGGTCACGGTCGCGGAGCTGCGTGCCCGTCTCGGGGCACCGGACGCCGACCTCGCGGCGCCGCACCGCAGGCCGGTGGCCGAACCGGTCCGCCTCGGCGAACTGGCCGCCCCCGCGCGGGGGGACGACGGATGACACCGCTCCCGCCCGGCAGGAGTGGCGGGCGCCGCCCCGGCCGGCCCTGACCGGTTCTGGACCGCTGCGGGGGACCGACCGCTTCTCCCACCCCGCTCACCTCACCAACCTCAGCCTCGCCTGTCTCACCGGCCTCATCCCCACCGACCTCAGCCTCACCCACTTCACCCGTCTCCCCCACTTCATCACCGTGCCGTTCGTCCCGAAGGAGTCACATCCCATGAGCCCCACGTCCCTTGACGGCGCACTCAACGGCGTCGTCGTGGCCACCGCCCTGCCCTACCGGGAGGACGCCGCGGCGCCCGCGGGCCTCGCCGTCGACCTCGACCGCTACGCCGAGCACTGCGCCTGGCTCGTCGACAACGGCTGCGACGGCGTCGGGCCCAACGGCTCGCTCGGCGAGTACTCGTCGCTCACGGACGACGAGCGCCGCGCCGTGGCGAGGGCGGCGATCGCCGCCGTCGCAGGCCGCGGCAAGGTCGTCGTCGGTGTGCACGGCGTCGGTTCGCACCAGGCGGCGCAGTGGGCCGAGGCCGCCGCCGAGGACGGCGCCGACGGCGTGCTGTGCCTGCCGCCCACCCTGTACCGGGCCAACCCCGGTGAGGTCGTGGCGCACTTCGAGGCCGTCGCCGCCGTCGGCCTGCCCGTGATGGTCTACAACAACCCCTTCGACACCAAGGTCGACCTCACGCCCGCCCTGCTCTCCGAGATCGCCGCGATCGACAACGTGGTGGCGGTCAAGGAGTTCTCCGGCGACGTGCGGCGCGTGCTGGAGATCAAGGAGCAGGCCCCCGGCCTCGATGTGATCAGCGGCGCGGACGATGTCGTACTGGAGAGCCTGCTGATGGGCGCCACCGGCTGGTTCGCCGGCTTCCCGAACGTCTTCCCCGCCGAGTCCGCCCGCCTGTTCCAGCTCGCGCGGTCCGGCAAACTGGAGGAGGCGCGCGCACTGTACGAGCCTCTCGTGGCGGCGTTCCGCTGGGACTCGCGCACCGAGTTCGTCCAGGCCATCAAGCTCGGCATGGAGATGGTGGGACGCTTCGGCGGCCCCTGCCGCCCGCCGCGCGGTCCGCTGGTGCCCGCGTTCCGTGAGCAGGTCACCGCCGACATGCGGCGCGCCATCGACGCGCTGGCCGCGCTCGGCGCCGACGGGCAGCGGGCCTGATGCGCAGCGTCCGCGCCCTCAGCGCCGTCGACTCGCACACCGAGGGCATGCCGACGCGGGTCGTCACGGGCGGGGTGCCGCCGATCCCGGGCGCCACCATGGCCGAGCGGCGCGTGCACGCCATCGAGCACCTGGACGAGCTGCGCCGCTTCCTGGTGGACGAGCCGCGCGGGCACTCCGCGATGAGCGGCGCGATCCTCCAGCCGCCGCTGCGGGACGACGCCGACTGGGGCGTGCTGTACATCGAGGTCAGCGGTTTCCTTCCGATGTGCGGGCACGGCACGATCGGGGTGGCGACGGTCCTGGTGGAGACCGGCATGGTGCCGGTGGCCGAGCCGGAGACCGTCGTACGCCTCGACACCCCCGCCGGGCTCGTCGAGGCGCGCGTCGCGGTACGGGACGGGGTCGCGGAGCGGGTCACCCTGCGCAATGTCGACGCCTTCGCGCTGGAGCTGGACGCCTCGGTCGACGTGCCGGGGCTCGGTGAGGTGCGCTACGACATGGCGTACGGCGGGAACTTCTACGCCGTCGTCGACCTGGCCTCGATCGGGCTGCCCTTCGACCGGGCGCGCAAGGACGAGATCCTCGCGGCGGGCCTCGCCATCTCCGACGCCGTCAACGCCCGTAACGCGCCGGTGCATCCGGCCGATCCGGCGATCCGGGGCTGCAAGCACGTGCAGTTCCTGGCGCCCGGGTCGGACGCGAGGCACTCGCGCAACGCCATGGCCATCCAGCCGGGCTGGTTCGACCGCTCCCCCTGCGGTACGGGAACCTCGGCGCGCATGGCGCAGTTGCACGCGCGCGGGGAGCTGGCGCTGGGCGACGAGTTCGTCAACGAGTCGTTCATCGGGACCCGGTTCACCGGGCGGCTGCTGGCCGAGACAGAGGTGGCCGGGCTGCCGGCCGTGGTCCCGGAGTTCTCCGGCCGGGCGTGGATCACCGGGACGGCCACGTACCTGCTCGACCCGCAGGACCCTTTCCCGCACGGGTTCGTCCTGTAGCGCCGCCGCGGGCCGCGCGATGCGGCTGCCCGCCCGCGGCGCGTGACCGTGCCCGGCCGGCCACCCTTCCCGGCCGGCCGGGCGCGCGGCCTCAGTGTGCGCCGACGAGCGGCGGCACGAACTGGTGGTTGATGCGGCAGCCCAGGTTCTCGTAGGTGTTGACCTTGGTGTCCGGGTCGGTCCGCAGCAGGTGGTACTTGCAGGCGCTCCTGATGTCGCTGCCGACGATCCCGCCCGGGAAGTCGATCTCCTTGTTCCACAGGTAGGGGGACTCGTAGCCGTCGAGATGGGCGGTGGCGTTCACGTCGATCCCGCCGGGAGCCTCGATGTCGTAGACCCATCCGGTCTTCGCCGCCCCGTAGGTGGCGAACTTCTCCGCCACCCACTTCTCGCAACTGGTGCTGAGATGGGCGGTGTTCTGGCCGCCGCCCTTGACGATGTACTCGGCCAGCGGCGCCAGCGTGTCCCCCCGCGGGGTGAAGCCGTCCTGGAAGATCTGCTCCACGTTCTCCCGGGTGTCGCCGCGCCACAGCGTGTTGGTGTCGTCGCGCCACTGCCAGTTCTCGTCCACCGCGGCCCGCTGGACGGCCGGCGCGATGGCGGGTGCGGTGGTGGTGCTCCACCAGTCCGAGGCGCGGAAAGGCTCGACCGGTCCGCAGGGCGCGGTGTCCGGCGCGGGGGCCGCCGTGGCGGTGGCCCGGTGTCCGGCCGCGTCCGCCGGGGCGGTGACGGCCAGTGAGGCGACGGCGAGAGTGGTGGCGACGGCGAACGGAAGTGCTGCCTTCAGCATGGCGGGAGCCCATCAGGTGATCAACAGAACGGGCTCTTTCTATCGCGGACAGTGACCATGGAACCCGCATGAACGATTCGCCCTCACTCCTGTGGACCAACGTTCCGCTCCGGGTGTCCGGGCGCGCCCGGACACCGGTCGGCACCGCCCCGTCCGAAGCGGCCCGGCGGCGGCCGTGGCGCGCCTTCGGGCGCCCGCCCCTGGGCCATGTCCCGTCGTACCGGGGAAAGCTGCCGTTCACCGTCCGGTCGCGGTGGTGCGGCACTCTTGCCCCCGTTCACCAAGCACCCGGGAGGGGACGCACATGGACACAGCGAACGGTGTGGACGGGCAGGGCGCGGACGCGTCCGGGGGCGGTCTGTCCCGGCGGCACGCCATGGGCCTGCTCGGCACGGCGGGCGCGGGCGCCGCGGCGGTACCGCTGCTGGGCGCGACTCCCGCAGCCGCCGCAGGGCCATCCGCCTCGCCGGCGTTCCACCCGTCGCCCGACTCCGGTGGCGCGTCCCCCGTCCAGGGCCTGCACCTGACGTTCGGCCCCGAGCCGAGCACGCAGATGAACGTCTCGTGGATCACCGACGGCGCGGTGAAGCGGCCTCGTGTCCTGTTCGGCACTCTGGAGCACGGCCTCGGGTCGAGTGCGGAGGCGTCCACGCGCACCTACCAGGACGGTAAGTCGGGCCGTACGGTCCACGTGCACCACGCGGAGCTGAAGCGGCTGGCCCCGGGCACGGACTACGTGTACCTGGTCTCGCACGACGGCGCGGCCCCCGACAGCGGCATGTTCAAGACCGCCCCGCGCGGCCGGGCACCGCTGACCTTCACGAGCTTCGGCGACCAGTCGGCGCCGCAGGTGACGTGGGCCGCCGACGGCACGGTGGCGCTGGACGCCAACTCGACGCCCGCGACGAAGGACATCGTCGTGGGCATCGAGCAGGTCGCGCCGCTCTTCCACCTGCTCAACGGCGACCTGTGCTACGCGAACCTGGACGTCGACCGGGTCCGTACCTGGAACAACTTCTTCACGAACAACACCCGTTCGGCCCGGTTCAGGCCGTGGATGCCGGCGGCGGGCAACCATGAGATCGAGGCCGACAACGGTCCCATCGGGCTGGGCGCGTACCAGACCTACTTCGACCTTCCGTCGACCGAGACGGACGCCGAGCTGAGGAACCTCTGGTACGCCTTCACGGCGGGCGCGGTCCGCGTCATCGTGCTCCAGAACGACGACCTCGCCCTCCAGGACGGCGGTGACGTCTACGTCCACGGGTACTCCGGCGGACGCCAGTTGGCCTTTCTGGAGAAGGAGCTGAAGGCGGCCAGGGCGTCGCGTGACATCGACTGGATCGTCGTCGCGATGCACCAGGTGATGGTCAGCTCCTCCGACGCCAACGGCGCCGACCTCGGCCTGCGGCAGGCGTACGGCCCGCTGTTCGACAAGTACGGCGTGGACCTGGTGGTCTGCGGACACGAGCACAACTACGAGCGGTCGCTCGCGGTGCGCGGTGTGGTCGCGGGCAGCGAGACGCTCACACCGAACCCGGCCTCGCGGCGGACGGATTCGATCGACACGACACACGGCACGGTGCACATGGTGCTCGGCGGCGGCGGTGTGTCCGGCACGACGAACCAGTCGTTCTTCAAGGACGGGACGGCGAAGGTGTTGACCGAGGTCTCCGCCACGGCCGGGGCGAACGGCAAGCGCACCCCGACCTACGTCAAGGAACAGGCCGTCTGGATGGGCAGCCGGGACGTCGAGCACCCTTACGGCTTCGCGGCGTTCACCGTCGATCCTGGCCGCCACCCGGGCGACACCACCACGATGCACGTCACGTACTACAACGTGAACAAGCCGAACGGCGACCTGTCGGTGTTCGAGAAGTTCTCCCTGCACCGGAGGCGTTCGGACGGGGGGCGCTGAGCCGCACGGCGCGGGGGCCGTCGCCCGGGGGTGCGGGACCCCGGGCGGCGGCCGTGCCGTTCAGGCGCCGCCGAAGCAGCCCCTGTCCTTGAGCAGGCCCGTCAGCCGGGTGAAGACGTGGTCGCCCTCGTGGAGTCCGTCGTGCTCGTACTCGTTGGTGACCCAGGCGTGCGCGTTGCCGACCCGCGACACCGTCTCCAGCTGGAGCCCCGGGTCGACGTACATGTCGTCGAAGTAGACCGCCGCCTCCACCGGGACCTCGTTCGCCGCCAGTTGGTCCAGGTCGTACAGGACGGGCCACTCCTCGCGCGCGGCGAGCAGTTCGACGGCGGGCCGGAACGGCCGCAGCGCCCTGATCTCCTCGAACATCCAGGGGTACATCATCTCCCCGGTGAACAGCAGGGGCCTCGCGTCCTCGCCGAACTGCGGGCGGGCGGCCCGCTCCCGGTCCGCGGCCCACGCGGTGGGCCCGTTCGCGCCGCTCGCGTAGATCGACTCCTGGAGCGCCGCGAACAGCGGGTTGGTGTCGAAGGCCGTGCGGTCCCTGACCCCGGCGAGGAAGGTGTCCGTCAGCCGGTCTCCCCGGCCCGGGCCGCCGCCCTCGGGGAACGCCTCGTCGAACAGCCAGTGCATGCGCTCGTACCCGGGCTTCATCCCGAAGTCCAGGCCGAGCGTCTGGAGCCGGCGTACGGTCAGGACGTCGCCGTCCGGCAGTGTCACATCGCCCTGCGCGAGGCGGTCGGCGACCCGCGCGACCACCTCCACGTCCTGCGGGTAGCGCTCCCGGAAGAGCCGGTTCTTCTCCTCGACCCGCGGATACGTGTGCCGGTACACCTCGGACGCGTCCGGGGTCACGGACGCGAGGCCGCCGGTCACCAGGCAGGCATGCAGTCCCTCGGGCGCCCTCGACAGGTAGGCGAGCGTGAGGAAGCCGCCGTAGCTCTGGCCGAGCGTGGTCCAGGGCCGGCCGCCGAACTCCGTCTTCCGCAGGTGCTCGGCGTCGGCGACGACGGAGTCCGCGAGGAAGTGCGCGAGGTGCGCGGCGCCCGCCTCTGCCCCGCCGAGCGCGGTCATGACAGCGCCGTCGACGGGGGTGCTGCGGCCGGTGCCGCGCTGGTCGAGCAGGACCACCCGGTGGGTCTTCAGGGCCTCGGCGATCCAGCCGCTCCTGGCGGTCGGCCGGGGCGACTTGCCACCGGGGCCGCCCTGGAGGTACGTCAGGAACGGCAGGTCCTCCCCTCGGCGCTCGGGGTCGACCAGTTCTCTGGCGAAGACCTGGATGGTGGCTTTGCCGGGGTCCGCCCAGTCGAGGGGGACGTCGCTTGCGTGGTCCCGGACGTGGACGCCCGGCAGTGTGTATTCGGCTGTGATCATCGTGCTGTCATCTTCCCACCGCGTAGCCCTGCATGCCGCGGGGGTTGGCCGCGGCCTTGAGCCAGCCGTCCTCGCGGGCGATCGCGCTGACGTGCCCCAGCGACCAGCTCTCGCCGGTCGCCGCGAGGTGGCCGCGCCTGCGCAGCTCGGCGACGACGGCCGGGTCGTGCCGGTCCTCCAGCAGGATGTGGCCGGGGTGGGCGTCGCGGGGGTAGAACGAGTTCGGCATGTGGGTGGTGTGGAACTCCGGGAAGTCGATGGCCTCCTGGAGGTTCATCCCGCCGTGTACGACGTTCAGGAAGAAGTGCAACGTCCACTGGTCCTGGAAGTCGCCGCCCGGGGTGCCGAACGCGAGCCAGGGCCTGCCGTCCTTCAGGGCGAAGGACGGGGTGAGGGTGGTGCGCGGA
>NZ_JAIUKE010000457.1 GCF_020176795.1 Streptomyces sp. 8L
GCCCACACCCCGCCCCCTCAGACCCACCGTGAAAGGACGCACGTCATGGCGAAGGACCTGCGCTTCAACTCCGAAGCGCGCGCACTGCTGCTCAGCGGGGTGAACGCCCTGGCAGACGCGGTGCGCGTGACCCTCGGCCCGAAGGGACGCAACGCCGTCCTCGAGAAGCTGACAGGGCCGCCCACCATCACCAACGACGGTGTGACCATCGCCCGCGAGATCCAGCTCAAGGACCCCTTCGCCAACCTCGGCGCGCAGCTCGCCAAGGAGGTGGCGACGCGCACCAACGGAGAGGTGGGCGACGGCACCACCACCGCCACCGTGCTGGCCCAGGCCATCGTGCGGGAGGGACTCGACGCGGTCGCGGAGGGCGCCAACCCGGTCCTGGTCAAGAACGGGATCGAGGCCGCCGTGGCCCGTGCGGTCGAGGTGCTCCAGGAGCAGTCGAGGCCGGTCAGGTCCGACGACGAACTCCTGCGCGTGGCGGCCCTGTCGGCCAACAACGACCCGGCGATCGGCGAGGCGATCTCGCAGGCGGTGGCCCGCGTCGGCCGTACCGGCGTGGTGACCGTCGAGGAGTCCTCGGCGTTCGGCCTCTCCGTCGAGTACGTGGAGGGGCTGGAGTTCGACAGCGGCTGGGTCTCGCCCTACATGGTCACCGACTCGGCGCGGATGGAGAGCGTCCTGGACAACCCGTACCTCCTGCTCTGCGACACCAAGATCACCAAGGTGCAGGACCTGATGCCGGTCCTCGAACAGGTCATGCGCACCGGCTCGCCGCTCGTGGTGGTCGCGGAGAACGTCGACGGGCCCGCGCTCGGCATGCTCGTCACCAACGCCGCGCACGGCACGTTCCGTTCGCTCGCCGTGCAGGCCCCCGGCTTCGGCTTCCGCCGCATCGCCGAGCTCGAGGACCTGGCGGCGCTCACCGGCGGCCGGGTCATCACCGGCACCGCGGGCCGCTCGCTCGACGGCGTCACGCTGGCGGACCTCGGGCGCGCCGAGAAGGTCGTGGCCACCGAGCGCTCCACCACGGTCCTCGGCGGCGCGGGCAGCGAGCAGCAGGTCGTCGAGCGGATCGAGAACCTCAAGACCGAGCTGGAGCGGGCCGTCAACGAGCACGACCGCGACAAGCTCGGCGAGCGCATCGCGAAACTCTCCGGCGGCGTCGCCGTGATCCGCGTCGGCGCGGCCAGCGGCGTGGAGCTGAAGGAGAAGCAGATGCGCCTGGAGGACTCGCTCGCCGCGACCCGGGCGGCGGCCGAGGAGGGCGTGGTCGCGGGCGGCGGCGCCGCCCTGCTGCACGCCAGGAGTGCCGTCGCGGCGCTCGACGGCCTCACCGGCGACGCCTCCGTCGGCCGGGACATCGTCGCCAAGTCGCTTGCGGAACCGCTGCGCTGGATCGCCATCAACGCGGGTCTCGACGGCGACGAGGCGGAGCGCGCGGTCGCGGGCCTCCCGCAGGGCTGCGGACTCGACGCCCTCCGCGGCGACTACGCCGACCTGTTCGTGCGGGGCGTCATCGACCCGCTCAAGGTCACCCGCTGCGCGCTGCTGAGCGCCGCGTCCATCGCGGCGCTGCTGCTCACCACGGAGACGCTCATCGTGGAAGAGGTGGTCCTGAACCCGGGCGCCATCCCGTCCGCGGAGATCGGCGACCTCGCGGAGGGAATGGTGCGCCCGTCCAACATCCCCTGACAGGCCGACATCCCCTGACAGCAGGGGCGGTGATACGGGCCGGCGGGTCTGTGGCCCCCGGCCGTCCGCGCCGGGCGCCCGCCCGCCGCCCGTACCCGCCGTGAAGACGGCAAGGCTTCCCGGCACTCGCTGCCGGCCCGATCAGCAGGCGGTGCATCGGTCCATGGACGGGAGATCCCGGGGCGGCGCGCCCCGCACGCGCGACGAGAACGGCGGAGCCGCCCCATCGGACGCCCGTCGGCGTCACGAGGACAGCCGCGACCGGCGGCACGAAGACAAGTCGGACCGGCGCCACGAAGGAAGCCGGGACGGACGTCACGGCGCAGGCCGGGACCGGCAGCGCGGCCGGGTGCCGGGCGAGCGCAGGCCCCGGCTGCGGGCCGGGATCTCGTACACCCTGCTGGGCCCGGCGTTCGTCGCCGCGATCGCGTACGTCGACCCCGGCAACTTCGCCACCAACATCCAGGCGGGGGCCGTCTTCGGGCCGCTGCTGCTGTGGGTGGTCGTCTCGGCGAACCTCGTCGCGATGCTGCTGCAGTACCTCTCGGCGAAGCTGGGCCTCGCCACCGGCGCCAGCCTGGCCGAGCTGTGCCGGGACCGCTACCCGCGCGCGGTCGTGCGGGGCCTGTGGGCGCAGGCCGAACTGGTCGTGGTGATGACGGACCTCGCGGAGGTGGTCGGCGGCGCGGTCGCGCTGAACATCCTGTTCGGGCTGCCGCTGCCGGCCGGGGGAGCGGTGGTCGGGCTGGCCTCGCTCGCCCTGATGCCGGTGAGCGGCGCCGGGAAGCGGCGGTTCGAGGTGGTGATGGCGCTCTGCCTCGCGCTGCTGCTCGGCGCGTTCCTCGGCCAGGTGCTTGGCACCGGAGGCCCCTGGGGGCCGGCGGCCGTCTCGGGTCTCACCCCGCGCCTCGACGGCGGCGGCAGCCTGGCCCTCGCGGGCGGCATCGTCGGCGCGACCGTGATGCCCCACGTGATCTACCTGCACTCCGCGCTCACCAGCGACCGCTTCAGCCTGGAGCTGGAGAGCGGCGCCCGGGACGTGCCGGTACGGCGCAGGCTGCTGCGGCACGTACGGGCCGACGTCCTCATCGCCATGGGCCTCGCCGGTGTCGTCAACGCGGCGCTGCTGATCTCGGCGGCGACGCTGTTCCACCACGGCGCCGGGGGCGCGGGCGACTCGCTGTCCGCCGCGCACCGGGCGTACGGGGCGCTGGCCGGGCGGGGCGCGGCCTGGGCGTTCGCCCTCGCGCTCCTCGTGTCGGGCCTCGCGGGCACCAGCGTGGGCATGTACGCGGGCCAGGTGGTGATGGGCGGCTTCCTGCACCGCCGCATCCCGGTGCTGCTGCGCAGGATGCTGACCATGGCGCCCGCGCTCGCCGTGCTCAGCAGCGGGATGAGCCCAACCCGCGCGCTGGTGGTCAGCCAGATCGTGCTCTCCTTCGGCATCCCGTTCGCGCTGGTGCCGCTGGTCGCGCTGACCCGGGACCGCCGGGTGATGGGCCCCTGGGTGAACCGGCGCGCGACCACGGTGGCGGCGGTCGGCGTGAGCGCGGTGATCGTGGCGCTGAACGTGAGTCTGCTGGTGAGCCTGGTCTGACGGGTCCCGGGCCCGGACCCCGGGGGTCGCGAAGCTCCGGAAACCGGGAGCCGGGATGTTCCGGAAGACCCGGAGTATTGACATTCTATTCATCAGGCGGAACTCTGCATGATCGTATGCAGTTGCTGCCCGAGGAATGGAGAAGCGTGTGGCCGAGTCCCTGGTAGAGCGGCGTTCCATCGACGTCGTGCCGGACGACGAACGCCACGGCACGGCGTTCTCCCAGTTCACGCTCTGGCTGGGCGCCAACCTCCAGATCACCACGGTGGTCACCGGCGGCCTCGCCGTGATCTTCGGCGGTGACGTCGTCTGGTCGCTGGCCGGGCTGCTCGCGGGCAACCTCGTCGGCGGCGCGGTGATGGCGCTGCACTCGGCGCAGGGCCCGCGCCTCGGCCTGCCGCAGATGATCTCCTCGCGCGCCCAGTTCGGGGTCAAGGGCGCCGTGGTGCCGCTGGTGCTGGTCGTCGTGATGTACGTCGGGTTCTTCGCCAGCGGGACCGTGCTCGCGGGACAGGCGGTCGGCAAGCTCACCCATCTCGGGCCCGTGGCCGGGATCGTGATCTTCGCGCTCGTCACGGCGGTGATGGCGGTCGTCGGCTACCGGATCATCCACGCGCTCGGCCGGGTGGCGAGCATCGTGTGCGCGATCGCCTTCGTGTACCTCGGCATCCGGCTCCTCAACCACATCGACGTGACCGCGGTACTGCACGACGAGAAGTTCAAGCTGCCGATGTTCCTGCTGGCCATGGCCCTGTCGGCGTCCTGGCAGCTCGCGTTCGGCCCCTACGTGGCCGACTACTCGCGCTACCTGCCCCGTACGACGAGCGCGCGGGCGACCTTCTGGTGGACGCTCGGCGGCACGGCGCTCGGCTCGCAGTGGTCCATGACGTTCGGCGTGCTGGTGGCCGCGACCGCGGGCAACGCCTTCGTGGACGACCAGGTCGGCTATGTGGTGGGGCTCGGCGGCACCGGCGCGATCGCCGCTTTCCTCTACTTCGCGATCGCCCTGGGCAAGCTGACGATCAACGTGCTGAACACGTACGGCGGCTTCATGTCCATCGTGACCAGCGTCAGCGGCTTCCGCGGCCAGCGGGAGCTGTCCCAGCGGGGCCGCGGTGCCTACATCGCGTGCATCATGGTCGCCGGCACGGTCGTCGCCCTGGCCGGACGGAACTCGTTCCTCGACTCGTTCGCCGACTTCCTGCTGTTCCTGCTGACCTTCTTCACGCCGTGGTCCGCGATCAACCTGGTCGACTACTACCTGATCTCGCGCGAGCGCTACGACCTCCCGGCGCTCACCGACCCGGACGGCCGCTACGGCGGCTGGCGCGCCATCGCGCTGATCACGTATGTCGTGGGCCTCGCCGCCCAGTTCCCCTTCCTGTCCACGAGCTTCTACACCGGTCCCGTGGTGGCTCCGCTGGGCGGCGCCGACATCTCCTGGATCGTCGGCCTCGTCGTGCCCGCCGTGCTCTACGGCCTGCTGGCCCGGCGCGAACGCTCCGCTACGCCTGAGTCCCGGGGTTCCGGTCCACGTACTCGAACACCGCGCCGTCAGGGTGCAGGGCGATGAGGTTGCGGCCGCCCGGCGACGCCACCGGGCCCACGAGCACCTGACCGCCGCACTCGGTGAGCGTGGCCGCCGTGTCCGCGACGTCCTTGACCGCGATGGTCGCCGTCACCTTGCGCAGTACATCAATCTCCGCGGCCGGCCCGCTCATGATCAGGAAGCATCCCACCGCGGCGGCGGACACGCCCCCGCGTTCGGAGCGCAGGGCCGGGGTGCCGGTGAGGCGTTCGTAGAACACCACGGCCCGGTCAAGGTCGTCGACGTAGATGCGCAGCGTGGTCCCGAGGATCTCCATGGCGATCAGATTAGTAGCAGAACCCGGCCCGGGGGACGGCGCGTTCGGCCGCGGTGAGCGACGCCCCGCGCGGCCGGACGGACTCGCGTGGCGCCCCGGCCCGCCGGGCGCCCGAGGAGCCCGGCGGACGCGGGGCGTCAGGCCCGGCAGCGCAGTTCGACGTTCGGGCAGACGAAGCAGGCGTCCTCCGACTCGCCCCAGGCACGCCACGCCCGCGCGATGCGGTCGAGCTGCGCGGCCGTGCCCTCGCCGCTCGCGGTGACCCGCTCGGCGTAGGCGGACGCCACGGTGCGGTCCGCCCACAGCCCGCTCCACCAGGCCCGCTCCTGCGGCGTCGCGTAGAACCAGGTCGAGGCCGACGGTGTGATCTCGGTGAAGCCCGCCTCGCGCGCCCAGGACAGCAGGCGCCGGCCCGCGTCGGGCTCGCCGCCGTTGACGCGCGCGACCCGGCGGTACAGATCGCGCCATTCGTCCAGCTCGGGCGGGGTCGGATACCAGCTGAACCCGCCGTAGTCGGCGTCCCGTACGGCGACGGTGCCGCCGGGCCTGCACACCCGGCGCATCTCGCGCAGCGCCTGCACCGGGTCGCCGACGTGCTGGAGCACCTGGTGCGCGTGCACGATGTCGAACGAGTCGTCGGGGAAGTCCAGGGCGTGGACATCCGCGACCGCGAAGCGGACGTTGTCCACCCCCGCCTCCCGGGCCGCGTCGCGCGCGGCGTCCAGGACGCCCTGTGCGGCGTCGACCGCGGTGACCGTGCCGGGGGCGACCAGGGCGGCCAGGTCCGCGGTGATGGTGCCGGGGCCGCAGCCGACGTCCAACAGCTCCTGGCCGGGCTCCAGTTCGGGTACGAGGTACCCGGCCGAGTTGGCGGCGGTGCGCCAGCGGTGCGACCTGAGCACCGACTCGTGGTGCCCGTGGGTGTATACGGCGGTCTCCCTGGCCATCGGACGACTTCCCTTCTCGCGACATCGCGTGACGGGATCACCGTAGGCCTGATTCTGCATCATGAGACGAAGTGTTTCACGATACGGACATCCGACAAGGCCGGGCGGCGTCGGCCGCCGCTCAGAAGGCGGTGGCGGAGAGGACCTGCGGCCGGTACACCGTCAGCGCCTCCACCGCCTTGTCCAGCACCAGCTCGGGCGGTGCGAGCCTGACCTCGCCGTCGTACGCGAGCGAGGTGCCGTGCGCGAGCGAGCCGATCCGCACCCGGCGCATCCGCTCGGCCGCGTGCACGGGCGACCGGCTCAGCGGCCCCGCCAGGGCCGCCGCCAGCAGCCGAAGGCCCGGCAGCCGCCCGCCGTGCACGATCCGCACGTCCAGCAGCCCGTCCGCGAGGTCGTGCCGGTGTCCCGGCGTCGGGCCCATCCGCTGGTAGATGTTGTTGCCCGCGAACAGCAGCCACAGCGACCGGCGCCTGCCGTCGAACTCGGCCTCCAGGCGGCGACCGCGGTGCAGCGTCCGCAGCGCGGCCAGCACCCCGGCGGGCCAGCCGCCGATGCGCGGCGCCCAGCGCTCCCGCACCCGCACGAGATCCGGGTAGACCCCGAGACTGAACGTGTTGAGGAAGTATCCGTGCGGCGCGCCGTCCGGGCCCGGTGTGAACCGCCCGAGATCCACCCGGACCGCCTCGCCCTCCGCCAAGGCGCGGCAGGTGTCGTGCACCGACTCGATGCCCAGGTCGTACGCGAAGTGGTTGAGCGTCCCGCCGGGGAAGACCGCGAGCGGCACCCGGTGCCGCACCGCCGCGGCCGCGGCCCGGTTGACGGTGCCGTCGCCGCCCACCACGCCGAGCGCGCGGCAGCGGCCCGCCGCCTCATCCAGCGTGGCCGCCAGCTCGCCCGGCGCGCACCGCACGACGTCCGCGCCCGGCAGCGCGTCCGCCACCAGCGTCGCGAGCTCCGACGAGCCCGAGGCCCGGTTGACCACGACCACCACGCCCTCGCCGCCCGGCAGCCGGGGCGCCTCGGCGAACGGCCTGCCGGGGGAGGGCATCTGGGAGCGTGTCGGCACGATCCCGCGGACCGCGAGCGCCGCTCCGACGCCGAGGGCCGCGCCCGCCAGGACGTCGCTCGGATAGTGCACCCCCGTGTAGACGCGGGAGAACGCGACCGAGGCCGCCACCGGCGCCGCCACCGCGCCCCACCCCGTGGACTCCAGGGCGACCCCCGCCGCGAAGGCCGCGGCCGACGCCGCGTGGCCCGAGGGGAACGACGTCGTCACGGGCTGCCGCTTCAGCCGCCGTATGACCGGAACGATGTCGACGACCGGCCGCTCGCGCCGCGCCGCGTGCTTGATGACGGTGTTGACCGCGGCCGAGGCCAGGGCCAGCGACGCCAGTCCGCGCGCCGCCGCCCTGCGTGAGCGCGCCCCGCGGCCCAGCACGGCGATGCCCGCCGCCGCGCCGCACCACAGCAGCCCGTGGTTGGCCGCACCGCTCAGCCGCGGCAGCACCGGTTCCGCGCCCGGCCAGTGGCGGGAGGCGGCGAAGCGGAAGGCCCGCTGGTCCAGGTCCGTGAGCAGGCCCGCGAGCCCCGATGTGTCTGCCATGCGGCTCCGTCTACCCCGCAGGTCGTCCGCTAGCCGGGCCCCGTCTGCCCCGCAGGGCCTCTGCCGGCCGGCCTCCCGGCGGCGCAAGTCGAGGAGCAGGTCCAGGAGTAAGCCGAGGAGTAAGCCAAAGGGCAAGTAATATCAAACATCTATATAAAGGGCATATGACTCCATCTGTCGGGACCACGGCAGGCGGTCACGGGCCTCACCCGGGAGGCGGAGAGCTGCGGCGAACGGTCCAGGAGGGCCGCGGTCCCGTCCGGTTCGGCCCGTCGGCGCCCGACCCGGGGCTGCCCGCGCTCCCGGAGCTGGTCGCCGCGTGCGAGGCCGCCGCCCGCTGCCCCGACCCGGAGCCCCCCGGCGGCGGAGCCGCCCTGCGCGAGGCCGCCGCGGGCTACTTCGCCCGGCGCGGCCTGCGGACCGCCCCCGGCCAGACCGCCGCCGCCCCGGGCGCGCCGCCGCTGCTGTTCGCGCTGCTCAGCGCCCTCGGCGGCGACGTCCTGCTGCCGCGCCCCTGCCCCGCGTGGTGGACCCCGCAGATCCGGCTCCTCGGCCGGCCCGCGTACCACGTGCCGACCCCCGCGGAGGCGGGCGGCGTGCCCGACCCGTACGCCCTGCTCGAAACCGTCCGCAGGGTCCGCGCGGAGGGCGGACGCCCCCGTGCCCTGCTGCTGTGCCCCGCAGACGACCCGACCGGCACCGTCGCCCCGCCCGATCTGCTGCACGCGGCGTGCGAGGCCGCCGTCGGCGAGGGCCTGCACCTCGTCAGCGACGAGACGTGGCGCGACACGCTGCACCGTGCCGCCACCGTCCTGCTCAGCCCCGCCGAGATGTGGCCCGGCGAGACCACCGTGATCTGCGACGCGGTCGGCGCGCTCACCCCCGCCGCCTGGCCCCTCGCCGTCGCCCGCTTCCCCCACACGGCCCACGGCCTCGCCCGCCGCGCCACCACGGCCGACATCCTCACCGCACTCGGCGCCGTCGTCCCCGCGCCCGTGGCCGCCGCCGCGGCGTACGCCCTGACCGAGCCCGACGCCGTACGGGTCAGGGCCCGCGCCGTCGCGTCCGCCCACGCCCAGGTCGCCGTCGCCGCGCACCGCGTGGTCCTCGCGGCCGGAGCCCTCGCCAGACCGCCGGCCGCAGGCCGCCACCTCTACGCCGACCTCGGGCCGCTGCGCGCCCGGCTTGCCGGTGTCGACGTCACCGACTCCATGGACCTGGAGGAGTACCTCACGGCCCGTCTCGGCACGCCCGCCTTCGGCGGACACCGCTTCGGCGACGAACTCGGCGCGCTGCGCGTGCGCCTGTCCACAGGGCCGCTGCTCGGGGCAACTCCGCTCAGCCGCCTGGAGTCCGTCAGTACGGGAACCCCGCTCAAACTCCCGCACGTGGCACAGGCGCTGAGCCGGCTGGCCGCGGCTCTCGCCGCCACGCGGCGCCCTGCGCCCCCGCCGCACGGCGCGGTGGGCACGCACGGGGGCCCCGACGCCGCGGGCCAGGACCGCACCGAGGAAACGGAAGGCAGGGGCGGTACGGAGGACACGCACGACGCGCGGGGTGCCGCGGGCGCCCACGGCAGGCACGCCAGACCTGGAACGGACGGGACGGAGTCCTTGTGAGGGAATCGACACAGAGCGAACCGGACCACGGCCGCCTCCCCGCCGCCGCGGCGACCGCGGTGCACGCCGCGCAGCGGCTACCGGCCCCGCGCCCGGTCGGCGAACACCGCCGCCACTGGCCGAGATCCTTCGCCGACCGGCTCACCGCGCCGCTGCCCGGCATCCTGGAGTTCGCGCGCTTCGTGAAGGACGGCGCCGTACGCCCAGGCCCCGACGGCCTGCGCGACATCCCCCGACTGCCCTTCGCCCCGGCCCCG
>NZ_JAIUKE010000458.1 GCF_020176795.1 Streptomyces sp. 8L
CGTCCCACCCGTCCCGTCCGGCCGTGCGGTGCCGGCGGGCGCGCCGTGCTCGGCCCGCTCCGGCACGCCGTACTCCACGAGGTGGGCCGTGCGCTCGCCCTTGGCGGAATCGACCTTCGAGGGCATCGAGAACGCCAGGTACGTACCGCCGAGGAAGATCACGCACGCCCCGTACAGCGGCCACTGCGCGCCCACCTGGTGCAGCCCGGCGCCCAGCGGGGCGGCGACACCGGTGGCGAGCAGTCCCGCCAGCGTCACCCGCGAGTTGGCCTTCACCAGCGGGAACCGTGGTGGCAGCAGCCGGGGCACGACGGCGCTGCGGACCACCCCGTACGCCTTCGACGCGACGAGGCAGCCGAGCGCCGCCGGGTACAGCTCGATGCCGCCCGTCGCGACCGCTCCCGACATCGCGATCGAGAGGACGGCGCGGGCGAGCATCGCGATCGCCATCGCCGCGCGGCGGCCGTGCGGGAGGCGGTCGAGAATGGGGCCGATCACGGGGGCCAGGAGAGTGAACGGCGCCATCGTGATGCCGAGGTAGAGGGCGACCCGGCCGCGCGCCTCGTCGGTCGGCACGGAGAAGAAGACGGTGGACGCGAGCGCCACGGTGATCATGACGTCGCCCGCGCCGTTCACCGCGTGGAGTTCGATCAGCTTGCCGAGTCCCGACTCGCCCGCCCCATGGGCGTGGGTGAACTTCCTGACGCCCTTGGCCGGGCCGGTGACCGGGAAGTGGAGGGCACGGCCGACCGCCCGCGCCGTCCTGCGGAGCGGGCGGGACGCATCGGACGACCTCACGGCTGCCACTCCGTCATAGTGCCCCACGTCCCCGGTGAGCGAACCGATCTGGTACGTGACAGCGCGGCGAACGATGTTGCCCGATTCGCATCGCAAATGTGTTCATATGCGTGCCCGCCTCCGGCAGGCGGTCGGCGGGGCCGCGCAGGACGGCGCGCCCGGCGGCCGGCCGGGAGCGCCGCGGGAGCGCCGCCGCGACGGCTCGCGGGTCACGGCTGTGTTGCGACAGGGCCCGAAGTATGGGAATGGCGGCGTGCAGGTGGGCCGGGGGCGACGAACGAGGTAGCGTGCGTAGCGCGCCACCGGCGGTTGCTCGCGACCGCGCGCCTCTTCGTCATCCCGCAGAATGGATGTGGACAACGTTGAGGTGCGCCCGGGAAGCCGGTCGGGCGACGACGTCGATGCGGCCCCCTGGTCCGCTCCGCCT
Organism: Streptomyces sp. 8L; assembly: GCF_020176795.1. GTDB lineage: Bacteria > Actinomycetota > Actinomycetes > Streptomycetales > Streptomycetaceae > Streptomyces. The sequence continues at coordinate 1,226 of NZ_JAIUKE010000458.1, forward strand.
TCGGCCCGTACACCGCTCACGGCCGGCGCACCCGTGCTGCTACGGCGTAGGAGAGAAGCGAGACCTGTGAGTGCTGCGACGACGCGAAGCCGTACCCCCGACCGCCTGTGCGCAGAGGCGGTAGACCTCGCGCGGTCCGCCGCCCAGGAGGTGGCCGCGCCCGGAATCGTGGGCGAGCACGTCTCGGTGGTGGCCGACGGCGACCGGGTCGTCACGCATCTCTTCGAGTGCGAGGACTTCGGCTACCGGGGCTGGCGCTGGGCGGTGACCGTGGCCCGCGCCTCCCGCGCGAAGGCCGTCACCCTGGACGAGACGGTTCTGCAGCCGGGCCCCGACGCGCTGCTCGCGCCGCAGTGGGTGCCGTGGAGCGAGCGGCTGCGGCCCGGCGACATGGGCCCGGGCGACCTGCTGCCGACCGAGGCCGACGACCTGCGCCTCGAACCCGGCTACACGGGCGAGGACGAGGAGCCGCCGAACGCGGTGGACGCGGTCGCGGTCCGCGAGGCCGAGGAGGACGAGGCGGCGGGCCTCGGCGGGCAGGCGCTCCAGGAGGCGCGCGAGGCGGCCGGGGCCGCCAGGACCGACGCCGCCTCGCTGCCCGCGGGGCTGGCGTCGGGCGCGGTCGCCGACCTGGTCGAGGCCGAGGACGCCGAGCTGAACACCCCCGACCTGCCGTCCGCGGTGCCCGCACGGGCCCGGATCGCCTCGGTCGCGGAGGAGCTCGGCATGGGCAGGCCGCGCGTGCTGTCCCGGTACGGGCTGCATGTCGCGGCCGACCGGTGGGACGAGGAGTTCGGCCCGAAGACGCCGATGGCGCAGGCCGCTCCCGCGCCGTGCGTGTCGTGCGGCTTCCTGGTGCCGCTCGGCGGATCGCTGCGGCAGGCGTTCGGCATCTGCGCCAACGAGTTCTCCCCCGCGGACGGCCGCGTGGTGTCCCTCGCGTACGGCTGCGGCGGCCACTCGGAGGCCGCGGTCATGCCGAAGCCGCCCGTGCCGGCGGCGCCGGTGCTGGACACGGTCGCCCCGGACAGCTTCCCGCTGCGCCCCTCCCAGGAGGAGGGCCCGGAGCCGTCCTCGGACGGGCCGGACGGCTCGGAGGACCCGGGCCACACCTGAGGCACGGCCGGTCTCCGGCCGAGTCGTCCGCGCCGCCGCGCCCCCCGGGGCCCGGGGGCAGCAGGTCCGCGGTCCGCACCGCCCATCGGGGGTGCTGACGCTCCGGCGGTGAAGCCGGGCGGTCGCGCCCTTCCCGTGGCGCTGCGGGCCGCCGTGCTGCCCGGGAGCCTTCCGCGCCGCCGGGAAGCCCGGCTCGTTCCCCGTCGTCTACTCCGTGTTCCGTCGTGCGCGCACGGGCGGCTCCGCGTCGGCGCCCGTACGAGGCACACCCCGCGTCCCCGGTGCCGGGCGCCTCAGCCCCGTACGCCCGCGGGGAGCCGGAACTCCCGGGCGGGGAGTGCGACGTGTGGTCGCGGGGTAGAGGGCGGTACCTTCGGCCCGCACACCGGCAGCACCGCGGAGACATCGCGGAGACCGGCAGCACCGCAGAGACCGGCAGAGACATCCCAGAGACCGGCAGAGACTTACAGAGCGGAGTCACAACGTGAGCGTCAGGACAGGCGAAGGGACCGACCCGTTCGGAACCGCGCGGCTGCGGCGCGGGGTGCTCGACGCCTGGGCGGCGAGCCCCGCCAGGTTCCGTGAGGACGCCAACGCCGAGGAGGACCTGGCCCTCGGCGGCTACCGGGACCGCCTCGTGGTCGAGCTGGCGCAGAACGCGGCCGACGCGGCGTCCAGGGCGGGGGTGCCGGGCCGGCTCCGGCTCACCCTGCGCACCGACGGCGGCACCGGCAGCGGGGGCGAAGGACCGGGCTCCGGGTCCGGGGCCGTCCTGGTCGCCGCCAACACCGGCGCGCCGCTCGACGCCGCGGGCGTCGAGTCGCTCTCGACGCTGCGTGCCTCGGCGAAGCGCGAGGAGTCCGCCGGCGGCGCTGACACCGTCGTGGGCCGTTTCGGCGTCGGCTTCGCCGCCGTGCTGGCCGTCAGCGACGAGCCCGCGGTCGTCAGCCGCACGGGCGGGGTCCGGTGGTCGCTGACCGACGCGCAGGCCCTCGCTCGGGCGGCCGCCGGGGACCCGGCGCAGGATGCGGGCACGCCGCTCGCGGACGAGATCCGCCGCCGCGACGGCCATGTGCCGCTGCTGCGGCTGCCGCTGCCCGCCGAGGGCGCGGCACCCGTCGGCTACGACACGGCCGTGATCCTGCCCCTGCGCGACGGCACCGCCCTCGACCTCGTACGGCGCCTGCTCGCCGGTATCGACGACTCCCTGCTGCTCACCCTCACGGGACTGGACGAGATCGTCGTCGAAGGGGCCGCAGGCCCGGGCGACGCCTCCGGCGAGCGGGTGCTGCGCCGCGTCGAGGACGGCCCGTTCGTCCGCGTCCAGGACGGCGCCGACACCCGCACCTGGCGGGTCGTACGGCGGCACGGAGCGGTCGAACCGCGGCTGCTCGCCGACCGGCCCACCGAGGAACGCCTGCGCCCGCACTGGTCGGTGACCTGGGCCGTCCCGGTGGCGGACGGCGAGGACGGCGCCCCCGCGCGCCCGGAGACCGCGCCCGTCGTGCACGCGCCGACGCCCACCGACGAGCCACTCGGCGTGCCCGCGCTGCTCATCGCGTCGTTCCCGCTCGACCCGACCCGCCGCCATCCCGCGCCCGGACCGCTCACCGACTTCCTCCTCGCCGAGGCCGCCGACGCCTACGCCGAACTCCTCGGCTCCTGGGACCCCGTCACCCCCGGCACCATCGATCTCGTGCCGGGGCCGCTCGGCAAGGGCGAGCTGGACGGGCAGTTGCGCGCGGCGATCCTCCAGCGGCTGCCGCGCGTCGCGTTCCTCGCGCCCGCCGTCCCTACGGAGGAACTGCGGGCGCTGCGGCCCTTCGAGGCCGAGGTGGTCGAGGGCGCGGGCGCCGACACCGTACGGGTGCTCGCGGAGGTGCTGCCGACGCTGCTGCCCGGCGGGTACGAGCGGCGCGCGGAACTGCGCACGCTCGGCGTCGGCAGGCTGCCGCTCGGCGACGCGATCGAGCGGATCGCGGGCGCCACGCGCACCCCCGCCTGGTGGCACCGGCTGTACGAGTCCCTCGCGGGCGTCGACCCGGACCGGCTGTCCGGCCTTCCGGTGCCGCTGGCGTCCGGCCGTACCACCATCGGCCCGCGCCAGGTGCTGCTTCCGCTGCCGGACACCGAACCGCCCGCCGCCCTCGGCAGGCTCGGCCTGAAGGTCGCGCACCCCGACGCCGCGCACCCGCTGCTGGAGAAGCTGGGAGCGCTGCCCGCCACGCCCCGTGCGGTGCTGACGACCCCCCAGGTGCGGGCGGCGGTCGCCGCGTCGCTCGACGCGGAGGAGGTGTGGTACGAGAACGACGACGACGGTGCGGCGCCCGGGCCCGAGGAGCTGGCGGAGACCGTGCTGCGCCTCGTACGGGACGCACGTCTCGAACCCGGCGACGAGCCGTGGCTCGGCGCGCTCGCGCTGCCCGACGAGGACGGCGAACTCTCGCCCGCCGGTGAGCTGGTGCTGCCGGGCAGCGACTTCGCCGAGGTGATGCGGGAGGACGAACTCGCCCTCGTGGACGGTGATCTCGCGGACCGCTGGGGCGAGCTGCCGCTCGCCGCCTGCGGGGTGCTCGCGGCCTTCGCGCTCGTACGGGCCACCGATGTCGTGCTCGACCCTGACGAACTGGAGCCGCGCAGCGGCGACTTCGCGGAGCCCGACGACGCGGGCCTGCTCGACGCGGTCGACGTGTGGTGCGAGGACGTCCTGGACCGGCTGCCCGAATCGCCGGTGCCGCCGGTCGCCACGGAGATCGTCGCCGTACGGGACCTGGACCTGGTGGACGACGACGCGTGGCCCCGGGCGCTGGCGATGCTGGCCGCCCCGCCGCTGCGGGACGCGCTGACCGAGCGGGTGCGGGTGCTGATGCCGGACGGCACGGCCCGCACGGTCCGCCCGTACACGGCCTGGTGGCTGCGCGACCATCCCGTGCTCGACGGCCGCCGCCCGGCGGGCCTGCGGTCGGCCGGCGGCGACCCGCTCCTTGAGGGCCTGTACGACTCCGTCGACGCGAGCGGCTTCGACGACGCGCAGGTGCTGCGCGCCCTCGGCGTCCGTACGACCGTCGCCGCGCTGCTGGACGAACCGGGCGGCGCGGCCGAGCTGTTGGGCCGCCTCGCCGACCCGGAGCGTCCCGTGCGCCCCGCCCAGCTGCGCGCCCTGTACACGGCGCTGGCCGGTCTCGACCCGGAACAGGTCACGCTGCCCGACGAGTTGCGGGCGGTGGTGGACGGCGAGGTGCGCGTCGTCCACGCTGCGGACGCGGTCGTCGCGGACGCCCCCGACCTGCTGCCGCTCGCGGCGGGCGCCGCGCTGCTGCCGGTGTCCCCGTCGCGCGCGGCCGACCTGGCGGAGCTCCTCCAGGTGCGCGGCCTCGGTGAGTCCCTCGCCGGGGCGGGCCTCGCCGGGGTGACCACCGAGGGCGAGGAGCACGACGTCCCCGAGCCGGTCCGCGTCCTGCTCGGCCCTGCGGCTCCGCACACGTACGTCGAACACGGGGAACTCGTCGTACGGGGCCCGGACGGCGACACCGAGGTCGACTGGCGCCGCACGCCCGACGGTGTACTGCACGCGTCGACCCTGGAGGGCGTCGCGGCAGCCCTCGCCTGGGCGGCGGGGCAGTGGCCGCGCCGCTTCGAGGTGGCGGCGCTGCTCGAGGACCCGACGCGCACGGCGGAACTGGAACGGGACCGCTGGTTCGACGCGTGAACCGCCCGGGCTCCGGGCTCCGGGACCGGGGCCGGGCGGGCCGGCCCCGGCGGCCCGTGCGTCAGTCGGTGCCGGGGCCCGCCTCGGGGTCCGCCTGCGGGGCTGAGGCCGCGCGCTTGATCGCGGCGTCCCGTGCCCGCACGTACCAGATGCCGAAGCAGCCGAGGCCCGCGCCGGTCAGGCAGGTCCAGATCCACCAGGCGTGGCCGTGGTCGCTGAACCAGCCGTAGAACGGGAGCTGGCCGAGGAACATCACGAACCAGATGATCGTGCCGCCCGTGACGGTGGCGACGATCGGCCCTTCGAGGGGCGCGGGGGCCTCGCGCTGCGGCGTCGCCGTGGGACCGGTCATACCGGCCAGTCTATGCGGGGGGTGCGGGGGTCCCCGGCGGGGTCCGTTCGTAGACATGTACAAGCCCTCGGAGGCCGTGCCCGGCGGCCCGGGGGGACGGCGGGAGGCGGTGGTCCGCCCGTGGCCCCACGGGGTCTACGCGCGGAGATGGTGATCTTCACCTACTTTTATTCATACTGAAACGGTTTCCGGTTGATCGTTGACCTAATCTGCTCGTTCAAACATCCAAAGAGCAGCGCGTCCGACCGATTACGCACCGTTTTTGCACCGATTACGCACGTTTACGCACAGCCCGCCGTTCCGCACTCGATGACGTCTGAGGTCTCCACGCATGCCCTCCCCGGCCACCGCTCCGGCCGACCCCGCCGGTCGGCCTCCCGCGGACCCGCACAACGGGTTCGACCGCTACTTCAAGATCACGGAGCGCGGCTCCTCGATCGCCCGCGAGATCAGGGGCGGCTTCGCCACCTTCTTCGCGATGGCCTACATCATCGTGCTCAACCCGATCATCCTGGGCAGCGCGAAGGACATGTACGGGCACCACCTCGACAGCGGGCAGCTCGTCACGGCGACCGTCCTCACGGCCGCGTTCACCACACTGCTGATGGGCGTCTTCGGCAACGTGCCGATCGCGCTCGCCGCGGGCCTCGGCGTCAACACGGTCGTCGCGCTCCAGCTCGCACCCCGGATGAGCTGGCCGGACGCGATGGGCATGGTCGTGCTCGCCGGTCTCGTCGTGATGCTGCTGGTGGCGACGGGACTGCGGGAGCGCGTGATGAACGCCGTGCCCGGCGGACTCCGCAAGGGCATCGCGATCGGCATCGGCCTCTTCATCATGCTGATCGGCCTGGTCGACTCCGGTTTCGTCTCCCGCATCCCCGACGTGGCCGACACCACCGTGCCGCTCCAGCTCGGCGCCACCGGCCACCTCGACGGCTGGCCCGTGCTGATCTTCGCGCTGGGCGCGATGCTGACGCTGGCGCTGCTGGTGCGGAAGGTGCCGGGCGCGATCCTGATCTCGATCATCGCGATGACGGTCCTCGCGATCGTCATCAACCTCGTCGCGAAGGTGCCGTCCTGGGGCCTGACCTCCCCGAAGTGGCCGGGCAACCCGGTCTCCTCGCCCGACTTCGGGCTGATCGGCCACATCAGCCTGTTCGGCGGCTTCCACAAGGTCGGCATCCTGACCGGCATCCTCTTCGTCTTCACCGTCCTGCTGTCGTCGTTCTTCGACGCCATGGGCACGGTGCTCGGCGTCGGTGACAAGGCGGGCCTGACCGATGCGCAGGGCCGCATTCCCGGTATCAACAAGGTCCTGTTCATCGACGGCATCGGCGTCGCGGCGGGCGGCGCCAGCTCCTCGTCGGCCGGCACCTGCTTCGTGGAGTCGACGGCGGGCGTCGGTGAGGGCGCGCGCACGGGCCTCGCGTCGATCGTCACCGGCGTGCTGTTCGCGGCGTCGCTCTTCCTCACGCCGCTCGCCACGATGGTGCCGTCCCAGGCGGCGACCCCCGCGCTGGTCGCGGTCGGCTTCATGATCCTGGCCGGTTCGATCAGGGACATCGACTGGAGCGACTACTCCATCGGCATCCCCGCGTTCCTGGCGATGGTGATGATGCCGTTCACGTATTCGATCACGAACGGCATCGGCATCGGCTTCATCTCCTTCACCGTGCTGCGCCTGGCGCTGGGACGCGGCAAGGAGGTGCCGATCCCGATGTACGTGGTGTCGGCGGTGTTCCTCTTCTACTACCTGATGCCGGCGTTCGGCCTGGCCTGACCCGCGGGCGGGCGCCCGCCCGCGGTACGCGCGAGGGGCCGTGCGCCCACGCGTACGCGGGCTCGCGACAGGTCGCGGGCAGGCGGTCCCGAGCACGTGGCCCCGGGCACGTGGCCCCCGCCGCCGCGCGCGCCGCACAGCTGCCCGCCGGAGACGCTCCTCTCCGGCGGGCGGTGCGCTTTTTCCGGCCAGGCCGCCGGGCCCGCCCGCTCTGTCCTGGCGTCCTGCCGGGTCAACCGGTCGAGCTTCGGTAGAACCTCTCCGTCTCGTCGACCGCCGTCTTGAAGCGCTCGTCGAAGTCGTCCCGCACGAGCGTTCTGACCACGTAGTCCTGCACGCTCATCCCCCGTCTGGCCGCATGGTGCCTGATCCGGTCGAGCAGCTCACCGTCGATCCGCAGGCTGAGCACTGTCGATGCCATGTCGGCAAGCCTCAGGGCCCGGTACGGACCTTCGGAGGACTTTTCGGAACAGCACCACTCGTACGAGTGAATTATGTGTGCGATGCCACCCTGGGGCCGGTGCGCACTGGTGGTACTTAGGTTGAGTAATGAGTTACTCTAAATACATGCCTGTCCTGTCCCACGGCGCCGAGGACGACGCCGCCGTGAACTCCCTGCGCTCCGCCGTCATGCGGCTGGGGCGGCGCCTGAAGCACCAGCGTGTGGACGAGTCGCTGAGCCCCACCGAGATGTCGGTCCTGGGAACGCTGCGCCGGTGCGGCTCCGCCACACCCGGCGAACTGGCCCGCAAGGAACACGTCCAGCCGCCGTCGATGACCAGAATCGTGGCGTTGCTGGAAGCCAAGGGGCTTGTCAGGCTGGAGCCGCACCCCGACGACCGCCGGCAGAAGGTGGTCAGGCAGACCGAGCAGGCCGAGGCGATGCTCGAAGAGAGCCGCCGCAAGCGGAACGTCTGGCTGGCCTCTCTCGCCGAGGGCCTGGACGAGGACGAGTGGGCGAAGCTGCGCGCGGCCGCCCCGGTCCTGGAGAAGCTCGCCGACCTGTGACGCCGTCCCAGGCCCGCGAGCGGCGGATCATCCGGCAGCCGCGCCGCGTGAAGCACGTGAGCCACCCGCGTGCTGCCCGAGCACCCCGCCGCCGCTGACGGCGGCACCGCACCATCGCGTCACCGAGGAGGCGAACGCACTTTGAGTACGGGACCCGGAGCAGACTCCGCCCCCGCACCGCACTCCGCCCACGACACCGAAAACGCCCCACCGGACGATCCGGGGAATCCCGGAACCTCCGCCACCCGGGAAGCCGGGTCCGCGCCCGTGCGAACGAGCGACGACGGGGACGCCGACTCCCTGTCCGCCGCCGTGCCCGGCGCGGAAACCGCAGGCAGGGCCCTCGCGGCGGCCGACGCCGCCACCACCGAGCCGCCTGCCACCGAGCCCGCCAC
>NZ_JAIUKE010000459.1:0-8767 GCF_020176795.1 Streptomyces sp. 8L
CCGCCCACGTGTGCCGCCCCCGCCGCGCCGGTCAGGCGGCGTTCCAGGGCGGTCAGCATCTGCGCCGCGTTCTCGCGCAGCGCGTCGGCGGCGACGGGGTTCAGCATCTCCGCGAGCAGCGGGATGCCGATGTCGAACTCCGCGTGCAGCGAGACGGTGCTGTGCCCGGGCCCGGCGGGGCGCACGCCCCAGTGCCCGACGAATTCACCGAGATCCCCGCTGACCTGGCGGAAGTCGAAGCGGCGGGCCTCGTGGTCGATCACCTCGTCCTCGGTCCAGCGCAGGACGGACCCCTTGAGCCGCACCGACCAGGCGGTGGTGCGGTGCGTGGCGTCGGCCCGCGCGGTGACCGTCACGGCGTCCACGTTGTCCATGCAGTCGGGGTAGCGCTCGACGTCCACCACCGCCTCCCATGCCGCCTCGGGAGGCACGGCGATGGGCAGATCCACCTCTACTCGGGGCATGCGATGTCCTCGTCCTCATCCTCCCGGCCGGGCCGGGTCGCTCGTGTGTCTCGGGGTGCGCGGGCGGCCTCGGGCGCCGGTTCCCGCGGCGGCGCCGGACGTGCCTCGTGCGCCCCCGCGAGGGCGTCCGCCCGGGCCCCGGCCAGCGCGGGCGGCAGCAGCCGCCGCAGCAACGCCCGCCGGATCGGGCGCAGATGGGTGAGTGCGTACGTCTGCTCGACCAGCGCACAGCCCAGTTCCAGCTTGGGTACGTACGCGGTCTGCGCGAACCGGATGTGCCGGCAGCCCCGTTCGAGGGCCAGGCGGATCGCCGCGTAGTGCACGGCGTGGTAGAGGCGTGCCTCGTGGGCGAGTTCGTAGTCGAGGCCGATGCGTGCGCCGACCGCGCCGCCCCCGGCGAACAGGCAGAGCAGGAACGCCACCATGCGGTCGTCCTGGAAGCAGGCGACCAGCCGGCTCTCCTGCCCGCCGCCCGGACCCGCGGTGGCCGTCGTGGACGCGGCGAGGGCCGTCAGGAAGTCCGCGTCGAGGACGTCGAGTGTCTGGTCGGCGCGCGCCATCACCTGCCCGTACAGGTCGAGCATGGCCGGAACGAGGGGCCCCCAGTCGGCGACGGTCTCCGTTCTGAGTCCGGGCGTGGCGGCGGACTTGCGCAGCTTGCTGCGCGCGTTGCGCCGGGGCTTGGCGGGCAGCGCCGCCACGTACTCCTCGAACGACCCGTAGCCGAGGGTGAGTTCGGTGTCGGGCAGGCTCCGCACCGTGAAGAACCCGGCGTCCGCGAGCGCCTCTCCCAACGACGTGGGCTCGTCGGGCGAGTCGGGCGCGCCGGGGGCGTCGGGCGCGCCGAGTGCGCCGGGGGCGTTGGGCGCGCCGGGGGCGTCGAGGGCGTCGGGCGCGAAGTCCTTGAAGACGATCGTGCCGATCCGCTCCCGGCGCGCGAAGCCCTTGACCGCCCGCACGAGCAGCCGCGCGTCCTCGCCGGACAGCGGCTCCGCGCAGAGCAGGTGCCCCTGGCCGAGCAGGTTGCCGCAGAACAGCATCGGCACGCGCAGCAGCCAGGGCGCCCACCGCCGGACGGGCGCCAGCGTCCGCCGCTCGCGCGGGCCGACGACATCGTCCAGCCGCAGCCCCCGGAAGAGGCACAACGGCAGCACCGCGACGACGTTTCCGCCGCGCCTGAGCAGCAGATACGCGTACCCCTCGGGGCCGATGCGCCCCTTCTCCATCGCGGCGAACACATCACGTGTCCACATCGGGTCGTCACGGGGCGCGAGTTGCCGCCAGAGCCCGTCCGGCAGGGCGTCGACGCCGCGCACGACCTCCACCAGAGCGCCGCCGCCGCGCCCACCCGGGCGCCCCGAGCCACCCGTCTTCGTCCTCCGCACGCTGCCACCTCCTCCCTCGTACCTCATGAACCGCCTCAGCCGATCCGCAGGGGCGCGCCGTCCAGGAACTCCCGCAGCGGGCCGCCCATCCGGGAGCGCGACGGCGGGTGGAAGGTCAGGCCGGTCGCGGCCGACGCCAGGTAGCCCGCCTCGGGGCTGCCGACGAAGACCATCCCGCCCAGCGCGGCCTGGCAGGCGGTCGTGGTCCGCGCGATGGCGTCCTGCGCCGCGTACCGCGCGCACAACGCCTTGACCAGCAGGGCGTCCGTCCACCGGGCCGGGTCGAGATCCCCCATGACATGTGCCACCGCCTCGACCGACAGCGCCGCAGCCTCGATGTCGGCGAGGAACGGCGTCGGGTCCGCGGGCCCGCCCGGCTTCCGCAGTACCCGCTCCACCAGGGCGCTCGCGACCCCCACGTACCCGGCGGTGAGGAGGATCTCGAACCAGAGGAAGCCCGCGAGGTTCAGCGAGTCGGGTACCGCGTCCGCCGTGACATCGGTCATCACGACCATCTGCGGGTCGAGTTCGACGTCTGTGAGCACGACCTGGTCGCTCTCGGCCCCGGCGAGCACCGGGGTCCGCCAGAAGGGACGCACGTCGAGCCCCGGGGTGCCCGCCGGCACGACCGCGACCGCCAGCCGCTCGACTCCGTCCTCGCCCGTCATCACGACCGAGGCGGTGAGCAGGTCCATCGAACGGGACAGGCTGCACGGCATCTTGCTGCCGTTGAGCACGATCCGGCCGTCGTCGCGGCGGTGTGCGGTGATGTGCGGCTTCAGGATGTTCTGGCCGGTGTTGCCCTCGGCGAACGCGGACGCGAGCAGCAGGCGGTCCTTCGCGACCGCCTCAAGGAGCAGCCCCTCCAGCCCGTTGCCGTACGCGGCGGCCCGCACGAGCCCGGCGACGGAGAAGTGGTGCATGGTCGTCGCCACGGCGAGCGAGGGGCACCGCGAGCCGACCGCGCGCTGCACGCGTACGGCCTCCAGCGGGGTGGCGCCGAGGCCCGCGTTGTCCTTCGGCACCAGCAGAGCGGGCCCGCCCGCGGCGCGGAAGGCCGCGACGGCGGGGCTCGGGGCGCTCTCCAGTACGTCGAGCGGGTGCGCGGTCAGGGCGGCGTCGAGTCCCGGCAGGAGGGCCTCGGCGGTGGAACGTTCGATCTCCAGGAAGGTCACGGTCAACGCCTCTCGGAACGCGGGACGAAGGGACGGCGCATCCGGGCCGGGGGAACAGGTCGAGGGCCGGCCGTACGAGTCGGGGCCGGAAGCCGGACTTGGGGTCCGGGGCCGGGAGAAGGGGGGTCGAGGGTGGACCGTGCTGGTCCGTATGAACCCTGCGGGTCCGTATGAATGCTGCTGGTCCGTATGGAACGTGCTGGTGCTTGTGGGCCCGGGTCGGGGGCCCGCCGGGCCGGTCAGCCGCCCGTGGCCGTCGCCAGGGGCAGGCTCCCGAGCGCACGCGGGGCGGTGATCGGGTCGCGGGGGGGGGACCCCGGCCCTTCCGCCGGCCGCGCCGCGACGCGCTCCCGCATCCGTACGGCCTCGTCTCCGCTGAGCGTCCCGCCTACCGCTCGCGCCGCCGACTCAGCCTGTTCCAGCACCGGTTCCCGCCGGCCCCGCGGGTGTCGAAAGCGGCGGTGCGGCGGACAGCGGCAGCGAATCCGGATCGATCACCGGCCCCCTCCTGATCTTTCTCTCGCCCCCCACATCATGATCGATGCTAGCGATGCATCCATGTCCGTTCTTGCCGCTCCATCTCGTTTGAGAGGTTATGCGGCGAAGGTCCTGCCTGGACGGATCACGGCTCGCACGGGAGTCCGGGGCGCGCGCGATCCTTCCCGGGCGCACCCGCCCCACCTGCGGTTATCGCCGTACGCCGGCGTACGCGTACACCCCGGCGAACGCTCCCCGGCGCGACAACCGCGCCCCCGGTGCGTGGTGGCATCCGCTACGTTGCCCGCCATGACGGAACTCGAAGTCGCCTGGCCGCCCGCCCCGATCAGGACCGAGCGGCTCGTGCTGCGCGAACCAGAGACCCGGGACAACGCCGCGTTCATCGATCTGTACGCGTCACCGGAGGTGCACACCTATCTCGGCGGCCCCCGGCCACGCGGCGAGCTGGAGCGCGAGATGCCCGAGTCGGCCGGACGGCGTCCCGGGAGCTTCACCGTCGACCTGGACGGAGCGATGATCGGCCAGATCATGCTCACCAGGGACACGGGACAGCTCCGCAGGGCAGCCGGAAAGGTCGAGCTCGGCTACCTGTTCCTGCCGAGGGCGTGGGGACATGGATACGCCGCCGAGGCGTGCGCGGCGGCACTCGACTGGCTCGCGGGCGCGCTCCCCGGCGAGCCGGTGGTCCTCGCCACCCAGACCGCGAACGTCCGCTCGATGCGCCTCGCCGCGAAACTGGGGTTCGTCGAGGTGGAGCGCTTCGAGGCGTACGGCGCCGAGCAGTGGTTCGCCATGCGGTCCCCGGTCGCGCCCGGGCCGCTGCCGGACCAGCACCGTGTGCCGCTGCCGGACCAGCTGTAGTGACCCGCAGGGTTGTTGACGCGACTGATGGGTGGTCGACCGGTGGCGCGAGAAACACCCATCTCATCGGCACCATGAGCGACGGGCCTACCGCCGCGAACTCGCTCAACGAGCAGACGCCCGCCGTGGACCGTCAACCGTGCACTGGGGTGGGACACCTGTACCTCTGAGGGTGTGAGGACCTGGAGTGCGGACCGCTTCCTCCGGCGCCGGATGAGGCGGCTGGGCCGGGCACTGACCGGCGTGCTGATCAGGACTGCACGGCCGGCTTCAGGACGTTCTGGCACCACTGGCGGAAGTCGGTGGCTGTGGCGGAGGCCGGGTCGCGGGGTTCGGCGTCGTAGATGCCGTTGTTCTGCGCGTTGACCATGTCGGCCATGTCCTGGGCCAGCGACGGGCTCGCGCCGCGCTGCACCATCCGGTCCTGGAAGTCCGCGAGCGGCACCTGCTGGTAGCGCACCGTGCGGTCCAGGGTTTCCGTGATGATCTCTGCCATCGCGTCGGGCGTCAGGCTGTCCGGGCCGGCCAGGGGAACGCGGGCTTGACCGCTCCAGGTGTTGTCCAGGAGAAGATCTGCCGCCGCCGCGGCCACATCCTGGGTGGCGACGGTCAGCAACGTCCGGTCCGCGGAGTTCGCCATGGAGAACACGCCCTGCCGCGCGATCGGCTGGACCTGGCGCAGGACGTTCTCCATGAAGAACGGCAGTGCCAGCGCCCGATACTGCACGCCGGTGCTCTCGATCAGCTCGTCCATGTCGAGCGCGGCCGACAACAGGCCGGCCTCGCCGTCGTACCCGTCGCCCAGGGACGTGACGTGCACCATCCGCACGCCACGGCTCGCGGCTTCCCGGGCGGCGGCGTGAGTGAAGTCCAGGTAGTAGCTCCTGGCGGGGCCTGCGTCCCGGAAGCCTGCCGGCGGCACGAGCCAGAACAGCCGGTCCGCGCCCTCCAGCGCCTTCGCGATCGTGTCCGCGTCGGCGTGTGAGCCCTCCACCACCTCCACCTGCGCGCGCACGTGCTCAGGGAGGCGGGAGGAGTCGCGGGCGATCACCCGGACCGGCTCACCGCCGGCAAGGACGCGGTCCAGAACCTGTCGGCCGATGTCACCGGTGGGCGTAGTAATGACGAGCACGAGTGCCTCCATGCGTGGCGGTCGGCGGCGAACCCCAGGGGTGTGCCGGGTGGTCACTTTCGAGTGAACCCGGCGCAAAGGCGCAGGTGAAGTACCATCTTGGTCGCTATTGATACCCTGGCGGTATGAGTGATCTGGAGGTGCGGCAGCTCCGCTACTTTGTCGCGGTCGCGGAGGAGCTGCACTTCGGGCGCGCAGCCGACCGGCTGGGCATGGCACAGCCCCCGCTGTCCCGCACGATCCGGGACCTTGAACGACAGCTCGGCGTGACGCTGTTCGAACGGACCACCCGGCAGACGAAACTCACCGGTGCCGGGGAGGTCCTGCTGCGTGACGCCAGAACCGCCCTGGAGGCGGTCACCGCCGCTGCCCACCGGGCCCGGCATGCAGGCAGTGCGGCGCCGCGGCTGCGGATCGCACTCAAGGCCGACATCGACGGCGGTCTGCTGCCGCAGATCCTGGACACCTACGGCGCCGACCCCGCAGCCCTGCCTCCCGAGCTGGTCCTCGGAGGGTTCGGCGATCAACCCCAGGTGCTGCGTGATGGCCTCGCCGATGTCGCACTCGTGCTCTGCCCCATGGACGACCGCGGGTTGGAGAGCGAGCCGCTGCTGACCGAGCCGGTCCTGGTGGCCATGGCCGCCACCGACCCGCTCGCCGCCCGTACCGAGCTGTGCCTGGCCGACCTGGCCGGCCGAAACCTCCCCAGCGGCGCACCAGCAGACGCCGGGCGCGCCACGCCACCCGCCCCTGGGGCAACGAGGTCGGCCTCGAATTTGTCGGAGATCTTCAGCCTCGTCGAGACGGGCAGCATTGTGTTCTTCGCACCTGCCTCGGTCGCCCGACGCAACCCGCGCCCCGGGATTGCCTACCGGCCGGTCGGTGACCTGCCGAACTGCACACTGGTCGTCGCGTGGCCCCAGGACGCCCGCTCTCCGTCTGTCGCCGCTTTCGTACGCGCCGCTTGCTCGACGGCCGCCCACCATGTACGAGCGGAGAGCCACGTGCGGAACGCGACCGCCTGAGCACCGTCGACCATCGGCCGGGTCGGGCCCACAGCAACGAGCGAGTCGTCTGCCTGTGGTCAACAACGCTCGTGGTCAATACAACCAGCACGGTGCGCGGCTGCCGGACCAGCAGCGCGCGCGGCTGCCGGAGCGTTGCCCCCTACCGCCGCCGGAGACAACACCGCGTATGGAACAGCGCGGGCGAGGTGTGTCCGGGCCGCTTCTGGGCACTCCGTACGAAACCCCCGCATGCGCCACGAATCCGTCGGGAGGTCGACCTGCGGTGCCCGAACGTGACACGTACGAATACATCATCGTCGGCGGCGGGACAGCGGGCTGCGTCCTCGCGACGCGGCTGTCCGAGGACCCCGGCAGCCGTGTCCTCCTGCTGGAGGCCGGACCCGCAGAACCCCGGAGCGCCCCGCCGCGGCGCTGGCCCTCGCTGCTGGGCTCGGCCGCCGACTGGGCGGACACCACGGTGCCGCAGGGCTCCGCGGGCGACCGGGTGCCCTGGCCGCGCGGGCGCGGACTCGGCGGTTCCTCGGCGATCAACGCGATGGCGTTCCTGCGCGGCCACCGCTCCAGCTACGACGCGTGGGCCGCCGCGGGCGCGAAGGGATGGGGGTACGACGACCTCCTGCCGTACTTCAAGCGCAGCGAGAACGTCTCCGGTGTGCGGCGCCGCGACCCCGCCGTACGCGGGACGGCGGGCCCCCTGCGGGTCGCCCCGGCGGGGCACCACGACCGCCACCCGGTCGCGCGGGCGTTCCTCGCGGCGGCGGTGCAGGCCGGGCACCCGAGGACGGGCGACCTGGCGGCGGGCCTCACGATGGGGTTCGGCTGGGGGGACCTCAGCATCGTGGACGGCGCCCGGGAGAGCGCGGCGGACGCGTACCTGCGGCCCGTCCTCGACAGCCGGACGAACCTGCGGGTCGAGGCGGACTCCCCGGTGCGGCGGCTGCTGCTGGACGGCGCGGGGACGGACGAGCGGGCGGCGGACGGCCCGGACGGGGACGACCACGATCCGCACGGGCGGGCGCCGAGCGGGCAGGGGACGAGCGGGCAGGGGACGAGCGGGCCGGCGCCGAACGGGCCGGCGCCGAGCGGGCAGGGCAGGGTGCCGCGCTGCACGGGCGTCGAGTACGCGGCACCCGCCGGGCAGGACACCGGCGCCGGGCCGCGCACCGCACACTGCTCCCCCGGCGGCGAGGTCGTACTCGCCGCGGGTGCCGTCGGCTCGCCGCAGCTGCTCATGCTCTCCGGCCTCGGGCCCCGCGACCACCTGGACCAGACCGGCGTCGCCCCGCGCGTGGACCTGCCGGGCGTCGGCGCCAACCTCCAGGACCATGTCGCCTCCGGCCTCGTCTACCGGTCCGCCACCGCCGTGCCCCACTCCCGCAACAACCACGCCGAGGTGCTCGGACTGCTGCGCGGCGACCCGCGCGACCCGGCGTGCTCGGGCCCCGACCTCCAGCTCCGGCTCGTGGACGTCCCGCTGCGCGCGAAGGGCCTGGACGGGCCCGCCCCGGGCGACGGCTACACGATCATGGTGGGCCTCATGGCCCCGTACAGCCGGGGCACCGTGCGGCTCGCCGACGCGGACCCGGCCGCGCCGCCGCTGATCGACCCGCGCTACTACGCCGATCAGCACGACGCCGACCTCATGGTCACAGGGCTGCGCGCGGCACGCACGATCGGCGAGGCGCCCGCGCTGTCGCTGTGGCACGGCACGGAGGAACTGCCGGGCCCCGGCGCCGAGGACGACGACGCGCTGTGCGCGTACCTGTTCCGCAACCTGCACAGCCTCGGGCATTACGCGGGGACGTGCGCGATCGGCACCGACACGGACGCGGGGGCCGTCGTGGACACCGAGCTCCGGGTACGGGGCGTGGACGGCCTGCGCGTCGCGGACGCGTCGGTGATGCCGACGGTCGTCTCCGCGGACACGGAGGCGACGGTCTACGCCGTCGCGGAACGCGCGGCGGACCTGCTGCGCGGCTGACCCCACTGACACCACTGACCCCACCGACACCGCCGCCGGGCCCGCCGCCCGGGCCGCGTACGGGCGGGATACGGGCCGCGTACGGGCCCGGGGCAGAGGGCCCGGCGCCGCCCGGCCCGCCGCCGATCCCCCCGATCCCGCCGGGCCCTCAGGGCTTCGGCGGAACCCCCGGAGTTCCGGGGGGGGCCCCGCCGCGGGGGGGGGGGGGGGGGCGCGGGGGGCCCCCCCCCCCGCGCCCCCCCC
>NZ_JAIUKE010000459.1:8774-9534 GCF_020176795.1 Streptomyces sp. 8L
CAACAACCGCATCGACACGGTCCGCCCCGAGCACGAGCCGGAGGCGATGGGCCGGCCGCCGGCCCGGGGCGCCCCCCCCCGGGGGCGGGGGGCGGTGCCTCGGCCGCTCCCCGGCCCGGCGATCCGCCCGCGCACGGCTCCCGGCGCCTTCCCCGCCGCACGCGAGTCGCCCGGGCCCGCCGCCTGCCGCTGGGCGGCCTCCAGCTCGGCCATGGCCCTGAGGTATCCCGGCGAGAGCCGGTAGACGCCGGAGTCGTCCAGCGAGTCGAGGTACTCCCCGAAGCCCAGGTTCGAGATCGCCAGATTGCCGAGGGCGGACGTGAACGCACCGGGCACCTCGGCGCGGAACGTCCGGCCGGGCTCCTCCTGGGCGTCGACGAGCAGCAGCGTGCGCCCGCCGGAGGGGTCCCCGGAGAACGTCACCTCGTCGGCGACGACAAGCACGGGAAAGCGGCTGCCCGCCGGAACGAGTGCCAGCAGGCCGTCCACGGACAGCCCCTCGTGAGCCGGGTCGGCCAGCACGGTCAGCCAGTCGTCACCGATCTCGTCCAGCAGCGCGCGCCAGGCCGCCTCGTCGGTGAAGTCGGTGCGCAGGAGCGGTGAAAACTCGGTCTCGGGCAACTGTGCGGCGGCCATCGGCCCTCCAGGACTCGGGAAGAGGCCGCCAGGCTACAAGCGGCCCGCCCCGGGCGTCGGTCGGGCCGGGGCACGGCCAAAGTCCCTTCCAACGCGCGGGGTTGGGGGACAGCCGGGGGCCGGT
>NZ_JAIUKE010000460.1 GCF_020176795.1 Streptomyces sp. 8L
GATCCATTGGTTGGTGTCGATGTCTGCGACGCGGCAGCCTGAGACTTCTCCGATCCGGGCGGCGGTGCTCGCGGCGAAGGGGACGACGTCGCCCCAGCCCCGGTAGTGGTTGGAGGAGGCGGTGACGAGTGCCTCGGCCAGTTGGACGAGCGTGTCGGTCGGCCCCGAGCCCTGCACGGTGCGGGCGCCGAGGTCACGGGCGGTGTGGTGAAGAGGCCTACGAGGCGGCGCGCCTCCGGGGGAAACCGTGGCCGCGGGCGAGGACCACCACCACGAGTACGGGCAGCAGGATCAGCAGCATCGTCCAGGGCAAGGAGCCGCTGCCCGCCACGTCGAGAAGGATCCCGCCGAGGAGACCGCCGGCCGCCATGGCGACGTTCCACAGCGTGACGAGCATCGCCTGGGCCGCGTCGGCGGCGTCACCACCCGCGTCGCCCGCGGCCGTCTGCAACAGGGTGGGGACACCACCCCAGCCCAGACCCCACAGGAAGGCGGCGACGTACACCGGCGCCGTGTGGTCGGCCACAACGGCGAGCAGCGCCGCCGCCGCGGCCACCAGCAGCGTGCTCGCGACGGTCAGCGTGCGCAGCCTGCGGTGGATCTGCGTGCCCACCGTCCAGATGCTGAGCAGGGAGGCCGCTCCGAAGACGAGCAGCACCAGGTCGGTGTTGTGGCCGAGCCCCAAGTCGCCGAGGAACGGGGCCACATACGCGTACAAGATGGTGTGCGCGAGCACGAAGAGCAAGGTCACGAAAAGCACCGGTGCCACCCCCGGGACCCGTGCCGCGCTCAGCAGCTTCGGGCTCTCACCGCGTTCTTGACCGGGAGCGTCGGGCACGGCCGCGAAGATCCACACCAGCACGGCGATCGTGATCGCGGTCATCGCGAGGAAGGAGACGCGCCAGCCCAGTTCCGAGCCGACGAACGTACCCGCGGGGACGCCCAGGGAGAGCGCCACCGGGATACCCGCCATGGCGATCGCGATCGCCTTGCCCTGGAGGGGGACGGGCGCCATGCGCCGCGCGTACCCGGCGAGCAGTGCCCAGGCGAGGCCCGCAGCGACCCCCGCGAGGAACCGGGCCACCATCGTCAGGCCGTAGATCGACGACACTGCCGTGACGGTGTTGGCCACGGCGAAGCCCGCCATGGCGAGCAGGAGCAGGACCTTGCGCGGGACGGCCGAGGTCGCCGCGGTGAGCGGGATCGCGGTCAGGGCGGTGCCGATCGCGTAGATCGTCACCGTCTGGCCGGTCGCGGACTCGCTGACGTGCAGGTCGCCGCTCATCGCGGGGATCAGGCCCGCCGGGAGGGTCTCGGTGAGGCTGGTGATGAAGACGGCGGTGGCCAGGGCGAGCAGGGCGAAGAGCGGCAGCTTCCGCGGCTCGCCCACGCCCCCGCCGTCGGGCGCGGCAAGGGTGTCCTCGCCCGCGGCGGCGGTGTCTGGTGAGGTGCTCATGGTGTGATCTCCGGTTGCGTTGGGACTGAAGTGGTCGGCCGGGGCGGAGAAGCCGGGTGCGCGTCGGGCGCCCGGGGCGATACGGGTCAGGGGCGGCCGAGCCCGCCGTCGACAGCGAGGCGCGCACCGGTCGTGAACGTCGCCTCCGTCGCGAGGAACAGCGCGGCACGGGCCACCTCCTCGGCGGAGCCCAGCCGGCCGAGCGGCGGCAGCGGCGGACCGTCGTCGCCGGGCTCGTCGATACAGCCCGGGTCGACCGCGTTGACCCTGATGCCGCGGGCAGCGAGCTCGGCGGCGAGCGCGCCCACCGGCACAGGGGCGGGGGAGGCGGCGGTGAGCACGATCGCGCCGCCGTCCGCGACATACGGCAGCAGTGGCCGCGCCGTCGCCACGGCATCCGCGAACACGAATTCGACTTGGTCTCCGGGCCAAAGACCCGCCGCACCGCCGTGATCGGCGGGCCCACCGCCGGCTACGAGGGCGTCCGCTGCCACCACCCTGGCGGCGGACCCCAGCTCGGTGCGCGTACGCTCCGCGTCGCCGTCCGCCGCCAGCACCACCTCTGCGCCGCCCTCCACGAGGCGTTTGGCGATGGCGAGCCCGATCCCGGTGTCCTGCCCGATGACCACGGCCCTGGTGCCCGCGTACCTCGTCATCCCCGGCGCTCCCCTCTCGCGGCGCTGCCGCCAGGTGCCCCGCGGCACCCGACTCGGCGAGCATGCGCGACACCGCTTCGGGTCCGCTGACGGTCCGCTGACGGTCCCCCGATCACCGCGACGACCTGTACCGTTGCCCGCATGCGGTTTGGGGTGCTCGGACCACTGACGGTGTGGGACGACGAGGGGGACGCCGTCCGGGTCCCCGAGGCCAAGGTCCGGGGGCTGCTCGCGGACCTGCTCGCACACGACGGGAAACCGGTCTCCGAGGACCGCCTCGTCGAGGACCTGTGGGGGGAGGAACCGCCGGGCAAACCCCTCGGCGCCCTCCAGGCGAAGGTCTCCCAACTGCGCAGGGCCCTCGGCCGCGACCGCGTCGTACGGCAGGCACCGGGCTACCGCCTCCGGCTCGACCCGGCCGCCGACGAGGTGGACGCGGACCGCTTCGACGCCCTCATGTCCCAAGCCCGCCTGCCGGCGGACCCGCGTGCCCGCGCCGCCTTGCTCACCGAGGCCCTCGATTTGTGGCGGGGGCCCGCGTACGCCGACTTCGCCGACGAGGAGTTCGTACGCGCGACCGCGGCCCGCCTCGCCGAGCAGCGGCTCGTCGCGATGGAGGAGCAGGCCGAGGCCCGCATCGAGACGGGGGACCATGTCCTCCTCGTCGGCGAGCTCACCGGCTTGGTGGCCCGCCACCCTCTGCGCGAAGGGCTCCGCGCCCTACAGATGCGGGCGCTCTACCTGGCCGGGCGGCAGAGCGAGGCGCTCGTCTCGTACGAGGACCTCCGTGGTCGCCTCGCCGAGGATCTCGGCGTCGACCCCGGCCCCGCACTCGCATCGCTCCACCGCGCGATGCTGCGCCAGGACCCCGGCCTGGAGCGCACGTCCCGCACCGCACCGCCAGGACGGAACGGCCCCGCGACCGGCATCGCCCCGGCCGGGGCCCGCGCGACCTCGCAGGAACCGGCGGGCGCCGAAGGCCCGGCCGCGACCGGCGGCACCCACCGCCCCGCGCCCGCGAGCCCGCCGCACTCGAACCTTCTCGCCCCGCTCACCCCTCTGGTCGGCCGCGCAGAAGCCCTGGCCCGGCTCTCCCAACTCCTCAGCACTCAGAGGCTGGTCACCCTCACCGGGCCCGGCGGCGTCGGCAAGACCCGGCTCGCCCTGGCCGCCGCGGGCACGACGGGAGCCGGGAGGGCGCCCGACGGCGTCTGGCTCGTGGAGTTCTCCGGAGCGCGTGGCGGCACCACCGCCGATCTTTCCCAGGCCGTGGCCGCCGTCCTCGGCATCCGGGACGACGCGCCGTCCGCCCCGCCCGGCACCGCCGCCGCACACGCGCCATCCCTCGCCCACCGCCTGGCCGACGTGCTGCGGGACCGCACCGCCCTGCTCGTCCTGGACAACTGCGAGCACGTCGTCGACGCTGCGGCGGACCTCGCGGAACTCCTGCTGCGTACCGCGCCAGGACTGCGGGTCCTCGTCACCAGCCAGGAGCCGCTCGGGCTGACGGGCGAGTCCGTGTTCCTCGTGGAACCTCTGGAGACCGACGACGCCGTCAAGCTTTTCACCGAACGCGCCGCCGCGTCGGCGCCCGGCTTTCCCGCCGACCCGGAGACCTTCGAGCCCGGGGACCGCGCGGCCGTGGCCGAGATCTGCCGCAGACTGGACGGCATCCCCCTCGCTCTCGAACTCGCCGCCACCCGGGTACGCGCCCTGGGAGTCGGCGAGTTGGCAGCACGGCTCGGTGACCGCTTCCGGCTCCTGACCGCCGGGCGGCGGGGCGCGCCCGCCCGCCACCAGACCCTCCGGGCCATGATCGACTGGAGCTGGGAGCTCCTCGGCGCTCCCGAGCGCATCGTCCTGCGGCGCCTCGCCGCGCACACCGACGGCTGCGACCTGGCCGCCGCTGAGGCCGTGTGCGCGGGCGAGGGTGTGGCCCGCGACGAGGTGCTCGACCTTGTGACGCGGCTCGTGGACCGGTCCCTTGTGATCGTCGTGGAGGGTCCCGCGGGACGCCGTTACCGGCTCCTCGAATCCGTCGCCGCCTACGCCACCGAGCGGCTGCACGAGATGCAGGACATCGCCGCTGTACGCGACCGGCACCTGCGCCACTACCTGGCGCTCGCGGAACGCGTTGAACCCGGGCTGCGCCGCGCGGAGCAGCGCGATCGACTCGCCCGGCTCGACGCGGACGCGGGCAACCTGCGAGCGGCGCTCGACGAGGCGCTGCGCCGCGCAGCCACCGGGCGTCACAGCGAGGCCGTGCGGCTCGCCACGGCCCTGTGCTGGTGGTGGCTGCTGCGCGGCCGGCTGACCGAAGGGCGACGTGAGCTCTCCCGCGTGCTGGCCGCGGTTCCCGAGGCCGACGTGCTCGAACTGGTCCTCCTGCGTGCGGGGTTCGCACTCCTCACGGGAGAGCGCGCCGACGTGGGCGCGGCCTCGGCCACGGGCGCGGGACCCGACCAGGTACGCCGCGCCCGTGCCCTGTGGCTCTGCGCGTACGGCCTGTTCAGCGCCGGCGAGGTGGCCGCCGCGGCGGAGCTGAACGCGACGGTGCTGGGCCTCTTCGACGGCGCGCAGGAGAGCTGGGGCATCGCGGCGGCGCTCGGCCTGCGAGCCAGCTTGGCCCTCGTGGGCGGCGGCCTTGACGCGGTCGGCCGGGACGGGCAGTGCAGCGCCCGGATTTTCCGCGAACTGGGTGACCAGTGGGGCGAGTTGCAGGCCGTCTCGCCGCTCGCCGTGCTCGCCGAGATCAAGGGCGACTACGCCGAGGCAGCACGTTTGCAGCACGAAGGGCTGCGGATGGCGAGGGAACTCGGCCTGGAGGCCGAAGTGTCGGCGCGGCTCTCCGGGCTCGGCCGGCTCGCGCTGCTCGCCGGTGACTGGGAACAGGGACGCGAACTGCACGAGCGGGCCCGCCGTATCGCCGCGGAACAGGGCTACAAATACGGTGAGATCCACTCGGAGATGGGCCTCGCGCTCGGCGCGCGCCGCTCGGGCGACCTCGACCGGGCGGAGCGGCACCTGCTGCACATCCGCGACGGGCACGCCGACGTGTCCTCCGAGGCGGGCGACCATCTGCTGCGGGCCGAACTCGGCTTCGTCGCCGAACTCCGGGGCCACGTCGCCGACGCCCTGCGCCACCAGCTCAGCGGCCTGGACGTCGCCCGTTCCCTCGACGAGCCGCGCGCGCTCGCCCTGTCCCTCGAAGGCATCGCGGGCGCCTCGGTACTCAAGGGGGACACCGCGTCGGCGCGCCGTGCCGCACTGCTGCTCGGGGCCGCCGACGCCGCCCGCCGGGGAGTGGGCGCCCCCCTGCCGCCCTCGGAACGCGGTGACGTCGACCGGGTGGCCGCGGCGACCACGGCGATCCTGGGCGAGGCCGCCTTCACGATCGCCTTCCGGCAGGGCACGGAACTGGCCGTGGAAGAGGCACTCCACCACACCGCCGCGGCGTCCGGCGAAGGCCGACGGTCGTAAGAGGGCGACGACCGTCCCGCGACCGGCAGCGTCGCGGCACGGCGCTATCGGCCTTCCGGCCGTTCCGCGCCGGGACGACCTCCCGGAGAAGTCTGCGAGGTCATCCGGGTGTCAGCGCGGACCCGGGACGATCTCCACTTCGGCGGGGAAGACCCATCCGGCCCCTGTGGCGGATCTGGCACGGCTGGAACGCCCCCGCGTCTGCGAAGGTGTTCCGGAGCGCGAGGAACGGCAGCGCGAGGAGCGTCAGTTCTCCCCGCCGATGCGGGGGTGTTCCGGCGTGTTCAACACCTACGCCACCGTCCTCGACTGTCCTCCCCGCCGACGCAGGTTTTTCACAAGCTCTGCACCCCCAACAGGTTGTTCTTCGCAGCTGATGCGGCAGGCGCTTAGAAGGCACATGGACTATCCACTGAGCTATAGGTAATGACCTGCGCAAACTTGGCTCCTCGACGCCGTCCCCCGGGGTCATGGGAACGCATGGGGAAATGGTGGATCTCCGACGACCGGCCACGCGAGCGCACTCCGGTCGCGGCGTACGCGGGGTCTCACACACTATGTTCACGTTCTCGAAGCCTCTCGCGGAAACAATCCCGCACCCCATCGGTGTTGACTCTCTCCGAACCGAGGAGGGGAAGGTGTCGGGCCTGAAGCTGTTCCGCACAGACACGACGAATAGCGGCATGACCGAGGTCATGCCGCGTCTTGCTGAGATCGAGGCCGATGTGCAGGGTCTCGTCGAGGCGTACATGGAGACGCTGCTGGGTGTCCGGTTCTTGGCGAGCGAGTACAGCACTGGTCCGGTGCACGGAGGCCGGATCGACTCGCTCGGGCTGGACGAGAACGGATCGCCGGTCATTGTCGAGTACAAGCGCGGCTCGGATGCCGGCGTCATCAACCAAGGGCTGTTCTATCTGTCATGGCTGATGGACCACCGTGCGGAGTTCGAGCACCTGGTCCGGGGCCGGCTCGGGACGACGGCCGCGTCTCAGGTCTTGTGGAGTGGACCCCGCTTGATCTGTATCGCCGGCGACTTCACTCGCTACGACGTGCATGCCGTGCGTGAGCACCGGCGGTCGATCGACCTGGTCCGCTACCGGCTCTTCGGCCGTGACCTGTTCGCTCTTGAGACCGTGGCCTCGGTGAGCGGCGGCATGGAGGCGCCTCGCCGGGCTCGGCGCCGGCCGGTTGCCCGTTCGGCGGCCGATGTTCAAAGCGCGGCGATGGTGGAGTTGGCGAGCGCAGTCGACGAGGTTTTGCTGGGGCTCGGGGACGGCGTGAACCGGGTGGAGCGCAAGACCTACCGGGCCTATCAGCGGCTGCGGAACTTCGCCTGCGTGTGCCCGCCGCAGCGCAGCAAGCTGCTGGTCTACCTGAAGGTCGATCCGAAGGACGCCGACCTCGTTCCGGGTTTCACCCGGGACGTTTCGGGGCTCGGTCACCACGGGACGGGTGATCTCGAGGTGCAGTTGCGTATGCCGAGGGACGTGGAGCGGGCGCAGGACCTCTTCCGGGCAAGCTACGCGGCCGTGTGATGGCCTCCCGCTGACAGCCTCTTGGCGGAATTGCGGTGCGTGTTGGTAGTGGTGGGGGCCTCTCGACGTGTTGGTAGGGCGTGGCGGTGGATTATCTGTGGTCTGCCTGTTCGCCGGTTTGGCCGATCGGCGAACGCGCCTTATGTTGCCAACCCGTTGAAGCGCGCTCCGGGGCTTTAGCGGGTCTTCAAAGTTGGGTGGTGTGGAAGTGGTCGTGTGCCGTCCGCGTCCGCCGGCTCAACGCGGCTCGCACGGAGAACAAACCCGGCAGGACGATCGGAGCCCGTGTCTCGCCGGCTTACCTATGCTCGCGCGGAGACCCCCCGGAGTTCAGACTCTGCCAAAGTGGTATCACGACTCACCTCCGCTCGCACGGAGAGCACGGGGAGACATGACGGTGCCCACGACGGGCCTCCGGCTCACCTCCGCTCGCGCGGAGAGGCGGGCTCGACGGCGTCGTCGAGGCGGCCGACCACGGCTCACCTCCGCTCGCGCGGAGAGCACGGCGCCCTCGCCCCGCCTGACGGGCTCTCCCCGCTGCCATGGCCTTGGCGCACAAGGCGTTCGGCCGTCTCGGCAGCGCCGAGACCTCCGACACCGCCTACGGCTATACGGAGAGACAACTCGCCTGGCACGACGGAAGCATGTGGACCACTCTCGGCGACACCCGCCGGGCACAAAGCTCCCTCGCCAAAGCGCACGACCTGTACGCACCCACCGAACACCTCGACCAGGCGTTGATCGCCATGGACGAAGCGTCCTGTCTCATGCAGGTCGGAGAGACGTCCGTTGCCTGTAGGGAGACGGAAATCCTGCTTCTCGGCCTCCCAGAGGAGCACCGAACAGGAATCGTCATCTCCCGGGCCCGCGAGCTCCTGGCGTCCGTACCGGTCCGTAGCCGCACCCACCCGGCCGTGCGAGACCTCCACGAAGTCCTGGAAACCACGGCAGCGTGCCCCGCGCTCCCGCCCGCTGGGCAGAGGTGATCAGCTAACGGCGCGCGAGGAGCTGAAGCAGGCCCGTCACAGCAACGCCCGCGACGATCCGTCGATCGTCGATCATTCCCTGCACGGTACTCAGGGGATGCCACTCGATACTGTCCGCTTCGTGGGTGTCCACCGGGTCCGTTACGCGTACAGCATCGCGAGCCAGGTAGACGTGGTGCTCGGCGTTGCTCATGCCGCCGACGGGCTGGTTGTAGGCGAGCGGTTCCAGCCGAGCGGCGTCGACGCGGTAGCCGGTCTCTTCGAGCACCTCCCGTGCGGCGGCCTGAGCCAGTTCCTCGCCGTTCTCGACGATGCCACTCGGGATCTCCCAGTTCCAGGTGTCCGTCGCGAATCGGTGTCGCCACATCAGCAAAACCTGGTCGTCATCGTTGAGGAGGACGGCCGCAGCGACGGGAGCCCATTTGATCAAGTGGTGCTCGTACCGATCGCGGCCCGTTGGCTCGACGTCCACGAGATCGAGCTCCACCCAAGGGCTCGTATATATCGTTCGGCTTCCATGTACGGTCCACTCACTCATACGACACTCCAGACACAGGTCCGTATCGTGGGCCAGCGTCTCACGAGTTCAAAGCCCGTACCTGACAGGGCCGGGCCAAAGTCCGGCGCTGTGGACTCAGCTGATGGCCGTCATCAGGGTCAGGTAGAGCGAATCGGCGACGACCGGGACTTCCAGAAGCTCGAAGTCACGCGGACGGTCCTCGACTCGGCTCAGGTGCGGGCTAAAGAGGGGGCGTACACACAGGTCCGAGCCCCGTGGAGCGAGGTAGGCCGGGTTCCAAGATGCACGTCCTGTCGGACGCGAACGGGCTGCCCCTCGTCGTCGGCGTCTCCGCACCCAACGTCCACGACAGCCAAGGTCTGAGGGCGATGATCGCAGGTCTCCACACGAGACACGAGGCCGCCGAAGGTGAGTGATCGAACGGACCATGTCCTGGCTGACCGGCTACCGCAGACTCAACCACCGCTACGAACGCCGCCCCCGCAACTACTCGACCTTCCTCGGACTCGCCACAACCCTCTGCTGCTACAAACGACTCGTCCGCCTCACCACATAGGACACGATCTAATACTGCAACGACACTCCGTGACGGGGCGCGTGCGGTGTCGTTGACGTCTTCGTGGTGGAAGAGATAGTTGACGGGTGGTCAGGTGCATTGGATGACTTCGTGGCGCGGTTCGCAGGGCGTTTCGGGCGGGTGGAGCCTCGGCGGCGGATGGTGTCCTACCTGCGGGGACTGCTGAGTGGGGCAGAACGCAAGAACGGCTGGACGCCGGCTGAGGCCGCCGGGGACTCGGGTCCCCAGGGGATGCAGCGGCTGTTGAACCACTACCTGTGGGACGCGGATGCCCTGCGCGACGACGTCCGTGACGC
>NZ_JAIUKE010000461.1:0-3489 GCF_020176795.1 Streptomyces sp. 8L
CCGCGTGCCCCGCCTCCCCGCGGACCGCGGCGGGCGTCCGGGGGCGGGCTGAGGCGTTCCCAGCGGACGGCACGAGGAAGCGAGAAGGATGGCCGCGCAGTACAGAGGCACCAAGACCAGGGGGCCGGACCCGGCGGTGACGCCGCCCGGAGCCGCACTCAGTGACGGGACCACGGTTCCCGGGAGACCCGCCCGTCCTTCGCGGGACGGACGCGGTACGCGCTTCCTGCCGTACCTGCTCCTGCTGCCGACGCTGGTGGCCACGGCGCTGCTGCTCGGCTACCCGCTGGTGCGCAACCTGCTCATCTCGTTCCAGACCCTCGAACCGTTCCAGCTGATCCAGCACACCACCCAGTGGAACGGCTTCGGCAACTACACCGACCAGCTGACGAGTTCCGAGTTCTGGCACACCGCGGGCCGCTCGGTCGCCTTCACCGCCGCCAACGTCGTCCTCATCATGGTGGCCGGCACGCTCATCGGGCTCCTGCTCAACCGGCTCGGCAAGCCGATGCGGCTGCTGCTGTCCACCGGCCTGGTCCTGGCGTGGGCCATGCCGCAGGTCGCGGGCACCACGGTCTACCAGTGGCTGTTCGACACCCAGAACGGCGTCGTCAACTGGGGCCTGAACGGCCTCGGCTGGCACGCGATGCAGCACTACAACTGGTTCAGCCACCAGCTGTCCACGTTCGCCGTGATCACCCTGATGATCGTCTGGGGCTCCATCCCCTTCGTGGCGCTCAACCTCTTCGCCGGCCTCACGACCGTCTCGGCGGAGATTTTCGAAGCGGCCAGGATGGACGGCGCGAGCGCGTGGCGCACCTTCTGGCAAGTCGTGTTCCCGATGCTCAAGCCGTTCTTCCTGAGCACCACGTTCCTGGAGATCATCTGGGTCTTCAAGGCGTTCACCCAGGTCTACGCGCTCAACGCGGGCGGTCCCGAGGGTCTCACCGAGACGCTGCCGGTCTATGCGTACGTCGAGGGCTTCGGCAACCAGCACTTCGGCACCGGTGCCGCCATCTCCATGCTCACCATCGTCATCCTGGTGGCCCTGATGTCCTACTACTTCCGCGTCATCCTGAAAGAGGAGGACGAGCTGTGAGGCGCTCCCTGGCCGGTCGGCTCTGGCCCAACATCGTCGCCGTCATCCTCTTCGTCTTCTTCGTCTTCCCCATCTACTGGATGGTGACGACGGCCTTCAAGCCGGACCTGGACATCGTCTCCTCGACGCCGGTCCTCTTCCCGGTGCACGCCACTTTCAGCCACTTCACGAAGGCCGTGCACGCGCCGGGCTTCTGGACGTTCGTCCGCAACAGCTTCACCGTGACGATCGGGGCGGTGCTGCTCTCCCTGATCGTCGCGACGCTCTCGGCCTTCGCGGTGGCGCGCATGCGCTTCAAGGGGCGCAAGGCGTTCATCCTGCTGATCATGGTCGCCCAGATGGCGCCCTGGGAAGTCCTCACGATCTCCGTCTACCTGATCGTCCGCGACTCCGACGCGCTCAACAGCCTGCTGCCGCTGACCCTCTTCTACATGATGATGGTCCTGCCCTTCACAGTCTGGACGCTGCGCGGGTTCATCGCGGCCGTGCCCAAGGAGCTGGAGGAAGCGGCCCTCGTCGACGGCTGCAGCCGCTTCCAGGCGTTCGTCCGGGTCGTCCTGCCGCTCCTGGCGCCCGGCCTCATGGCGACCTCGCTGTTCGGCTACATCACCGCCTGGAACGAGTACGCGCTCGTCCTCATCCTGAACAAGGACAGCGGTCAGACGCTGACCCTCTGGCTCACCCAGTTCCAGACCAACTTCGGTGACGACTGGGGCGCCACGATGGCCGCCGCCTCGTTCTTCACCCTGCCCGTCGTGGTCGTCTTCCTCTTCATGCAGCGGCGTGCCAGCAGCGGCATCACCGCGGGGGCGGTGAAGGGATGACCGCCGCGCCCGCGCGCGCCACCGCCCCCGGCACCCTGGAACGCGACGCGCTCGCCGTGCTCCAGCCCGGCTTCGGCGGCACCGAAGCCCCCGACTGGATACTGCGCCGCCTGGACGAGGGCCTCGCGTCCGTCGCCCTCTTCGGCCGCAACGTCGAGTCGGCCGAGCAGCTCGGCCGGCTCACCGCGCGGCTGCGCGCCGACCACCCCGGCCTCCTCGTCGCGGTGGACGAGGTGGGCGGCGACGTCACCCGCATCGAGGTCGGCCAGGGATCGTCCGTGCCCGGCAACTACGCCCTCGGCACCATCGACGACACCGCACTGACCCGGGACGTGGCGGCCGAACTCGGCCGCGCCCTCGCCGCGTGCGGCATCGACCTGGCCTGGGCGCCCTCCGTGGACGTCAACTCCAACCCGGACAACCCGGTCATCGGTGTACGGTCCTTCGGCACCGACCCGGCGCTCGTCGCCCGGCACGCCGCCGCCTACGTCGAGGGGCTCCAGGGCGCGGGCGTCGCGGCCTCGGCCAAGCACTTCCCCGGGCACGGCGACACCGCGGTCGACTCGCACCACTCGCTGCCCCGCATCGATGTGGGACTCGACACGCTCGGCGCACGCGACCTGCTGCCCTTCCGGGCCGCCGTCGCCGCGGGCGTCAAGGCCGTCATGAGCGCGCACATCATCAGCCCCGCGCTCGACCCCGACCGGCCCGCCACCCTGAGCCGGCGCATCCTGACCGGGCTCCTGCGTGAGGAGCTGGGCTTCGACGGCCTCGTCGTCACGGACGGCATGGACATGCAGGCCATCGCCTCGACGTACGGCACGGAGCACGGCGCCGTCCTCGCCATCGCGGCGGGCGCCGACGCCATCTGCACCGGCGGCGGGCCCTTCGACGAGGGGACCGTACTGGGGCTGCGCGACGCGCTCGTCGCGGCGGTACGGGGCGGAGAACTGCCCGAGGAACGGCTGGCGGACGCGGCCGCGCGGGTGCGCGCGCTCGCCGGCTGGACGCTGCGGGCCAGGGAGGCGGCCGGCCCGGGCGCGGCCCTACAGGAGGGGACCGCGCCAGGCGACCCGGTCGGACTGGTGGCCGCGCGCCGCGCCCTGCGGGTCACCGGCACGGTGGTACCGCTCACGGGCCCCGCGTACGTCGCGGTCCTCGGCGCGGAGGCCAACATCGCCGTGGGGACGCAGACACCCTGGGGCGTCGGCCCCGAACTCGCGAAGCTGTGTCCCGGCACGGAGACCGGCACCTACACCGAGGACTCGTACGGCACGGCCGAGGTCCTGGCCGCGGCGGGGGAGCGGCCTCTCGTCGTCGCCGCGCGGGACGTGCACCGGCACGCCTGGATGGCCCGCGCGCTGGACGCGCTGGTCGCGGCGCGCCCCTCCGTGACCGTGGTCGAGATGGGCCTCGACGTGGCTCCGCCCCGGGGCGCCGCGCACATCGCCACGCACGGCGCGGCCCGCGTGTGCGGGCAGGCGGCGGCGGAGGTGATCGCCGGGCGGGCGCACTGACCTCCGCGGGACAGCACGACGGTGCCGGGCGGCCCTTGTGGGGCTGCCC
>NZ_JAIUKE010000461.1:3498-9503 GCF_020176795.1 Streptomyces sp. 8L
CGGGGGGCGGGGGGTGGGGGGGGGGGCGCGGGGGGCGCCCCCGCCCCCCCCGGCGCCCCCCCCGGGGGGGGGGGGGGGGGGGGGGGGGGCCGCCCCCCCCCCCGCGCGTCCGCCGACGCGGGGCGCGGCGGGTCCCCCCCAGGTGGAGGAGGTCTCCGCAGGGCTCTACAGGCCCTGCCACGCGGGCTTCGCCGCGTACGTCGCGCGGAAGTAGTCCGCGAGCTTCAGTTCGGAGGCGGCGGCCTCGTCCACCACGACCGTGGCGTGCGGGTGCAGCTGGAGCGCGGAGGCGGGCACCACGGAGGCGACCGGGCCCTCCACGGCGAGTGCGACCGCGTCCGCCTTGTTCTCGCCGGTGGCGAGCAGCACCAGGTGCCGCGCCTCGAGGATCGTGCCGATGCCCTGGGTGATGACATGGCGCGGGACCTGCTCGATGTCCCCGTCGAAGAAGCGCGCGTTGTCCACGCGCGTCTGCTCGGTCAGCGTCTTGATCCGGGTGCGCGAGGCGAGCGAGGAGCACGGCTCGTTGAAGCCGATGTGCCCGTCCGTGCCGATACCGAGCAGCTGGAGGTCGACGCCGCCCGCGGCGGACAGCGCGCGGTCGTACGCGGCGCAGGCGGCCTGGACGTCCTCGGCGCTGCCGTCGGGGCCCATGAAGGACTCCTCGCCGAGCCCGAGCGGCGCCACGACCTCCCGCAGCACCACGGAGCGGTACGACTCCGGGTGGCCCGCGGGCAGTCCCACGTACTCGTCGAGCTGGGCTATGCGCGCGGCGGACACGTCGACCTCGCCCGCCGCGACCTTCGCGGTCAGCGCCCGGTAGACGGGTCCCGGCGTCGAGCCGGTGGCGACCCCGAGCAGGGCGTCCGGCTTCGCGCGCAGCAGCTGCGCGATGCTCTGTGCGACGGTCTCGCCGCCGGCGGCGGCGTTCTCGACGATGACGACTTCCACGCTTTTCCTGCCCATCCCCATAGCGGTCGTGGCCGCGTCCGACATGTGGTATAGACCAATTTACCAGACGCGTCCCCGCCGTCGGATGGCGGGTCCGCTTCGGGCCGTGGTCGACTGGGAGAACACGAGAGGAACGTGCGAGAGGGAACGTACGAGAGGTACGTGCGAGAGGAACGCGCGAGAGGTACGTGCGAGAGGAACGCGCGCCGTCCGCGCCTCCGGTGCCGGCGGGGACACGCGGCCCGGCACGGCCGGGGCGCGCGACGACGCGTGACGGACGCCGTGGAGGCAAGCCCATGTCGCTCAGTGAGCAGCCCGGTGTGATCATGGCAGGCGAGATGGCGGAGCAGCCCGGAGTCCTGCGCAGGCTCCTCGCCGAGGGCGCCCCGCAGATCCGGGAGACGGCGCGGGCCGTCGCCGCGCGCGGGCCCCGCTTCGTCCTGCTCTCGGCGCGCGGCACGTCGGACAACGCCGCGCTGTACGCCAAGTACCTGCTGGAGATCAGGCGCGGCCTGCCCTGCGGGCTCGCCTCCATGTCCACCACCACCGCGTACGGGGCGCGGCCCGACCTGACCGACGTGCTGGTCATCACGGTGAGCCAGTCCGGCGGCTCGCCCGACCTCGTCGCCTCCACCCGCGCCGCCCGGGAGGCGGGCGCCATCACGCTCGCCGTCACCAACAGCCCCGACTCGCCGCTCGCCGCCGTCGCCGAGTTCCACATCGACGTCCTCGCGGGCCCCGAGAGGGCCCTGCCGGCCACCAAGACCTACACCGCGACCCTGCTGGCCCTCTACCTCTTCGTGGAGGGCCTCGGGGGCGGCGACGGCGCCGAGGCCGGGGTCCTGCCCGGCCTCGCGGAGGGCGTCCTCGCCCGGCAGGACGAGGTGCGGGCCCTCGCCGCCCGCTACCGCTTCGCCGAGCGCATGGTCCTCACCTCGCGCGGCTACGGCTACCCGACCGCCAAGGAGGCCGCGCTCAAGCTCATGGAGACGAGCTACATCCCCGCCCTGGCCTACTCGGGCGCCGACCTGCTGCACGGCCCGCTCGCCATGGTCGACAACATCTCCCCGGTGGTCGCCGTGGTGCCCGACGGCCGCGGCGGCGAGGTTCTGCGACCGGTCCTCGACCGGCTGCGGGGCCGGGGCGCCGACCTGTTCGTCGTCGGCTCCGCCGCGGCCCCCGCCACCGCGTCCAGCGGATTCGTCCTGCCGACCGGGGGCGTGGCCGAGGAGGTCCAGCCGGTCCTGGAGATCCTGCCGCTCCAACTCCTCGCGTACGAGGTGACGATCGCGCGCGGCCAGGACCCGGACGCGCCCCGCGCCCTGGCGAAGGTCACGGAGACCAGCTAGCTCCGGTGCCGCGGCCGGGGTGTGCGGGGCTCTGGACACCGAAGAATGGTCTAGTCCACAATGGAATCGCAAAAGCGTCCGTCCTTCCCCGCACAGAAGGGCGGTACGCGGGTACCGGCGCTCTCTGCCCTGACCGCGCCGGCGCCCGGAAACGGCCGCGGGCCCGCACACCTTCGGCCGTGGTGACTCCGGGCTGCGGTGCCAGGCGGGCTGAGGGTCCCGTTCGGCGCCGCGGCCCGCGGGTACGCTCGCCTGTGTGCCCTCCATGAACGATCTCGTACGGCAGCACGCGGCCCTCGACGAGTCGGACCTCGAATGGCTGCATCTCCTCGTCTCCGAGTGGCAGCTGCTGTCCGACCTCTCCTTCGCCGACCTGGTGCTGTGGATTCCCACCCGCGACGGCTCGCGCTACGTCTCCGTCGCCCAGATGCGCCCCAACACCGGCCCCACCTCGTACCAGGACGACATGGTCGGCCACCTGGTCCCCAGGGGCCGCAGACCGCTGCTGGACGCCGCCCTGGACGAGGGCAGGATCGTGCGCGAGGGCGACCCCGAGTGGCGCGAGGAGGTGCCCGTACGGGTCGAGTCGATCCCGGTGCGCAGGAACGGCCGCGTCCTCGGTGTGATCGCCCGCAACACCAATCTGCTCACGGTGCGCACCCCGAGCCGGCTGGAGCTGACCTATCTCCAGTCCGCGTCCGACCTGGCGCAGATGATCGCTGCCGGATCGTTTCCCTTCCCCGGCGAGCAGACCGACATGGACGCATCCCCGCGCGTGGGCGACGGACTGATCAGGCTGGACGCCGACGGGGTCGTCCAGTACGCGAGCCCGAACGCGCTCTCCGCGTATCACCGGTTGGGACTCGCGTCCGACCTGGTGGGACAGCACCTCGGCCAGACCACCGACGAACTCGCACCCGTGCGGGGCCCGGTGGACGAGGCGCTGGTCAAACTCGCCAGCGGCTGGGCGCCCCGGCAGACCGAGGTGGAGAGCGACGTCGGCGTGATCCAGCTCCGCGCCATCCCGCTCAAGCCCAAGGGCGAACGCATCGGCTCCCTGGTGCTCCTGCGGGATGTGACGGAACTCCGGCGGCGCGAGCGCGAATTGATGACCAAGGACGCCACCATCCGGGAGATCCACCACCGGGTGAAGAACAACCTCCAGACGGTGGCGGCCCTGCTCAGGCTCCAGTCGCGGCGGATCGACTCCGCGCACGGCAGGGAAGCGCTCAACGAGGCCGTGCGCCGCGTCGGTTCGATCGCCATCGTGCATGAGACGCTGTCCCAGACTCTGGACGAACGGGTGGAGTTCGACGAGATCGCCGACCGCGTCCTCGCCATGGTGGGCGAACTCTCCCCGGCGGGCACCGTCACCTGCCGCAGGTCGGGCGGGTTCGGTGTCCTCGACGCCGAGGTCGCGACCCCGCTCGCGATGGTGCTGACCGAGGTGCTGCAGAACGCACTTGAGCACGCGTTCGACCCGGGCGAGCGGGGCAGGGTCGAGGTGAGCGCGGTACGCGGCGAGGAGCCGGCCGGTGCCAGGCGCGGCAGCGGGCGGCCGGGGGAGAGGCCAGGGGGGCGGCTGCTGATCACCGTTCAGGACGACGGGCGCGGCCTGCCCGAGGGCTTCGACCCGAAACGGGCGGGCAACCTCGGCCTCCAGATCGTACGGACGCTGGTGGAGGGCGAGTTGGGCGGCAGCTTCGACATGCTGCGGGCGCCGGAGCGGGGTACCCGGGTGGTCCTCGACATACCGGTCGATCCCCAGAAGTAGCCCCTGTCGCCGGATCGATCCTCAGAAGTGGCCAATGTCGCCCGTTGATCCGCGGAAGTAGCCACTGTCGCGGATCGATCCGCGACAGTAGCCCCTGGCGCCCGCCGTGACGCGCGGGATGCCCGTCGCGGCGTGGGGCAGCAAAAGGCCCCGGACCGGTGATTCGGTCCGGGGCTCTGCTCGAAGCTCACGATGAGTTGCGCATCGGGGGTACTGCGCGCTGCTTTTCGGGGACGGGGGGTGTGTGCGTACGCGGTGTACGCTCCGCCGTCGTCAAGCTCGTGTCAGGGGGCTTCAGGCGGTCGCGTTGCGCGCCCGGTTGCGAGCGGCGCGGCGCTTCATCGCGCGGCGCTCGTCCTCGCTGAGGCCACCCCAGACGCCGGAGTCCTGGCCGGACTCGAGCGCCCACTGCAGGCACTGCTCCATGACGGGGCAGCGACGGCAGACGGCCTTGGCTTCCTCGATCTGCAGCAGCGCGGGACCGGTGTTGCCGATGGGGAAGAACAGCTCGGGGTCTTCCTCGCGGCAAACGGCGTTGTGACGCCAGTCCATGGCTGCTACCTCTCTTGGTATGACGTGCATGTTGCTTGTGAATGTGAACGCTTTCACGAAACCCTCGACAAGGGAAGGGCCGAAAACACCGGTGAATACCGGTGTGGTCCTGGTTCGAGGAGGGGTTCTGGTTCTCAGGGAGGCTGGTGTTACTTGAGCCGTCCCGATCGCCATGTAGAGATTCGCAAACCTCGGCGGCGGATACAACCCCTTCCGGAAACTTTTTTTGGATTCCTCGGTGTCGACTAGGTCACAGCCGTACATCGATGGGGTGGACTCCAGCCTAAACGTTCGAGTGAAAGGTATCCGGGGGGTTTCACTCACACAATCACACGCAGTGCACGGCGTACGCCTGTGAACGTCACGCTCGTGCGCAGTCCCAGATGGTCGCCGTCCATCTGAAGGGGGAGTGGGACCTTCGAATGCAAGGTGAAGTCCGTGAGGTCGTGCAGCGTGACCGCGTGCTTGCCGTGAAGGCCCTTGTCGGGTGTGGAACCGAGGAGTTGGGTCGCGTAACGGGTGGCCGCAGGCACCGACAGTCTGGTGAGACCGAGCACATCCAGGGCGGTGTCGAAGGAGGCTCCCGGCACCCCGTACACCCCGCGATTCCCCAGGTAGGTCCAGGGCGCGGTGTTGCAGACCATCGACAGGACGAGGCCGGTGACCGGGTCCTCGCCGGGCCGTTCCAGAGTGAGCGTGCCGCGGCTGCGGTGCGGATCGCCGAGGAACTGCCGTACCACCTGGCGCAGATAGAGGGCGTGCGTGGAACGCTTCCCGCGCTCACGCGCCTGTTCGACCCGTCCCACCACTCCGCCGACGAAGCCGAAACCCGCGCAGAACGTGAACCAGCGCGACGGCACGGCCTCGTCGTCGGTGCCCGGTGTACCGGACGCGAGTCCCAGACCGACCGTGCGTTCGCTTCCGTCGCGCAGCGCGTCCAGGATCGCGCCCGTCGCCTCGATCGCGTCGTTGGGCAGACCGAGGGCGCGGGCGAAGACATTGGTGGAGCCGCCCGGTACCACCGCGAGCCGCGGCAGCCCCTCGGGGTCGGGGCCGGCGTGCAGGAGCCCGTTCGCGACCTCGTTGACCGTGCCGTCGCCACCGAGGGCGACCACCAGTTCGATGTCGTCGGAGTCCGCCGCCCTGCGGCCCAGGTCGCGCGCGTGCCCGCGGTACTCCGTCGTCACGGCCTCCAGCTTCATCTCGCTGGCGAGCGCGTGGATCAGGACATCACGGGTGCGGGCACTGGTGGTGGTGGCCGCCGGGTTGACCACGAGAAGCGCGCGCATGCTTCGCACATTACCGGCCGGGCCCGGCGGGGGCGGAGTCCGGCCCTGGGGCGGCGGCTACGCTGCAAGGGTGAGCAGCAGCGAAGGCAC
>NZ_JAIUKE010000462.1 GCF_020176795.1 Streptomyces sp. 8L
CCGTGGGCGCCCCAGGCTCCCGCGGGGCCCCGGCCCCTTACGCCCCCAGCAGGGTCCGCACCGGGTCGGCGCCCGCGGCGAGCAGCAGCGTCGGGAGCCGGGGGCCGGTGTCGCGGCTGACCAGGAGCCGGTAGAGCAGCGCGAAGAACGAGCGCTGCGCGGCCTTCAGTTCGGGCGTCGGCTTGGCGTCGGGCTCCAGGCCCGCGAGGATCTTCGGCACCCCGTAGACGAGCGTGGTCAGCCCGTCCAGGGACCAGTGGTCGTCCAGGCCCTCGACCAGCAGCCGCAGCGACTCGGCGGCCTGCTCGTCGAGCGAGCCCAGCAGTTCCTTGTCGGGCTCGGTGCGGACGACCGTGCGGGCCTCGGCCGGGACCTGGCTGCTGATCCACTGCTCGGCGCGGTCCAGCCGGGGCCTTGCCTCGTCCAGCGAGGTCAGCGGGTGCGCCGGGTCCAGTTCGCTGAGGATGCGCAGCGTCTGCTCCTCGGCACCCGCCGTGATGTCCGCGACCGACGCGAGCGTCCGGTAGGGCAGCGGGCGCGGCGTGCGGGGCAGGTCGCCCGCGGCCGTACGGACGGCGCGCGAGTACGCGGCGGCGTCGGCGGGCAGCGCCGTACCGTCCGCGATCTTCTTCGCGAGCGCGTCCCACTCGTCGTAGAGGCGCTGGATCTCCTGGTCGAAGGCGATCTTGAAGGACTGGTTGGGCCGGCGCCGCGCGTACAGCCAGCGCAGCAGTGGCGCCTCCATGATCTTCAGCGCGTCGGCGGGCGTCGGCACCCCGCCCCTGCTGCTGGACATCTTGGCCATGCCGGAGATGCCGACGAACGCGTACATCGGGCCGATGGGCTGCACACCGCCGAAGATCTCGCGGACGATCTGCCCGCCGACGACGAACGAGGAGCCGGGCGAGGAGTGGTCGACGCCGGACGGCTCGAAGATCACGCCCTCGTACGCCCAGCGCATCGGCCAGTCGACCTTCCACACCAGCTTGCCGCGGTTGAACTCGCTGAGCAGGACGGTCTCGCCGAACCCGCACTCCGTACAGGTGTAGGTGAGCGCGGTCGTCTCGTCGTCGTACGCGGTGACGGTGGTGAGGTCCTTGCCGCACCGCCCGCAGTAGGGCTTGTACGGGTAGTAGCCGCCGGCGCCGCCGCTGCCGTCGTCCTCGTCGGCGGCGCCCGAGCCCTCCGCGGCCTCGATCTCGGCCTCGTCGACGGGCTTCTGCTGCTTCTGCTTCTGGCCGCCCCCGGGCGCCTTGGCGCCGCCCTTGTCCTTGGTGCGGTACCTGCCGAGGATCGCGTCGATGTCGCCGCGGTGCCGCATCGCGTGCAGGATCTGCTCGCGGTACGTGCCCGACGTGTACTGCGCGGTCTGGCTGATGCCGTCGTACTCGACGCCCAGCTCGGCGAGCGCCTCGCTCATCGCGGCCTTGAAGTGCTCGGCCCAGTTCGGGTACGCGGACCCGGCAGGGGCGGGCACCGAGGTCAGCGGCTTGCCGATGTGCTCGGCCCAGGACGGGTCGACCCCGGGGACACCATTCGGCACCTTGCGGTACCGGTCGAAGTCGTCCCAGGAGATCAGGTGGCGCACCTCGTACCCGCGGCGGCGGATCTCGTCCGCGACCAGGTGCGGGGTCATGACCTCGCGGAGGTTGCCCAGGTGGATGGGGCCGGAAGGCGAGAGACCGGACGCGACGACGACCGGTTTGCCCGGCGCACGCCGTTCCGACTCGGCGATGACGTCGTCGGCGAAACGGGAGACCCAGTCGGTCTCGGTGCTCTGAGCCACGGTCGGCACGTCCTTCTTTCTGCTGGGGCGTCGGGGAAAGCGGCAGACACCAGTGTCCCAGGTACGTGCGGCAGCTGGAAAATCGCTTTCGCGGGCATGGGAGAATGACACACAAAACCTGACCTCTACAGAAACGGCAGCCGGCTCATGGCCTCGGTTCCCTCGCTCGCCTCGACCGTCGATCAGCGCATCGCGGACGCCCTCTCGGCAGCCCTGCCGGAGGCCGGTACCGCCGATGTCCTGCTGCGACGCAGCGACCGGGCAGACTTCCAGGCCAACGGCATCCTGGCGCTCGCCAAGAAGCTCAAGGGCAACCCGCGCGACCTCGCGACGCGGGTGCTCGGCGCGCTCTCGGCGCCCGGGGTGATCGCGGACGCGGAGGTCTCCGGCCCCGGCTTCTTGAACATCACGGTCGCGGACCGGGCGATCACCGAGACGCTCGCCGCGCGCCTCGCGGACGAGCGGCTCGGCGTGCCGCACGCGGAGCACGCCGGGACCACGGTGATCGACTACGCCCAGCCGAACGTGGCCAAGGAGATGCACGTCGGCCACCTGCGGTCCGCCGTCATCGGCGCCGCGATGGTCGAGATCCTGGAGTTCATGGGCGAGAAGGTCGTCAGGCGCCACCACATCGGCGACTGGGGCACCCAGTTCGGCATGCTCATCCAGTACCTGATCGAGCACCCGCACGAGCTGGACCGGAGCGCCTCCACCGACGCCGCAGCGAGCGCCGAGGCCCCCTCCGAGGAGGCCGGCGAGGCCGCCATGTCCAATCTGAACCGCCTCTACAAGGCGTCGCGGGCCGCCTTCGACTCCGACGAGGAGTTCAAGGCGCGGGCCCGGGACCGGGTGGTGGCGCTCCAGGCGGGCGACACGGAGACCACGGCGATGTGGCAGCGGTTCGTGGACGAGTCGAAGGTCTACTTCTACTCGGTCTTCGGCAAGCTCGACGTGGAGATCCACGACCCCGACATCGTCGGCGAGTCCGGGTACAACGACATGCTGGCGGAGACCTGCCGCATCCTGGAGGAGACCGGCGTCGCCGTCCGCTCCGAGGGCGCGCTGTGCGTGTTCTTCGACGACGTGAAGGGCCCGGACGGCAACCAGGTGCCGCTGATCGTCCAGAAGTCGAACGGCGGCTTCGGCTACGCGGCGACCGACCTGTCCGCGATCCGCGACCGGGTGCGGAACCTGGGTGCGGACACCCTGCTCTACGTGGTCGACGTACGGCAGTCCCTGCACTTCAAGATGGTCTTCGAGACCGCGCGCAGGGCGGGCTGGCTGAACGACGGCGTCAAGGCGGTCCAGCTGGCGTTCGGCACGGTCCTCGGCAAGGACGGCAAGCCGTTCAAGACACGTGAGGGCGAGACCGTGCGGCTCGCGGACCTGCTGGACGAGGCCGTCGACCGGGCCACCGCCGTGGTCCGCGAGAAGGCCGAGAAGGCCGGGCTCGGCGAGCGGGAGATCGAGGAGAACGGCCGGTACGTGGGCATCGGCGCGGTCAAGTACGCCGACCTGTCGACGTCCGCGGTACGGGACTACAAGTTCGACCTCGACCAGATGGTCTCCCTGAACGGCGACACGTCCGTATACCTCCAGTACGCCTTCGCGCGCATCCAGTCGATCCTGCGCAAGGCGGAGGGCACGGCGTCCCCCGCGCCGCACGCGGAGCTCGCGCTCGCCCCGGCGGAGCGGGCGCTCGGCCTGCACGTGGACCGGTTCGGCGAGACGCTGGCGGAGGTCGCGGAGGCGTACGAGCCGCACAGGCTGGCCGCGTACCTTTACCAGCTGGCGTCGCTGTACACGTCGTTCTACGACCAGTGCCCCGTGCTGAAGGCGGACACGCCCGAGCAGGTGGAGAACCGGCTCTTCCTGTGCGCGGTCACGGGCCGCACGCTGAAGCAGGGCCTGTCCCTGCTGGGCATCAGGGCCCCCGAGCGGCTCTGAGGCGCGGGAGCGGCCGGGTCCGGGTGAGGCCCCGGCCGCGGGTCCTTGTCACGCCCCTGCCGGCTCCCACCGGACCCGCAGCCCCAGTCGCATCCCCCGCAGGCCCCACCGGACCCGCAGCCCCTGTCACATCCCCCACAGGCCCCCGCCGGCTGTCCGCCGGGGGCCTGTTGCCCGCACGGCCAGGGCGGCCGCACGCCGTCCTCGCGCCGGCCACGGCCACGCGCCGGGTAGTGCCGTGTGATCCTCCGGATTGCCGTGTGCGCTGTTCCGGACAGCCGTTGTGATCAGCCGAACGACGTGATCAGCCCAGCGACGCCGTCGCCGCGCGCAGTTCCTCCAGCGCCGCCAGGGCGTGCGGCGCGAGCCCTCCCGTATCGTCCCGGTCGCCTTCCGACCACCGGGCATAGCCCCGCTTGAACGCGAGGACCCCCAGCTCACCAGCCAGATGCGCGGTCGGTTCCGCGACCCCGCGGGCGATGAGCGCGGCCGTCATCGCGGCGGCGAGACCGACGCTCTTGAGGGCGTCGCGCTCCTGGAGTTCCGTACTGGCGGCCACGGCCGCTTTGAGGCGGGGCCCGAGTTCCCGGTTGGCCGGCCCCATGGCGCTCGACGCCAGTTCGAGACCGGCCGCCACCGCCTGCAGCGGGCCGGCGCTCTCGGGCGCCTCGGTGATGCCCTCGGCGAGCAGCTTGCTCAGCGTCTCCTGTCCGGCGACCAGCAGCTCGCGCTTGTCGGAGAAGTGCCGGAAGAAGGTGCTCTTGGTGACGCCCGCGCGCTCGGCGATCTGCGTCACCGTCGTGGCGTCGTACCCCTGCTCGGTGAACAG
Organism: Streptomyces sp. 8L; assembly: GCF_020176795.1. Taxonomy (GTDB): domain Bacteria; phylum Actinomycetota; class Actinomycetes; order Streptomycetales; family Streptomycetaceae; genus Streptomyces. The sequence continues at coordinate 4,563 of NZ_JAIUKE010000462.1, forward strand.
GTCGACCGCCGCCACCACGAGTCGTTGCGGCGCGCCTGGTTGCCATCTAGCCATGCGATCAGGATAGGCGATGGGACTCTTGTCCCGTCACCGTGTAAAGTCGGTGACGGGACAAGAGTCCCATCACTGAGGGAGAGCTCATGCACGTCTTCGTCACCGGCGGTACCGGCACCATCGGCTCCGCCGTCGTCACCGAACTGCTCGGCAACGGCCACAGCGTTCTCGCCCTGGCCCGCTCGGACGGCTCCGCGCAGGCGCTGGAGGGCGCCGGAGCCAAGGTCCTGCGGGGAGATCTGGCGGACCTCGACGTCCTGCGGTCCGGTGCCGCGCAGTCCGACGGCGTGATCAGCCTGGCGTTCGGACGCGACTACGGCAGCCCGGACGCGCTCGTGCGGGCCATCGCGGAAGAGAGCGCCGCCGTCGCCGCGCTGGGGCAGGAACTCCTCGGGAGCGACCGCCCGATCGTCACTGTCTCGGGCACACCCTGGGTGCCTGGACGAGCCTCCACCGAGGCCGACCCGGTGCCGACCGACGGGCCGGTGGGCGGTCGGGGCCGCTCGGTCACCGCACTGCTGGATCTCGCCTCACGAGGCCTGCGCAGCACGGCCGTACGCATGCCGCGCACGGTCCACAACGAGGGCAAGGGCGGATTCGCCGGCCTGCTGGCCGACGCGGCGCGCCGCAACGGGGTGGCCGGCTACCCGGGCGACGGAACCCAGCGCTGGCCCGCCGTGCACGCTCTCGACGCGGCCGTGCTGTTCCGCCTGGTCCTCGAATCGGCACCGGCCGGTACGGCCTGGCACGCCGTCGCCGACGAGGCCGACACGGTACGCGACATCGCGACGGTCATCGGCCGCCGGCTGAACCTGCCGGTCGAGACGGTGCCGGAGGAGACCTTCGGGCCGTTCGGCCCGATCTTCGCCATGGACCAGCCGGCATCCAGCGCTCACACCCGCGACGCCCTCGGCTGGCGGCCGTCGCACCCCAGCCTCCTCGAAGACCTGGAGGACATCCAGATCTGACCCGCTCCCCCGCGAACCCGCTCCGGCAGCAGACGCACACGGCCGCCGGCTCGGCCCTCACCGGGACCTTCGAGCGGACAGGGCACGACTACCCGCGCCGCCACCTCCACGGGCAGCGCGCCCCGGGCCCCCGGCGCCTGCGACGGCGGAACGCGCATCTCGTCCCAACGGGTGTGCCGGCCGGTTCGCGAACCGCCCCGCCCCGTCAGGTCACTCCCGGCCGGCATGCGGGTCCGCCCCGTGCCGCCAGGTGTCCAGCGGCGTCCCGCCACGCGTGATCGGCGGTGCGTCCGTCGGGTGGAAACCCGTCGCGCGCGCCACGGCCCGGCTCGGCGCGTTGTCCGCCACGATGCGCAGCACGACGCGCCCGGCGCGCAGCGTCCCGTACGCGTACGCCGTCGCCAGCCGCACCGACCGGGTGGCGAGCCGCTGCCCGCGGTGGCACGGTCCCACGGTGTAGCCGAGTTCGAGCGCGAACGGGTCGTCGGCCGTCGTGAACAGCAGGACCTCGCCGAGCGGCGCGCGCCCGTCCGTCGTGATCGCCAGCTGGACACGGCGGCGCTCCTCGCGCGACTCGGCGGCACGGTCCAGATAAACGCGGGCTGCCGCCTCGTCGAAGGGCGACGGAAGCGGCGTGAACCTGGCGACGTCCGGATCGTCGAAGAGCGCGGTCATCGCGGGCACGTCCGCGGCGCTCCACTCCCGCAGGACCAGCCCCTCACCGGCAATCCGCACGGCCACACCGGGCCCGGGGAGGCTCGGCGGCGACGGGGGCAGACCGGTGCCGGGCGGCGAATCGGCCCCGAGAGCCCAACTGTCGGCCCCGGACTGCCCGTCTCCGACCCGTGCCCCCGGCCCGGACTCCGGCTCGTGGCCGGGATCTGGACGGGTCATGGGCACGCTCCCTTCTCCGCACACGGCCGGGCCGCCGTATGCGCGGTCAGTCGGTGTTGACGACCGCCCTCTCCCAATTGTCGTCGCCGAGCGGGTAGTCGTACGCGGGTCTGCCCGCCGCCCCGCTCGTGCGGAACGGACGGCCCTGGTCGTCCAGGCGCAGCGTGCCGCTGCGTGTGCCGCTCGACCAGTCGAGTTCGAGGTACCAGCTCACGTCGTGCGCGCTGGTGTCCGCCTTGATGTGGAACACCTCCGGGTCGCCCTCGCTCACCTTGCGCGGCAGGTCCGCCTGCCCGTTCTCGGCCTTCGGCGCCGGGCGCCCCTGGTCGAGGTCGACGGCGAAGGCGCCCACACCGACCCCGCCCCCGCAGCCCACGCCCATCGCGTAGTCGTTCCAGGGGAGCGGCGCGCCGCTGGTGAGGACGCGGACGTGGAGGGCGTTCAGGACGACGGTGTCGTGGCCCGTGCCCTGCACGGTCAGGGTGATGTACTGCTCGCCGCTCGCGACCCCGCCGAGCGCCCGCACCCAGCCCTGCGCGTCGGCCTGCTCGGGCGGCGGCGGGACCTTCGTGGCAGGGCTGTTGATCAGGTAGTGCTGGCTGCACGGGTCCTCGAACGCGTACGGCTGGACGCGTACGGCCAGTGGCAGCGCGCCCCCGGCCGTGCCGCCGCTTCCCCCGGTGGCGCGCGCCGGGGGGGGCGCGGGGCGGGCGGAGCCGGACGCGGGGGACGCCGCCCCGGCCGAGGGCGTGTGCCGTGCCGGTGCGGCGTGCGCGGAGCCCGTCACGGGCGGGCTCGGCGCGGGAGCCGCGCTGCGTCCGGCCGATGTCGACGCCGGGACCGAGGCCGAGACCCTGTCCGACGACGTGCCGGGCCACGCGGCCCGTAGGCCGAAGGCGGCGGCCACCACCGCGACGAGGGCGACGGCCGAGGCCGCGAGCGCGTGCCACCGCAGCCGGCCGCCCGCCGCCCTGCCGCGCGCGCGGCCCGCCCCGTCCTCCCCGACGACGACGGCGCGCCCGCCGGACACGATGTCGGCCTCGGGCGCGGAACCGGCCGTCGCGGCGGGCTCCGTCGCTGCGGGCTCCGTTTCCTCGGGCTCCCCGCCGGCCGGCCCCGTGCCAACGGAACCAGCGGACTCCGCACCGGCCGACGTCACCTCAACGGGCCCCGCCTCAACGGTCTCTGCTCCAACGGGCCCCGCGCCCGCCGCCCGTCCACGGCGGCGTGCCTCGTCGGCGATGATCCAGCGGCGGTGCAGGTCCACCTGTTCCGCCGGGGACGCGCCGCACAGCCGCGCCAGCCGCTCGACGGGCGCGTAGTCAGCAGGTACCGCGTCCCCGTTGCAGTAGCGGTGGAGCGTCGACGTACTGACGTGGAGCCGGCGGGCCAGCGCTCCGTAACTCAGACCCGAACGGCCCTTCAATTCCCGCAGGATCGCCGCGAATTCGACCGTGTCACTCGTCCCCACCGCTGTCGCCTTCCGTCGCCCTGTCCCAGGACGCGTCCCAGGCAGTCACGGTTCCCGCAGCTCAGGGGCCGTCCCGGCGTTCCAGCGTCCCGGATGCGGCGCGGTGTGTTGTCCCAGCGGCCGGTGGCCTTGGACCGTGGTGGAGCACCGACGGTGCAACCGCCCTTCCACCACCGACCGAACGGGGAACGCCACCCATGTCCCGCATCAGCATCCGCACCCGCCTCGCCGCCGTGGCCACCGGTACCGCAGTCACCGCCGTCCTCGCTCTGACGGGCGCCTCCTCGGCGACCGCCGCCACCCCGCACACGGCGAAGGCCACGACGAAGACCGCGGCGGTCAAGCCGTGCACCGGGGCGACGACGAAGGTGACCGCGGCCAAGGTCAGCCGCCCCATCAACCACCTGCTGCTCACGGCGAAGAACACGAGCAGGGCGACCTGCTACGCGTACTACGCCCCGGCCCTGCGCTTCGACGAGGCGCAGTCCGCGACCCAGGTCATCGAGGACAGCGTCCCGCAAGCCGTCGTCACCCTGGAGCCCGGGCAGTCGGCGTACGCGTCGGTCCTGCTCAGCGGCGACCGCGGCAAGGCCGAGGCGCACGGCCACATCGCCAAGAAGCTGGACGTGTTCTTCATGCCGCGCGCCACGGGCCAGGGCTCCGTCGGCCCGGCCGCCCACCCGGCGCTGCCGAAGAACACGTACACCGACGACGACGCCCGGGTCAGCTACTGGCAGAGCACCGCGGCCCTGGCGCTGGTCTGGTAACCACCGTTCAGCACACCCCCGTTGCGACCGCGGGGGGGCCCGGGGGGGGGGCCCCCGGGCCCCCCCCGGGGGGGGGGGGGCGGGGGGGCCCCCCCCCCCCCCGCGCGGGGGCGGCCCCCCCCCGCGCCAGCGCACACCCCCCGCCCGAGCGGAGGAGGAGCACGCCGGGGGGGGTGTCGATCAGGACCCCCC
>NZ_JAIUKE010000463.1 GCF_020176795.1 Streptomyces sp. 8L
TTCCCGGGGGGCCCCCCCCCGGCGCCGGGGGGGGGGGGTTTTCCCCCCCCCCCCCCCCCCCCCCCCCCCCCCCCGGGGGGCCCGGGGGGGGGCGCCCCCGGGGCCCTCGGACGATGCCCGCCCGGCCCATCACAGGCACACAGACACGTCCGTCCGGCCGCGCCACGACAGGTCGCGAACCCCGCCGTGTGTCCATCTCGTCTTCAGTAGCATGTCGGCTCCGAGAAGCAGCGGGCCACACTCAAGGATTGGCGGGAATCCATGGCTCAACACCCTGGACACCTCCCGGAAGCACTTCCGGGAGCAACGGGCCCACGAGCCGGGACAGGGCGAATACCGCGCACTCCGACTCCGTCAGCCAAGCGGCTCAGTCCGGCCCGGACCAGCTCATGAGCGGCTCCACGAGCGCTGGAGGCACGGAACAGCCAGTCGACATCTACCCGGACGACCTCAACTCGGTGGCGGGTGTGTTCGCCAAGGGGCAGACGGACCTCGATACGGCGGCGACCGCGCTGAACACGGCGTTGCAGAACGCGGCGGGCA
>NZ_JAIUKE010000464.1:0-5363 GCF_020176795.1 Streptomyces sp. 8L
GCCCGCGTGCCGCTCCCCCACGCCCACCACGCCCATCACGCCACGTCAGGAGTGCGTTCGTGTCCGCGAACACCGCAGCCGGCACCACCGATCCGGCAGGACCCCGTAACCGGTCGCTGCCCAAGATCCCGTTCTGGGCGCAGATCGTCGCCGGTCTCGTCCTCGGGGCGCTGCTCGGCTGGCTCGCCCGCAGCCAGGACATCAGCTGGCTGACCACCACGCTCGACAAGGTCGGCAGCCTCTTCGTCCAGCTGCTGAAGCTGGCCGTCGGACCGCTCGTCTTCTTCGCGATCCTGGTGTCGATCACCAACCTCCGCAAGGTCAACAACGCGGCCAGGCTGGCGACCCGCACCCTGCTGTGGTTCATGATCATGTCGCTGATAGCGGTCGCCATCGGCATCGCGATCGGACTGATCACCAACCCCGGGTCCGGCACCGACCTCACGCCGAAGGACGGCAAGCTGCCCGAGCACTCGGGCTCCTGGATCGACTTCCTCACCGGCATCATCCCGACGGACATCATCACGCCCTTCAGCGAGCTGAACGTCCTCCAGATCGTGTTCATGGCGGCCGTCGCCGGCATCGCCGTACTGAAGGTCGGCGAGCGCGCCAAGCCCGTACTCCAGCTCAGCGAGGTCGTGCTCGAACTGCTCCAGAAGGCCCTGTGGTGGGTCATCAAGCTCGCCCCGCTCGGCACCATCGGCCTGATCGGCTACGCCATCGCCGACTACGGCTGGGACCTCATCGGCAAGTACGCCACCTTCACCGCGGACGTGTACGTGGGCTGCGCGCTGGTGCTGTTCGGCGTCTACCCGCTGCTGCTCTCCACGGTCGCCAAGGTCAACCCGATCCAGTTCTTCAAGGGCGCCTGGCCCGCGATCCAGCTGGCGTTCGTGTCGCGCTCCTCGGTCGGCACGATGCCGGTGACGCAGAAGTCCGCCGAGCGCCTCGGCGTTCCGAAGACGTACACCTCCTTCGCCGTCCCATTCGGCTCCACCACCAAGATGGACGGCTGCGCGTCGATCTACCCGGCGATCGCGGCGATCTTCGTGGCACAGATCTTCGACGTCCACCTCGGCGTGCAGGACTACGTGCTGATCGCCTTCGTCTCCGTGATCGGCTCCGCCGCCACGGCCGGACTCACCGGCGCGACGATCATGCTGACGCTGACCCTGTCGACACTCGGCCTGCCCCTGGAGGGTGTCGGCCTGCTGCTGGCCATCGACCCCATCCTCGACATGATGCGCACGGCCACCAATGTGGCGGGCCAGATCGTCGCGCCGATCATCGTCGCCTCCCGGGAGAACATCCTCGACCGCGAGGCCTACGACGCGGCGACCGCGTCCCCGGTGGAGGAGACGGCGCCCGAGCCCGCCCGCGAGAAGGAGCTGTCCGCAGTGGCGTGACGCCCCGTCAATCACCTTCCGCGGTCGTCGGCACCGCTGGGCCCCCGGGCCTCTCCCTCCCCGCAAGGGGCCGGGGAGAGGCCCGTAACCTTGCCCTCCACATCCCGCCCCGCGGACGGCGGGGCGGAGGAACCGGGGCGGTGGGCGTGGAGAGCGCGGGCGGTGGCGGCGGTGCCGGTGGTATCGGCGCAACGGACGGTGCCGGCGGGACGGACGGTGCCGGCGGGACGGACGGTGCCGGCGGAACGGATGGTGCCGGCGGCGGCGCGGGCCGAGCGAGACGCATGCCGCGCGCGGTACGCGAGCGGCAGATGATGGACGCGGCCGTCCGCGTCTTCGGCCGATACGGCTACCAGGCCGCCTCGATGGACGGGATAGCCGAGGCGGCCGGTGTCTCCAAGCCGCTCGTCTACCTCTATCTGCACTCCAAGGAAGACCTGTTCGCGGCGTGCATACGGCGCGAGGCCGAGGCGCTGATGACGGCGCTGCGGGCGGCCGTCGACCCGGATCTCCCGGCGGAGGAACAACTGCGGTCCGGGCTGACGGCGTTCTTCGAGCACACCACGGGCCACCCCGAGAGCTGGACCGTACTGCACCGCCAGGCCCACACCCACGGCGAACCCTTCGCGACCGAGGCGCACCGGGTGCGCGCTCGCCTCGTCGCGTACGTCACCGGCCTGATCGGGACCGCGGCGCGCGAGGCGTACGCCACCGGCCCCGATGCCCGGAAGGGAGACGATGCCCGGAAGGAAGAAGCCGACCGGACCGGTCCCGACGGCGCGGATCACGGGCCCGCGCCCGCCCCGGACTTCACGGACCGCGACCTCGGCGCGCTCGCGCACGCGCTGGTCGGCGCGGCGGAGGAACTGGCCGCCTGGGCCAACACCACGGAGGGCGCGAGCGCGCGCGAGGCGACGTCGGCGCTGATGAACTTCGCCTGGACCGGCCTCGGGGGACTCCTCACCGGCGCCCGCTGGACCCCCGGGGCCCGCCACCGGGCGCCGGCACCCTGACCCGTCGGGCCCCGGACGCCGCCGCGGGTGAACACGGCTGCCACGCCCCGGTGTTCGTACGCAGCGGGTTCCGTTTAAGGTCGGGCTGAGCGCTCCTCTGGAGCGCCGTACACCTCCAGGGAGCCGCCCGTGTCCACCGACGCAACCGGGATTTCCCCGTCGCCGCTGCCCCTTGAGGCGCCCGCGATGGTCATGCCCGATGTCGTCAGGTCCGGCGGTGCCGTCCGGGAGGCGTCCGTACCGCCGTTGGTACCGGCCCCCCGCGGCGGCTCGCTCGCCGACATCCCGTACGAGAACGTCCGCCGCGCTCCCGACGCCGTCGTGATCAGCAGGAAGCTGCCCGACGGCAGCTGGCAGGACATGACCGCCGCCGCGTTCGCGGAGGACGTCGGGACGCTCGCCCGCGGGCTGGTCGCCGAGGGGCTGATGCCGGGCGACCGGATCGCGATCATGGCCCGTACGTCCTACGCGTGGACGGTGCTCGACTTCGCCGCCTGGGCGGCGGGCCTGGTGACGGTGCCGGTCTACCCGACGTCGTCCGCGTTCCAGACCCGCTGGATACTCCAGGACTCCGGCGCCATCGCCTGCGTCGTCCAGGACGCGGCGCAGGCCGCCCTCGTACGGCAGGAGCGCAGGCAACTGTCCCAGCTCACCCACCTGTGGGAACTGCACGACGGCGGCCTCGACCGGCTGCGCGAGGCGGGGGCGGGCGTCGGCCCCGACGTGCTCGCCGAGCGCCGAGGCGCGCTCACCCCCGACAGCCTCGCCACCCTCAGCTACACCTCGGGCACCACGGGACGCCCCAAGGGCTGCGCGCTCACGCACGGCAACTTCTTCGCCGAGGTCGACAACGCGATCTCCCTGCTGTATCCGCTGTTCATGGCCGACAGCAAGGAGCCCGCGTCGATCCTGCTGTTCCTGCCGCTCAGCCACATCTTCGGCCGGATGGTCTCGATCGCCTGCCTGCGCGCGCGGGTACGGCTCGGGCACGCGCCCTCCGTGGAGACCGAGGCGCTCCTGTCCGACCTCGCGGCGTTCCGGCCCACGTTCCTGCTGGCCATCCCGTACGTCCTGGAGAAGGTCTACAACACCGCCCGCGCCAAGGCCGAACGGATGGGCCGCGCCTCGTCCTTCGACCGCGCCGCACGCGTCGCCCGCCGCTACGGGGAGGCGCTGGAGGCCGCGGAGCACGGCACCGGGCCAGGCCCGTCCGCCCTGCTGCGCACCACCCGCGCCCTCTACGACCCGCTGGTGCACCGCCGGATCAGGACCGCGCTCGGCGGCCGGGTGAAGTACGCGATCTGCGGCGGCTCGCCCCTGGGCCGCAGGCTCGCCTCGTTCTACGCGGGCGTCGGCGTGGAGATCTTCGAGGGGTACGGCCTGACGGAGACCACGGCCGCCGCCACCTGTACACCCCCGCGGCGCCCGCGCATGGGCACCGTCGGCTGGCCCATCCCCGGCACTGCGGTGCGTATCGCCGACGACGGCGAGATCCTGCTGCGCGGCGGTCACGTCTTCGCCGGCTACTGGGACGCGGAGCGGGGCGTTCCGGTCCCCGAGCACGACCGGGACGGCTGGTTCGCCACCGGCGACCTCGGCGCCCTGGACGACGAGGGCTACCTCACGATCACCGGCCGCAAGAAGGACGTGATCATCACCACCGGAGGCAAGTCCGTCGCGCCCGCGCCGCTCGAGGACTGGCTGCGCGCGCATCCGCTGATCAGCCAGTGCATGGTGACCGGCGACAACCGTCCTTACATCACGGCACTGCTCACCCTGGACCCGGACGGGCTCGCGCACTGGCGGGAGATGCGCAGGAAACGGGCGGCGCCGACGGGGCCGGAGGCCGAGGAGGAGGATCTGCGGGTCGTGTTGCAGCGCGCCGTCGACGAGGTGAACCGGCTGGTGTCCCGCGCGGAGTCGATCCGCCGCTTCCTCGTTCTGACGACGGACTTCACGGAGAGGAACGGCCATCTCACGCCCTCGCGCAAGCTGCGCAGGGACGAGATCACCCGGGACTTCGCGGACGAGATAGCGAAGATGTACGAACGGTAGGTCCCGGGGCGTACACGAAAGGTCCCGGGGCGTACACGAACGGTGGCCCCGCGCTTACATGAACTCCGGCCCCGGCCCGCGCGGACCCGGGCCCGCGCGGGCCCGTGCTCCTGGGGGCCCCGTGCTCCGGGTGGCCCCGCGCCGCGGCCCGGAAAAAATGCAGGGGCCCCGTCCCGCCGCCGAGACGGCGGGGTGGGGCCCCTTGGGTACTGCTCTCATTCAAGTCGTGCGCGATCGCCGACCCGCGGCACTCAGGCCGGGGTGACGTTCTCCGCCTGCGGGCCCTTGGGGCCCTGGGTGACGTCGAAGTTCACGAGCTGGTTCTCCTCAAGAGAGCGGAAACCAGACGCGTTGATCGCGGAGTAGTGGACGAAGACATCCGGGCCGCCGCCGTCCTGGGCGATGAAGCCGAAGCCCTTTTCAGCGTTGAACCACTTGACGGTTCCGGTAGCCATAAGCCCTCCTTGGGCCAAAGGGTTGCCCTGCTCCAGAACCTGCAAAGAAGTCTGAAAACTACAAAAGCCTGCGGGGTCACATGCTCCGCAGGCTCTGTACTGCAAGGGAAACCAAACTGCAACTTGCGGCGAGCCTAGCACGGGGTCTCCGTGTGGCGGTAGAGGCAAAGATCATCGTTCCCGCTCGCGTCGTCCCGGCACCCCGAGAGGCGCAAGGACGCCCGCCCCGCGACGTGTCCGCGGCCCGCGCGCCGGCCCCGGCCGGGCCCGTGTCGTGGCCCCGCGGCGCCCCGACCTGCCGTCGTCCCGGTCCCGGCCCGAGCCGCGGCGCCCGGGGGGGGGCCCCGCCCCCGGGGGGGGGGCCCCCCCCCCGCCCCCGGGCGGCCCCCCCCCCCCCCCCAAGCCCCCCTCCCCCCCCCCCCCCCGGGGCGGGG
>NZ_JAIUKE010000464.1:5372-9417 GCF_020176795.1 Streptomyces sp. 8L
GCCGCGGCCCGCGCGCCGGCCCCGGCCGGGCCCGGGGGGGGGCCCCGCGGCGCCCCCCCCGCCCCCCGCCCCGGCCCCGGCCCCCCCCCCGCCGCCGGGGCCGGGCCCCGGCCCGGAGCTTTCGCGCCGGGGGCGGCGAGCCGGCCCGCCGCCCGTGCCGGCTCCCCCGGACGGGCGTACCGGGGCGGCGCGGGCCCCGGCCCCGCGGCCGTCGCGGCGACCCCCCGGGTTTAGCCTCACGATGTGGACACTCCAGAAGAAAACACGTCAGCCCGGGAAGCCACAGGACCCGCCGGGACCGGCCGCAGCCGAAACCGGCCACGCGTCGGCCATATCCAGTTCCTCAACTGCCTGCCCCTGTACTGGGGCCTCGCGAGGACCGGGACACTTCTCGATCTGGAGCTCACGAAGGACACCCCGGACAAGCTCAACGACCAGCTCGTGCGGGGCGATCTCGACATCGCGCCGATCAGCCTCGTGGAGTACCTCCGCAACGCGGACCAGCTGGTCGCGTTCCCCGACGTCGCCGTCGGCTGCGACGGGGACGTCATGTCGTGCGTGATCGTCTCGCAGGTGCCACTCGACCGGCTCGACGGGCAGAAGGTCGCCCTGGGCTCGACCTCGCGCACGGCGGTGCGCCTCGCGCAGCTGCTGCTGTCGGACGCGCACCACGTCACCCCCGAGTACTTCCGCTGCGCACCCGACCTCGGCCTGATGATGCAGGAGGCGCCGGCCGGCGTGCTGATCGGCGACGCCGCCCTGCGCGCCTCGCTGCACGACGCGCCCCGCCTCGGCCTCCAGGTCCACGACCTCGGCGCGATGTGGAAGGAGTGGACGGGCCTCCCGTTCGTCTTCGCCGTCTGGGCCGCCCGCAAGGAGTTCCTCGAGCGCGAGCCGGAGACCGTGCGGGAGGTGCACCGCGCGTTCCTGGAGTCGCGGGACGTCTCCCTGGAGGAGGTCGCCAAGGTCGCCGAGCAGGCGGCGCGCTGGGAGGCATTCGACGCCTCGCTCCTTGAGCAGTACTTCACGACACTGGACTTCCGCTTCGGCGAGCGCCAGCTCGCGGGCGTGAAGGAGTTCGCCCGCCGCACCGGCCCCACCACGGGCTACCCCGCGGACGTGCACGTGGAGATCCTTGGCCGCTGACGCCGCTGACGCCGCTGACGCCGCTGACGCCGCTGACGCCGCTGACGCCGCTGACGCCGCTGACGCCGCCGGGACGGCCGCGCCCGAGGCCCCGGCGGGGGCGCGGCCACTGGTGTGAGGCGCGGGGGCCGCGCGAAGCCCCTGGCGTAGGCTGAAGCGGTTGTGTTGTATCCCGTGTGGAAGGACCCGTTCCGGTGACCGAGAAGGCCGACCCTACGTCCGTTGACATCGCCGGAGCCCTGGACCGCGCCGCCGCGGGGGGCCGCCTCACGCCCGAGGAGGCCGTCGTCCTCTACCGCGACGCGCCCCTCCACGCGCTGGGTGCGGCGGCCGACGCCGTGCGCCGCCGCCGGTACGCGGGCACCGAGCACATCGCCACGTACATCATCGAGCGGAACATCAACTACACCAACGTCTGCGTGACGGCGTGCAAGTTCTGCGCCTTCTACGCGGCGCCCAAGGACACGGCCAAGGGCTGGAGCCGCGACCTCGACGACATCCTGCGCCGCTGCGCGGAGACCGTCGAACTGGGCGGCACGCAGATCATGTTCCAGGGCGGCCACCACCCGGACTACGGCGTCGAGTACTACGAGAAGGCCTTCGCCGCGATCAAGAGGGACTTCCCGCAGCTGGTCATCCACTCCCTCGGGGCCTCCGAGATCGAGCACATGGCCAGGATCTCCGGCGTCTCGGCCGAGGAGGCCATCAGCCGCATCCACGCGGCGGGCCTCGACTCGTTCGCGGGCGCCGGCGCCGAACTGCTCCCGGAGCGGCCCCGCAAGGCGATCGCACCGCTGAAGGAGTCCGGCGAGCGCTGGCTGGAGATCATGGAGACCGCCCACAACCTGGGGGTCGAGTCCACGACGACCATGCTGATGGGCACCGGTGAGACGAACGCCGAGCGGATCGAGCACCTCCGGATGATCCGTGACGTGCAGGACCGTACGGGCGGCTTCCGCGCCTTCATCCCGTACACCTACCAGCCGGAGAACAACCACCTGAAGGGGCAGACGCAGGCCACCCTCTTCGAGTACCTGCGGATGATCTCCATCGCGCGCCTCTTCCTCGACAACGTCGCGCACATCCAGGGCTCCTGGCTGACCACGGGCAAGGAGGTCGGCCAGCTCTCCCTGCACTACGGCGCCGACGACCTGGGCTCGATCATGCTGGAGGAGAACGTGGTCTCCTCGGCCGGTGCCAAGCACCGCTCCAACCGGATGGAGATCATCGACCTGATCCGCAAGGCGGGCCGCGTCCCCGCGCAGCGCGCCACCACGTACGAGCACCTCGTCGTGCACGACGACCCGGCGAACGACCCGGTCGACGACCGTGTCGTCTCGCACATCTCCTCCACGGCGATCGAGGGCGGGACGGCGCACCCCGAGCTGAAGCTGCTCAACGCCAACTGAGGACCGCGACGGTGCTGACGGTCCACCACCCCGCCGGCGGGGTGCGTACCGAACGGAACGGACCGGTCACCCCCTCGCTCGCGGTCGTCACCGACGGCGGACGGATCGCGGCGATCGGGCCGTACGAGAAGCTGCTCGCGGAGTACGGCGGCGACGGCGGCGGCGCGCGCGTGCGGACCTGGGACGGGGCCCTGGAGCCCGGCCGGTACGCGGCGGACGGCGCCGCCCTGCTGGAGACGTTCTACTGGCCCGACCCGCGCGAGGCCGGCGACCTCGGCACCGCGCCGCTGCCCGTCGCCGCGGTCGCGATGACCGACACCCGCTGGAGCGCCAGCGCACGCCGGGGCGTGCAGCGTCTGCTCGCGCGCGGGGTGACGGCCGCCGCCGGCCCCTTCACGCGCCCGGAGGTCGCCGCCGCGGTGCGCCGCGCGGGCCTGCGCGCCGCCCCGGCCGATCTCGTCGTCGGCGGGAACGCCGATTTCGCGGTCTTCCCCGGCGGCCGGGACGCGCCGGACGGTGCGGCCGGCACCGCCCTGGTGACCGTCCTCGCGGGGCGCCTGGTCCACCGGCGGGCGTAGCCGCGCCGGGCCGGAACTGGGGCTGATTCAATGGGGGGATGACCCGTGCATCCCTGGACAAGAAGCCACGAGAAGTCGCCACCATGTTCGACGACGTGGCGGAGAAGTACGACCTCACGAACGACGTGCTCTCGCTCGGCCAGGCACGCCTGTGGCGCAAGGAGGTCGCGAAGGCGGTGAACGCGCGTCCGGCCGAGAAGATCCTCGACCTGGCGGCGGGCACGGCGACGTCGTCGCAGCCGTTCGCGCGGACCGGCGCGTACGTCGTGCCGTGCGACTTCTCGATGGGGATGCTCCGCGAGGGCAAGCGGCGCTACGCGTGGATGCCGTTCACGGCCGGCGACGCGACGCGGCTGCCGTTCGCGGACGAGGCCTTCGACGCCGTGACGATCTCCTTCGGCCTGCGCAACGTCGAGGACTCCGAGCAGGCCCTGCGCGAGCTGTACCGGGTGACGAAGCCGGGCGGCCGGGTCGTGATCTGCGAGTTCTCCGACCCGGTGTTCGGCCCCTTCAAGACGCTCTACCAGGAGTACCTGATGCGCGCGCTGCCGCCCACCGCGCGCGCGGTCTCCTCCAACCCGGACGCGTACATCTACCTCGCCGAGTCCATCCGCGCCTGGCCCAACCAGCGCGGCCTGGCCGCCCGGATGAAGCGCTGCGGCTGGTCGGACGTGGCATGGCGGAACCTCACCGGCGGGATCGTCGCCCTGCACCGGGGCGTACGCAGGTAGCGGCATCACGCGGCGCCGCCGTCCGGGCGGCGTTCCCCCCCCCGGCCGGCGGGTCGGGCGCGGCCCCCGCGGCCCCGGGGGGGGGGGTGGGGGCCCCCCGCGGGGGGGGGGGCCCGCGGGGGGCGCCCCCCCCCCCCGCGGGGCGGGGGGGGCGGGGCCGGCCCGCCCCCCCGCCCGCGAG
>NZ_JAIUKE010000465.1 GCF_020176795.1 Streptomyces sp. 8L
GGCGACGGCGGCCCCCGCGGCCCCCGTGTCCCCCGAACCGCTCAGGGTGCTCGGGCCCTGCGGGCCGAATCCGTCGGGCAGCGGTCCGATCTGGTCGAACACCTCGACCGGATCGGCCCCCGCCGCCGGATCGGGCGGCAGCAGTTCCACCGCGGCGGCGAGCGCCTTGCGCGCGCCCGTCGCCGTACGGAACCGGGCGTGCGGATCGGGCTGAAGCAGCCCGGCCAGCACCTGCCACAGGGGTTCCGGCACGCCCTGCGGGGCGCCCGGCGTGCCGTGCTCGGCGAAGTACTCGACGAGGGCCTTGGCGTCCGGCTTCTGCCCTTCGAGCAGGTAGAGCGCGACGAGCCCCGCGGCGAACAGGTCGGCGGGGAAGTCCGGTTCGGCGCCGAGCAGTTGCTCGGGCGCGAAGTATCCGGGCGTACCCACCACGTAGTTGGTCTCCGTGAGGCGCGGTTCGCCCTTGCGCATGGAAATGCCGAAGTCCGACACGCGCAGATGGGGGCGTCCGGTGCCGGTGGCTTCGAGCAGCAGGTTCGCGGGCTTGATGTCGCGGTGCACGATGCCCTCGACGTGCACGGCCGCGAGCCCGGCGAGCACCTGGTCGAGCAGCACGCACACATAGCGCGGGGGCAGCGGGCCGTAGTCGCCGATGAGGTGGGCGAGGGAGCCACCGGCCACGAGGTCCATCGTGAACAGGACCTTGTCGTCGTCGGCGGCCCAGGACGCGGGGGCGAGGACGTGCGGGTGATCGATGCGTACGGCCTGCTCGCGCACGAAGCGCAGCAGGGTGTGCGCGTCGCTCTGCTGGAGGACCTTGGCCGCCACGTAACGCCGCCGCCTGTGGTCCCACGCACGCCATACGGCGCCGATGCCGCCGCGCCCGATCGGGTCGACAAGCTCGTACCGACCCGCGAACACCTCACCCATGCCGCTCGCTCCTCGCGCCCTCGGCCGGCCGGTCTCAGCTCTGATGTGCCTCGTAGTGGGCGACCGCGTCGGCGGTGCGCCCCGCGCCGTACACCCGCAGGAATTCGGCGAGCTCGGGCTGGGCGGGCGCCAGCGCGTTGGCCGCGTCGATGATGTCGCCCGCGGCGGCCACGGAACGCAGCAGCGACTGGATCTCCCGCACGACGCGCCGGACCGTGGGCGCGCCCGCGGTGTTCGTGGACTGACTCGCGGTCAGCACGGAACCGCCCTGCGACCGCTTGATCTCCTCCATGCGGGCGGTCGCCTCAGCGGCGCTCGCGCTGCCGTCCGCGACCTGCGCGGCGAGATCCTGGAGGGACTGGACGCGCTGCACGACAGCCGGATTTCCGATCTTCGCCCGCTGTCCGCTCATCAGCTGTGAGAGCATCGGCGCGGACAGTCCCAGCACATGGGCGAGCCTGGCCTGGTTCAGGCCCAGATCGTCGATGAGCCGGCGGAAGAGCGCCCCCAGCGGTTCCCCGTACCAGCTTCTCTGCAGCTCTCTGGCTCTGGCTGTCGTTTCCTGCTGTGCGGCGTCCATCGCGTCTCCCCATCGCTTCCCCAAGCGTCGGCCCCAGCTTCACTGCTGCGAACCTTGTGGGGCATCCTACGGAGCGTGCTCGCACTCGGGGAGTCCCAACCTTTTGCCGGATGACCCTCCGGACCCGGTACGCTGTTCCCGGCACGGGGCCTTAGCTCAGTTGGTAGAGCGCTGTCTTTGCATGGCAGATGTCAGGGGTTCGACTCCCCTAGGCTCCACTCCCTGTGAACCCCCCTGACCTGTGGAAACGCGGTCAGGGGGGTTCTTTCGTCCCGAGTTTCTGTGCCCATCAGTGGGCACGTTCGTGCTCACTGCGGCGCGTGATGGAGCCCCTGCGTACGGGAGATCGGGCCCTCGTGCGCTCCCCCGCAGATCCCCTGGGCTCCGGCGGTCTCGTCGGGAGCGGGCCGGCTCGCCGACTGTCCGGCGGAGCTACGGGGCTGATGGGGAAGTGGCTCGCTCGCTCTCGGCCGCCACGCGAAGACCGCCTCCGATGTCTACATCGACTTCCCGGCCGACGAGAACTCCGCCCCGGACTTCGCCATCCTGCGGGAGGACGCCCAGAGGCAGGGCAAGCGCTACGGCTTCGAGGACGTGCTGCTGATCGCGGAGGTGGTATCGGTCTCCTCGGCGCGCAAGGACTACGACGACTGCACTGCCAAGTACGGCCGTTACGGCATCCCCATCTACATGATCGTGGACCCGTACGCCGCGGAGGTCGTTGTCCATACCGACCCCACTGGGGCCGGCTATGTTACGGCGCGCACGCATGGGTACGGCACGGGCAAGCTCCCGATCGATCTGGCCGACGGGCGCATCTTCACTCTCGACCTCGATGAGCTGCCACGGCCCGAGCCGGAGAGCCGCTGACCGGGCTGGATCGAGATGCGGCTGCGGGCCCGGCGCGAGGTGTGCGGGTCCGCGACCGGACGAGGGGATGGGGCCCGACGGCGCGTGGCGCGTGTCGGGGGCGAGGGGCTCTCGGGTTGCGGGGGGACGTGTGCCGTGCCGCTCGGGTCGCCCGCTGGCGATGGGACGTCAAAAGCCTTGATGCGTGGGTGAGTTGACGGCGCCCGCCGCGCTCAGGGGCGTGGGCGTGGCGGGCGATGCGGAGCGGCGGTTTTCTGCTTTTCGCATGTGAGGATCGACTGAACGGGTGGTGTTCATCAGAAGAACTGGTCGCCCGGCGGCGTATCTCCCACAGATTCCGTTGCGCGTCCACATGATGATGAACGTAACCAAACCGCGCAACTCGGGATCAACCGGTTGTGCGGCCGGACCTCACCCGAAAGCGAGGAGTCATGGCCGTCGTCAAGGTCAGGAACCTCTGGACCGCGTTCATCACCGCGTTCTTCGCCGTACTCGCCACGCTTGGCCTCACCACCCCCGCCACCGCCGCCGCCGGCTCCGCCGACCAGCCGGCCGACCAGCCGGCCGACCAGCGTGCCGAGACCGCCGCCCCCGCACCGGCGGTGCCCGTGCCGGTGCCGGCACCACGGATCGACTCGGGTGGTGCCGCGGCGCGCGCCACGGGCGCGGGGGACCGCAGGCGCGTACCGGAGCAGGTCTCCGCGGCGCGGGAACCGCGTGACCGTGCCCTGCCTCCCACGATCAAGCAGCGCATCACCGCCGAGGCCCACGGCTCATCGCCCTCCGTACGCCGCATCCCCGCCGAGACGCCGCTCGACGGCCAACTCGACGAGCTCGGCGACGTCGCGCTCACCGCGGCATGAGGCGCCGGGTCCCGTACGGGAATCCCGGCGCCTCGAGGAACACCGTGCACGTCGTGGAACGCGGGGCGGCCGAAGGCCGGGAGACGGATCGTCACCCGACGCCCAGCAGCCTGGCCCCACGTCAGAAGTCCGCCCGGTCAACGGCCGTGCGCACGGAGCCGACCGGCTCCCACGAAGGACGGGCCGCCGTTCATGAAGGACGGACCGCCATTCGTGGAGTGCGGACTACCGCCGTTCACGGCGTACGGACGACCGCCGTTCGTGGCGTACGGGCCGCGTCCAGCTCCCGCGGAAACGCCGCTCCCGGGAACACCACCGTTCGGAGTGCCGCATTCCGGACCACGGCCTCCCAGGTCACGGCTTCCGCGACCGCCGCTTCTCCGGACCGTTCGGCCGTCCGGCGGACGACGAACCGTCAGGAGGACTTCTTGCGGTTCTCGTGCTCCGTGTCGATCGTCGCTCCGCTGCCCGTGGAACCGTCCACCGACGTCAGGTTCGGCCGGTCCGACACCTCGGTGGGAGCCGGCGGCTCCACCAGCCACTCGGGGTTGGCCTGCTTGTCCCACCACTTCCACGCGGCGAAGGCACCACCCGCCACGACGCCGAGGATCGCGAGACCCTTGACGACGCGGCCCGCCGTGGCCCGGCGCCTGCGCCTCGCCACCAGCTTCTGGACCTCGTCGCCCGTGATCTGCCCGCGCAGCGCGGCGAACGCGGCCGCTGAACGCGCCGCGGCCTCCTCCGCCATCGGTCCTGCCGCGGCCCTGGCCTGCTCGACCCGGGGCGCCGTGTACTCGGCCGCCTGGCGTGCGGCGGTACGCGTCCGTGCGGCGGCCTTCTGCGCCGCGAGATCGACCTTGGGGGGCACATGCGGCGCGACGCGCGCACCGTACTGAACACGCGCCTGCTGCGCGGCCTTCGACACGGTCGGGGCGAGCCGTACGCGTGCTTCGTGTGCATACTGCGCGGCCTGTTCCTTGGCCGTTCCGGCGTACGGCGCCACCGCTTCCGCGGCGTGCTGCACGCTCTCCCTCGCTGAATCGGTAGCGGCACGCACGCTGTCCATGCGGGTCACAGGATCATCCTCCTCGGTGGCGTTCGATATGTCGCCTGTCCACCCTTTTTGAAATCATGCCTGCCGCACCCCGCGTCGGCATGCGTTGCAGGCATCCGTGTCACGAATCCGTCGTCCCGGCCTTCTCAGCGGTCCCTCGGGCCGGTCCCGAAGACCCTCGCTTCCCGCTACCCCCGTCGAGGCCTCGAATGCGCCCCGGGGCGCTCTCGCATGCCCGCGCGCCCATCGGGGCCGCCGTCCGTGCGAGGATCGGGAAGGTCAGAGCAGACTTACGGAAGGCACATCGTGGCCGAGCAGCTTTACGCCACCCTGAAGACCAACCACGGCGACATCGAGATCCGGCTCTTCCCGGACCAGGCGCCGAAGACGGTCAAGAACTTCGTGGACCTCGCCACCGGCGGGCGCGAGTGGGTGCACCCCGCGACGGGGGAGAAGACGACGGCGCCGCTCTACGACGGCACCATCTTCCACCGCGTGATCAGCGGCTTCATGATCCAGGGCGGAGACCCGCTGGGCAACGGAACCGGCGGCCCCGGGTACGAGTTCGGGGACGAGTTCCACCCCGACCTCTCGTTCGACCGCCCCTACCTGCTGGCGATGGCGAACGCGGGCCCGGGCACCAACGGCTCGCAGTTCTTCATCACCGCGGTCCCCACGGGCCACCTCAACCGCCGCCACACCATCTTCGGCGAGGTCAGCACCGAGGCCGGCAAGAAGGTCGTCGACTCGATCATCGGCTCGCAGACCAACCCGCGCACGGACCGTCCTGTCCAGGACGTCGTGATCGAGACGGTCTCCATCGAGAAGCGCTGACCGCGCGGGAACCTTCCGACCCGCCCGTCCGTGTAGGTGTCAGGAACGGACGCGGCGCCCCTGGGGCGGACGTGGCGGATACGGCCGCGGAAGCGGTCGTGCCCCGCCGGGCGGGGGGGGGGGGGCGGGCCGGCCGGCCCGGTCCGGGTCCGGTCCGGGTCGTGCGGCCGGGACCGGTGGCGGGGTGTCCGCCGCCGTGGCCGGGCAGGGACGGCGTTCACCGCCGTCGTCACCGAGGTGAAGAGGACCGTGGGAGCGATGGACCAGCCAGAGCGGTCGGCCGCGGGTGCGAGCCTGCCCAGCTGCTACCGGCATCAGGGGCGCGGTACGGGCGTGCGGTGCACGCGCTGTGAGCGCCCCATCTGCCCCGAGTGCATGGTGAGCGCGTCGGTCGGCTTCCAGTGCCCGGAGTGCGTACGGGGCACGGGCCCCGGTGCCCCGGCGGGAGCGTCCGCCGTCTCGGCCTCCGGCGCCTCCGCCTCCTTCCCCGGCACGGCGGCCCGGGGGGCCCCCGGGGCCCCCCCGGCCGGGGGGGGCGCCCCCCCCCCCCCCCCCCCCCGGCGGGGCCCCCCCCCCGGCCGGGGGGGGCCCCCCGCGGGGGGCCGGA
>NZ_JAIUKE010000466.1 GCF_020176795.1 Streptomyces sp. 8L
CCGCCCGGCCCCCCGCCCCCCCCCCCGGCGGCGGCGGGCGCCCCCGCCCCCCCCCCCGCCCGGGCGCCCGGGGGGCCGGGGGCCCCCTCGGGTCCGGGCCGCACGGACAACCGGCCGCGCACCGTCGCGGGAGCCCCGCTGCGGCCCGGGCAGAACACGCGGCTGGTCACGCAGATCCTCATCGGCGTCAACATCGCCGTGTACCTGGCCGCGCAGGCGGGCAGCGGGGTCGCGAACGACCTCGCCCTGTGGGGCTTCGGCGTCGCGGACGGCCAGTGGTACCGGCTGTTCACGTCGATCTTCGACCACCAGGAGATCTTCCACATCGGCTTCAACATGCTGAGCCTGTGGTGGATCGGCGCCCCGCTGGAGGCGGCCCTCGGCCGGCTCCGCTACACCGCGCTCTATCTGATCTCGGGTCTCGCGGGCAGCGCGCTCACGTATCTGATCGCGGGGCCGGGGGAGGCGTCGCTCGGGGCGTCCGGCGCGATCTTCGGGCTCTTCGCCGCGACGGCCGTGCTCGTACGCAAGCTGCGCTACGACATGCGGCCGGTGCTGGCCCTTCTGGCGATCAATCTGTTCATCACGTTCTTCTGGTCGGGCATCGCCTGGCAGGCGCACATCGGCGGTCTCGTCGCGGGCGCGCTGATGGCGATCGGCATGGTGCACGCGCCGCGCGCACACCGCGATCTCGTCCAGGTGGCGACCTGCGCCGGGGTCCTCGTGGTGACGATCGTGCTGATCGTGGTCAGAACGTCCATGCTGACCTGAGGTGCTTGAGGCGCCGGGGATACGTGGGGTGCACGAGGCGCCTGAGGCGCATGAAGCGTTCCAGGTACGTGAAGCGCCCCAGGTGCCTGAGGCGTCCCAGGCGTCCGAGGCGCCCCAGGGCGGGTTCTGATCGTTACCGATCGCCTCTGCCCACAGTGTTGTCCACAGCATGTGCCGGATCTTGTGCGTGCGGTGTGTGATCCGGCCCCGGCCCCCGACGCGCCGCCTCGTCCTCCGCGGCCCGGCTCCCGCCGACGTCAACCGGTGCCCGTACCCGACGTGACCTGCGGGAAGGGTGGACGCGTGCGGTGCGGGCCGGTCGCCGGGGGCCGACCGGGCGGCGTGGTGAGGCCGGTACCGCGGCCGGAGCGCCGGTCATACCGGCGTCAATCTCCCGCGAAGTTATCCACAGATCTTCAGACCTTTTCCCCTGCTGTGGAAACGCCTGTGGATAACTCTCCGGGTAGCCTCCGGGTTACGGCCGGGACGGATTCGTTACTTCCACTGGGTGGAGAACCCGAACCCCGCGGCGATGAAGCCGAAGCCGACCGCGATGTTCCAGCTGCCGAGCGCGTCGACCGGCAGATCGCCGCCGGTCACGTAGTACATGACGATCCAGGCGAGGCCGACGAGGAACATCGCCAGCATGACCGGGGCGACCCAGTTGCGGTTGGACAGCCTGATGTCCGTCGCGCTCTTGGCGGCGGGGGGCGGCGTGAAATCCGCCTTCTTGCGGATACGGGACTTCGGCACGAGGAACTCTCCTGTCGATGTGCTGCGTGACCGCGCAGGGGACTGAACGGCCGGCGGGCCGTGGACCGGGGGGACGGGGCGACCTGTCCAGGCGCTCCGTTAGCGTAGTGCTTCCGTGGCGCCGAAGGAGATAAGGGTACGTTGAGCAATTCCGACCCGGGCCCCCGAGCCCCGGACGAGCCCGGCCCGCGGCCGGCGCCGGCCCGGCGGCCCAGGCCCGTGCGGCTGCTCACCCTCGCCGTGTTCGCCCTGGCGGGCCTCATCTTCGTGACGAGTTTCAACACCGCCAAGGGTACGGACATACGCACCGACGCCTCCCTGCTGAAGCTCTCCGACCTGGTCCAGGAGCGCAGCGCGAAGAATGCGGCGCTGGACCGGTCGGCCGCAGCCGTGCACCGGGACGTCGACGCGCTCGCCCGCCGCGACGACGGGTCCGGCACGGCCGAGGACGCGCGTCTGCGCGCGCTGGAGGACGGCGCGGGGACCCGGCCGCTCACCGGCGACGCCGTCAGCGTCACCCTCGACGACGCCCCGCAGGGCGCCACCGCGGCGCCCGGCTACCCCGAGCCCCAGCCGAACGACCTCGTCATCCACCAGCAGGACCTCCAGGCCGTGGTCAACGCGCTCTGGAAGGGCGGGGCGCGCGGCATCCGCGTCATGGACCAGCGGCTGATCACGACGAGCGCCGTGCGCTGCGTCGGCAACACGCTGATCCTCCAGGGCCGCGTCTACTCGCCCCCGTACAAGATCACCGCGATCGGCGACCCGGCGAAACTGCACCACGCGATCGACGCCGAGCCGTCGATCCAGAATTATCTGCTGTACGTACAGGCGTACGGCCTCGGTTGGCGCGTCCACGACGACGGACGCACCACACTGCCCGGCTACGCAGGCACAACGGATCTTCACTATGCGAAGCCTGTGAACTGACTGAGCGCGGCGCCCGAACACCGCTGCGAGCACTGTGACGAAGCACAAGCGGCAATCGCCCGGGCGGCTGACCCATGCGCTGCCCACGGGCCGCCGCCGCCGTTTAGTCTGGTGCGAGCGGAACACGGGCGCTACGCCCGGGGCGGCCGGGACCGAAGGGGCGGGAGCACGGCATGTACGGGTGGTTCTGGCGGCATCTGCCGGGCAACACGTGGGTGCGTGCGGCCATTTCGATCGTTCTGGCACTGATCGTCGTGTATCTGCTGTTCCAGTACGTCTTCCCGTGGGCGGAGCCGCTGCTGCCCTTCAACGACGCGACCGTCGACAGCGGATCGGGAGGTGCCGCCGGATGAGCGCGCGCGTTCTTGTCGTCGACAACTACGACAGCTTCGTCTTCAACCTCGTCCAGTACCTCTACCAGTTGGGCGCCGAGTGCGAGGTGCTGCGCAACGACGAGGTGACGCCGGCCCACGCCCAGGACGGCTTCGACGGCGTCCTGCTCTCGCCCGGCCCCGGCACCCCCGAACAGGCCGGTGTCTGCGTGGAGATGGTGCGTCACTGCGCGGCGACGGGCGTGCCCGTCTTCGGGGTCTGCCTCGGCATGCAGTCGATGGCCGTCGCGTACGGCGGTGTCGTGGACCGCGCCCCCGAACTGCTGCACGGCAAGACCTCGCCGGTGCTCCACGAAGGCCGGGGCGTCTTCGCCGGGCTGCCCTCGCCGTTCACCGCGACGCGCTACCACTCGCTCGCCGCGCGGCCCGCGACGGTCCCGCCGGAGCTCGAGGTCACGGCGCGCACGCCCGACGGCATCGTGATGGGGCTGAAACACCGCGAACTGGCCGTGGAGGGCGTCCAGTTCCATCCGGAGTCGGTGCTGACGGAGCACGGCCACCTGATGCTCGCCAACTGGCTGGCCCGGTGCGGCGATCCGGACGCGGTGGCCAGGTCGGCCGGACTGGCGCCGGTGGTGGGGAAGGCAGTCGTCGCGTGACCGCACTCCGCCCCGAACACGAAGGCGAGACCGGCGCCTCGTACGAGCCGCAGGGGGCTCCAGAGGACGATGAGGACGCGTTCGAGGCGGTCGTGGGAGGCCTGGCCGACCCGCTGACGGACCCGCCCCCCGGCCCCCCCCCCGCGGCCGGCCGCACTTCGGCGAGGGCTCCCCTGCCCCCCGAGGC
>NZ_JAIUKE010000467.1 GCF_020176795.1 Streptomyces sp. 8L
CGCGGCCCGAGCGCCCCGCGGGCAAGCACGCGCGGCAGTCCGCGGCGCCCGTACCCGGGACGGAGCCGGTCCCGCCGGGCGGCATCACGCAGCCGCCCGTGCCGGCCCGGCCCGCCGTACGGTCCAGGCCCGCGGCCACCGGGCCCGCGGCTCCCGCGGCGGGGACCGGTGCGCTCGCGTACCCGGAGGGCGTGGCGCCCGCGCCGGTGCCGCCCCCCGGGCGCCCGCCCGCCGCGGACGCGGCCACGTACCCGCAGGAGACGCCGCCCGCGGCACAGCCCGCCGGACCCCCGGCGTCCGCTCCCATGCCGGATGCCCGGGCGACCGCCCACCCGCCGAAGACTCCGCCGCGCCCCGCGACGGGGGCCGCGCCGCTTCCGCCGTTCTCCGATGCCGAGCAGACGCTCATATCGCCGCCGCTGGGCAGCACGGGCGCGCCCGCGGCCCCGAGGCCGCCCCGGCCACCGCAGAGCGCGCAGAGCCACCAGAACCCGGTGCCCGTGCCGTCTCCGCTCGATCAGGAGGCCGTTCAGCCCGATCAGGAGACCGTCGCGCTGCGGACCGCCGACGTGCGCCGTGCCGTCGGTGCCGACGAGCCCGCCGGGGGCCGCGCCGAGCGCCGCAAGGCCGCCAAGGCGGGCGCGCGCGGACGCAAGCGGCCCCAGGCCGCCGCCGAGGCGGCCCCGCGCCCGCCGGGCCGCCCCCTCACGCGCATCGAGGCGCGGCAGGCCGCGCGCGCCCTCAAGGACAGCCCGGGGGTCGTGGTCAGCCGGGCCGTGGGCGAGCTGTTCATCACGTTCGGCGTGCTGATGCTGCTGTTCGTCACGTACTCGCTGTGGTGGACCAACGTCCGGGCGGACAACTACCGGAGCAACGAGGCCAGCAAGATGCAGAACGCCTGGAAGAGCCAGAAGGGGCCGGCCGCGGGGGCGTTCGAGCCGGGGCAGGGGTTCGCGATCATCCACATCCCGAAGCTGGACGTGGTGGCTCCGATCGCGCAGGGCGTCAGCACGGAGAAGGTCCTCGACCACGGCGAGGTCGGCCACTACTCCGAGGGCGCCCTCAAGACGGCCATGCCCGAGGACAAGACGGGCAACTTCGCGCTCGCGGGTCACCGCAACACCCATGGCGAACCCTTCCGCTACATCAACCGGCTGGTGCCGGGGGACAAGGTCGTCGTCGAGACACAGGACGAGTACTACACGTACGAGATGACGCGGACACTGCCGCAGACCACCGCCGCCAACGTCGGCGTGATCTCGCCGATCCCGCAGGGGTCCGGGTTCACCAAGCCGGGCCGGTACATCACGCTCACCACGTGCACACCGGAGTTCACGAGCACCTACCGGCTCATCGTCTGGGGCAAGATGGTCAGTGAACAGCCGCGCAACCAGGGGCTTCCGGCGGCCCTCCAGCACCACTGAGGCACCACTGAAGCACTACTGAGGCACCACCGAAGCACCACTGACGGGCCGCGGCACGCGGACGCGAGGCGAGACCGAGACACCGACAACTGGAACGGGGCGAACTGGGGTGGCATCCACGACCGGGCGCGACGCTGAGGCGCCGCAGCCGCTCCCCGAGAAGCAGCCGCCCGCCGAGAAGGCGAGGCGCGGCCCGGTCGCCTCCGTGTTCTCCGCCGTCGGGGAACTGATGATCACCGTGGGGCTGTTGCTCGGCCTCTTCGTCGTCTACTCGCTGTGGTGGACGAACGTGACCGCCGACAAAGAGGCCCACCGGCAGGCCCAGCAGGTGCGCAGGCACTGGGCGCAGACCCCGCCGGCCGGGGACGACGGCAAGGCGCCGCCGCTGGACACGAAGAGCGGCATCGGCTTCCTGCACGTGCCGTCGATGAAGAACGGCGAGCTGCTCATCAAGAAGGGCACCGCGGTCAGCGTCCTCAACCAGGGCGTGGCCGGCTACTACACGTCCCCCGTCAAGTCGGCCCTGCCGTGGGACAAGACGGGCAATGTCACGCTCGCGGCGCACCGCGACGGCCACGGCGCGAAGTTCCACAACATCGACAAGGTCAAGGTCGGCGACCCGGTCGTCGTCGAGACCCGGGACACCTGGTACGTGTACAAGGTCTACAAGATCCTTCCGCAGACGTCGAAGTACGACGTCAACTCGATCCAGCAGATCCCGAAGGAGTCCGGCAGGACGAAGCCGGGCCGCTATCTGACGCTGACGACCTGCACGCCGGTCTACACCTCGGACTACCGCTACATCGTCTGGTCCCAGCTGGTGCGCACCCAGAAGGTCGACAGCCACCGCACCCCGCCGCCCGAGCTGCGCTGAACCCGCCCCGGACGCCCCGGAGAGGGGCCGCGTTCGGCGGCCTTCCGGCCGCTTTCCTGCTGCTGTCCGGCGGCTTTCCGTCTGCTGTCCGGGTTGTCCTGCTGCTGTTCGGGTTGTTCGGGTCTCCCATGCGACCGGGTGCGCCGCGGGCGGTGCGGCGGCGGCTCAGTGATGGCCGCCGAAGAAGCCGCCCAGGTTGCTGTTCTGGTCGTTGTTGCCGCCGCCCGACGGCGGGCCGACCGTGGTGATGGTGACGTTGCTGCCCTGCGCGACCTGGGTGCCCGCCCCGGGGTCGATGGACGCGACGTACGAGTTGTCCGGGTCGTTCGGCGAGCCGTCCGCGACCACCGGGTTGAGGCCCGCGCCCTTGATGGCGTTCATCGCGTCGCTCAGCTTCGTACCGGGTGTGACGGTCGGGACCGCGACCTGCTGCTGCGGGCCCTTCGAGACCTGGAGCTTCACATGGCTGTTCGCGGCGGCCTTCACGTTGGCCTGGGGGCTCTGCGAGATGACCGTGTTCGCGGGCTGGTCGTTGTCGACCTGCTGGACGTCGACCACGAAGCCCTTCGCCTCCAGCTGCTGCTGGGCCTGCTGGAGCTGCTGGCCGGTCACGGGCGGGACGACGACCTGGGCCGTCTTCGCGACCTTCAGGGTGATCGTGGCGCCCTTCTGGGCCTGCGAGCCGCCCGCCGGGTTCTGGTCGATGACGGTGCCCTCGTCCTCCTGGGACTCGACCATCTTGACGTCGACCTTGAAGCCCTTGCTCTGGAGGTCCTGCGTCGCGGTGTCCTGGTCCGAGCCCTTCTCGTCCGGCACGTCGATCTTCGCGGCGCCCGACGAGACGACGACGCTGATCGTGTCGCCCGTGTTCATCTTGCCGCTCGCCGGGGACTGGCTGCAGATGGAGCCCTTGGGCTGGGGGCAGTGGCCGGTGCCCGACTGGGAGATCTTGACGCCCGCGTTGGTCGCGGACGTCTTCGCCTCGGACAGCGTCTCGCCGACGAGCGTGGGCACGGTGATCGAATCGGAGCCCGAGCTGTTGCCGGTGAAGAGGGTCTTGCCGATGAGGATCGCGCCGACCAGCACGCAGATCACCGCGATCACGATCAGGATCGTGCCGGTGTTGGACTTCTTCTGCTGGCGCCGCCGCCCGCCGCCCGAGCGGTCGTCGTAGCCGCCGTAGCCGCCGTCGTCGGGGTTCATCGGCGGGAGCATCGACGTCTGCCCGCCCGGGTCCTGCGCGCGCATGGCCGTCGTGGGCTGGTCCTGCGGGCCGTAGCCGCCGCCGTAGCCGACCGCGCCGAGCGCGGCCGTCGCGGCGACGGGCTGGCCGTCGAGGCACGCCTCGATGTCCGCGCGCATCTCGTCGGCGGACTGGTAGCGGTAGTCGGGGTCCTTCATCAGCGCCTTCAGGACGATCGCGTCCATGTCGGGCGTGATCTCCGGGTCGAAGACGCTGGGCGGCTGCGGTTCCTCCCGTACGTGCTGGTACGCGACCGCCACCGGGGAGTCGCCCACGAACGGCGGGCGCACCGTGAGCAGCTCGTACAGCAGGCAGCCGGTGGAGTACAGGTCGGAGCGGGCGTCGACGGTCTCGCCCTTGGCCTGCTCGGGGGAGAGGTACTGCGCGGTGCCGATCACGGCCGCGGTCTGCGTCATCGTCATGCCCGCGTCGCCCATGGCGCGCGCGATGCCGAAGTCCATGACCTTGACCTGGCCGGTGCGCGTCAGCATGACGTTCGCCGGCTTGATGTCGCGGTGGACGATCTGGCTGCGGTGCGAGTACTCCAGGGCCTGGAGGATGCCGATCGTCATCTCCAGCGTGCGCTCCGGCAGCAGCTTGCGGCCCGAGTGCAGCAGCTCACGCAGGGTGGAGCCGTCGACGTACTCCATGACGATGTACGGGATGGAGACACCGTCGACGTAGTCCTCGCCGGTGTCGTAGACCGCGACGATCGCCGGGTGGTTGAGCGAGGCGGCGGACTGGGCCTCCCGGCGGAACCGGGCCTGGAAGGACGGGTCGCGTGCGAGATCCGCGCGAAGCGTCTTCACGGCGACGGTCCGGCCGAGCCTGGTGTCATGCGCGAGGTAGACCTCCGCCATGCCACCACGGCCGAGCACCGAGCCCAGCTCGTACCGGCCGCCGAGGCGACGCGGCTCATCCATGTCTGTTCCGGCCCTCTCCGTCAGTACCGACCGCACCTGTGTGTGGTCCGGCGGTGTGCTGTCCGCGCAAAGGCTACCGGGCCCGTCGCGCCCGGTTCGCCGGGGCGGACGAGCTGATACACGACCGGTACGGAGGGGGTCACGCCCCCGGGTATCCGGGCGCACGGCTGCGAGCGCGCCGCGTGGGCCGCTCCGCGCGGCTCACTTGTCACTGTTGATCACGGCCTTCATCATGTCCTTCGCGATCGGCGCCGCGAGGCCGCCGCCGGAGATGTCGTCGCTGCTGGCGGCGCCGTCCTCGACGACCACGGCCACCGCCACGGGCGAGCTGTTGCCGACCTTCGCGTAGGAGACGAACCAGGCGTACGGCAGGCCGCTGTTGTTCTCGCCGTGCTGGGCCGTACCCGTCTTGCCGCCCACCGTCGCCCCGCTTATCTTCGCGTTCGCGCCGGTGCCCTCCGGGTCGTTGACGACGGACTCCATCATCGACTGGAGCTTCTGCGCGTTCCCCGCGCTGAGCGGCTGGCTCATCTCCTGGGGCTGCGTCTTGTCGATCACGTCCAGATTGGGCGCGCGCAGCTCGTCCACCATGTACGGCTTCATCAGCTTGCCGTCGTTGGCGATCGCGGAGGCGACCATGGCCATCTGGAGCGGCGTGGCGCGGGTGTCGAACTGGCCGATGGAGGACAGCGCGGTCTGCGACTGGTTGATGTCGGTCGGGAACTCGGAGGCGTCGGTACGTACCGGGATGAACTGCTGCTCGTTGAAGCCGAACTTCTTCGCCTCGTCCAGCATCTTGTCCTTGCCGACCTGGACGCCCATGTGGCCGAAGACGCTGTTGCAGGAGACCGCGAGGGCGACCCGCGGGGTGGCGTTCTTGCAGGGCAGGTTGCCCTCGTTGTTCAGCGGCCTTGTGGTGCCCGGCATGATGTACGGCAGCGGCGAGTCGGTCTTCGCGTCGGGGTCGCTGATGATCCCGTTCTGGAGCGCGGCGGCCGCGGTGACCAGCTTGAACGTGGAGCCCGGCGGATACGTCTGGCGCAGCGCCCGGTTCAGCGTGGGCTGGTCCTTGTTGGTCGTCGGCTGTACGGCGAGCCACGCCTTCTGGTCGCTGGAGCTGCCGCCCGCGAAGCTGGACGGGTCGTAGCTCGGCGTGGAGGCGAGGGCGAGGATCTTGCCGGTCGACGGGTCGATCGCGACGGCCGCGCCCTTCTTGCCCTTGAGACCGTTGTACGCGGCCTTCTGCGCGTCCGCGTTCAGGGTGGTGACGACGTCGCCGCCCTTCTGGTCCTTGCCGGTGAACATGGACACCGTGCGGTCGAAGAACAGCCGCGAGTCGGTGCCGCTCAGGATGCCGTCGTCGATGCTCTCCAGCTGGGTGGAGCCGTAGGTCTGCGAGCCGTATCCGGTGACCGGCGCCCACATCGGGCCGTCGGTCCAGGTCTGCTTGTACTTGTAGTAGTTGCTGTCGGTCTTGGCCGCCCCGGTGATCGGCTTGCCGTCGACGATGATGTTGCCCGGCGGGTGGCTGTAGCGCTCGATGGTCGGCCGCTTGTTGTGGTCGTTGGTGTTGAGCGCGTCCGCCTGGACATAGCCGAGCCAGTTCTCGCGGACGAGCAGGGCGAGGACGAGGAGGCCGCAGAAGATCGCGATGCGGCGCAGTGGCTTGTTCACGGGCGGACCACCTGGGTCATTTCGGCGTCGGTTGAGGGTGCTGGGGCCGGAGCCGGACGGCGTGCGGTGTCGCTGATCCTGATCAGGATGCCGATGAGGGCCCAGTTCGCGAGGACCGACGAACCACCGTATGCCATGAACGGAAGCGTCATGCCGGTGAGCGGGATGAGACCCATCACGCCGCCGGCCACCACGAAGACCTGGATCGCGAAGCCGCTGCTGAGGCCGATCGCGAGGAGCTTGCCGAAGGGGTCGCGGGCCGCGAGGGCGGTCCTGATGCCGCGCTCCACGATCAGCCCGTACACGAGCAGGATCGCCATCGTGCCGGCGAGGCCGAGCTCCTCGCCGACGGTGGAGAGGATGAAGTCCGCGTTGGCGGCGAAGCCGATCAGGTCCGAATTGCCCTGGCCGAGCCCGGTGCCGAGGGTGCCGCCCGAGCCGAACGACATCAGGGCGTCGCCGATCTGCTGGCAGGCGCCGTTCGTCTTGTAGCAGGCGAACGGGTCCATCCAGGCGGTCACACGGGCCTTGACGTGGGGCTCGAAGGTGGCGACTCCGACCGCGCCCGCGGCCGACATCAGCAGGCCGAAGACGATCCAGCTGGTGCGTTCCGTCGCCACGTACAGCATGACGATGAAGAGGCCGAAGAACAGCAGCGAGGTACCGAGGTCGGTCTCGAAGACCAGGATCAGGATGGACAGCGCCCAGATCACCAGGATCGGGCCGAGGTCGCGCCCGCGCGGCAGGTACAGGCCGAGGACACGGCGGCTGGCGAGGGCCAGGGCGTCCCGCTTGACCATCAGGTAGCCGGCGAAGAAGACCGCGATGATGATCTTCGCGAACTCGCCGGGCTGGAGCGAGCCGAAGCCCGGGATGCGAATCCAGATGCGCGCGCCGAACTGGGCCGGGAAGAAGACCGGCGCGATCAGCAGGACCAGCGCCACGACCATGGACACGTACGTGTACCGCTGGAGGACGCGATGGTCCTTGAGGAAGAGCAGGACCGCGACGAACAGGGCGACGCCGATCGCCGAGTACAGCATCTGCTTGGGCGCCGACGGCGTGAACGACCCGTACGCGAGCTTGGCCAGGCTGATCAGCCGTGGCGACTGGTCGAGGCGCCAGATGAAGACGAGCCCGATGCCGTTGAGCAGCGTGGCGAGCGGCAGCAGCAGCGGGTCGGCGTATCTCGCGAACTTCCGCACCACGAGGTGGGCGACGCCCGCGAGCGCCGCGAGGCCGAGCGCGTAACCGAGCACTCCCGACGGGACCTTGCCGTCGAGCGCGAGCCCGACGTTGAGGTACGCGAACACGGCGACGACGACGGCGAAGACGAGCAGGAGGAGCTCGGTGTTGCGCCTGCTGGGCGCGTCGATCGCGCCGATGGTGGTGGTGTTGGAGATGCTCATGGTGGTGAAGAGGCCCCCTGTGGCCCGTTACTGCTGTTCGCAGTTCGAGACCAGCTTCTGCTCCTCCTCCGAGAGGGTGGGGCCCGGAGACGGAGGAGTGTGCGGCTGGCGGACGGTGGAGTGCAAGGCGGTCTGCTCGACGGCGGTGCCGGCGGAGCCTCCCGCGGTGGTGCCGGCGGAGCCTTCCGCGGCGGTCGGCGAGGCCGTGCCCGGTGACGCGGTGTTCGTCGGCTTACCGGACTTCCCGGTCGCCGGCGGCTTGCTCGTCTGCTCTTCCGAGCTGCGCTCGGCCTGCTTGCGCTCCTCGTTCTTCTTGCATGCGGAGGCCTGTGTACCCAACTCCTTGATCTTGCCCTGCGCGGTGCCGAGGCTGCCTTCCGTGATGGTGCCCTCGACCTGCTTGCGCTGGTAGTCGGGAAGGTACTTGAGTTCGATCTCGGGGTGGTCGGCGTGCACCTTCGACAGCTTGACCCATGCCAGGTCCTGGCTGATGCCCTGGTAGAGCGCCACGTGCTGCTCGCTCGCGCCCACGTAGTACTGGGTCTGCGTCCAGCGGTAGCCGCCGTAGAGGCCGCCCGCGACGACGATGACCACCAGCGCCGTGTACAGCGACGCCTTCAGCCAGGTGCGTTTCCCGCGCGGCTTCCCGCCGCCCTGACCGTAGTCGTCCCCGTACGCGCCGAAGCCGCCCTCGGGCGGCATGCCGGCGAGCCCGGCCTCGCCGCTGCCGGGCGGACCGAAGCCGCCGCCGGCCGACTGCTGCGGTACGGGCCTGCCGAGGCCCGCCGCGCGGCCCGCGGGGGTCTGCATCACATGGGGGTCGTGGCCGAGCTGCTGGTTCTCCGCGACGGCGCCCACGATGACGGGGGTGTCGCTGAGCCGGCTCGTGAGGGTGTCGCCCATGTCCTGGTCCAGGACGTCCGCGACGATGCAGGTGATGTTGTCGGGGCCGCCGCCGCGCAGGGCCAGCTCGATCAGCCGCTGGACGGTCTCCTGAGGGCCCTGGTAGTCGGCGAGCGCCTCTTCGATCGTCTGGTGCGAGACGACGGCGGAGAGGCCGTCGGAGCAGATCAAGTACCGGTCTCCGGCACGCACTTCGCGGATCGACAGGTCCGGCTCCACATGGTCGCCGCTGCCGAGCGCGCGCATCAGCAGCGACCGCTGCGGGTGCGTGGTGGCCTCTTCCTCGGTGATCCGGCCCTCGTCGACGAGCCGCTGCACCCAGGTGTGGTCCTGGGTGATCTGGGTGAGGACGCCGTCGCGCAGCAGGTACGCGCGGGAGTCCCCGACGTGTACGAGGCCGAGCCTGCGGCCCGTCCACAGCAGCGCCGTCAGCGTCGTGCCCATGCCTTCGAGCTGGGGGTCCTCCTCGACCATGACGCGCAGCTGCTCGTTGGCGCGCTCGACGGCGGCGCCGAGCGAAGTCAGGACGTCGGAGCCCGGCACGTCGTCGTCCAGTTGCACGAGCGTGGAGATGACCTCGGAGGACGCGACCTCGCCCGCCGCCTGGCCGCCCATGCCGTCGGCGATGGCGAGCAGCCGGGGACCCGCGTAGCCGGAGTCCTCGTTGCCCTCGCGGATCATGCCCTTGTGCGATCCGGCGGCGAAGCGCAGCGTGAGTGTCATGCGCGCGCCTCCGGTCGGGCCGCCCGCTGAATCCGGGGCCAGCCGGTCTGGAGCCACACTGCCCACCCTCCGGTCGGGAGCGCGTGCCGGTCCGCTGCTCGGACCGTGGCGGCTCGCTCGCTCCGCTCGATCATTGTCGTGACTACTTCCGCAGCTCGATGACGGTCTTGCCGATGCGGATCGGGGCACCCAGGGGGATCGGGGT
>NZ_JAIUKE010000468.1 GCF_020176795.1 Streptomyces sp. 8L
GGCGCACTCCGATGGAGATGCGCCCGCCCTCGGGCCGGCCCGCCCGACGCCCTCGGCGGGCGGGCCGCGTGCTCACGTGCGGTGGCCCGTGACCGCCGCGCGGGGCTCGCGCCTACGCGCCGGGGTGGGCGAGTTCGATGTCGTGTCCGTCGACCCCGCGGCCCGCGACGCTCAACGAGCCGGCGACCGGCGGGTAGCCGGTGGCGATGACCGTGTAGTCGCCGGAGTTCAGGTCGGCGAAGGCGTACGCGCCGTCGTCGCCGGTCGTCGAGGTGGCGACCACATTGCCCGCGGCGTCCACCAGCGTGACCCGCGCGTCGGGCAGCGGGCGGCGGTCGGCACCCGCCCGCACGATGCCCTGCACCAGCGCACCGGACTGGAGTACGGCCTCGACGCGGGTCACGCCCTGGCCGCTGATCTCCACGGGGAGCGCGAGCGGCCGGTAGCCGGAGGCGTTGACGGCCACCGTCACCGAGCCGGGCACCAGCTCACCGAAGGCGAACTCGCCCCGCGCGTCCGACGTGCCGGTGGCGAGCACGTCGCCGCGGACGTCGGTCACGATGACCATCGCGCCGCTGATCGGCGTACCGCCGTCGGCCGCGCGTACGGAACCGGCGAGACCGCTCGTGCCGGACAGCAGGATGTCGAACGGCAGCGGCTCGTCGCCCACGACGACCGTGGCCGCCTGGGGCTGGAAGCCGTCGGCCGAGGCGATCAGCACATAGCTGCCCGCGCCCG
Source organism: Streptomyces sp. 8L (assembly GCF_020176795.1). Classification (GTDB taxonomy): domain Bacteria; phylum Actinomycetota; class Actinomycetes; order Streptomycetales; family Streptomycetaceae; genus Streptomyces. The sequence goes on from NZ_JAIUKE010000468.1 coordinate 739, forward strand.
GTGCCTCGACCGCGTACACGCCGTCGGGGCGCGCCACGGAGCGGCCGAGCTGGCGCCCGGCGAGCGAGATCAGAGTGACGGCGGCGCCGGACACCGCGGCGCCCTCGGCGCTGCGGACCAGGCCGTGCACCGGGGTGCCGGTCGGCAGCGGCGGCACGGCCCCGCCACCGGTGCCGCCGAGCGGCGGCATGGCGGCCGTCGTCTCCACGGGCGGCAGGCCCGACGGGACGCCGTCGGATATCGGGGAGCCGGACTCCGGGCCGGCGGGGGCCTGTGCGGCTCCACCGGCGCCGGCGGCGGCCGGCTCCTGCGGGTTCTGCGACGGGTCGCCGACAGCTCGTGTCCTCAACGGGACCTCCTTGATGAACCAGGTGATCAGGAACGCGACCAACGCGCACGGCGCCGCGTACAGGAAGACGTCGCCGACACCATGACCGTAGGCCACTTCCATGATGTGCCGCAGCGGGGCCGGCATGGAGCCGAGATCGGGAATCGCTCCGTCGCCGCCGCCGGCCTTGGACGCGAGGGCCCTGCCCTGCGGGCCGAGCGCGCCGAGGCCGTCCTTGACGTAGTCGCCGACCTTGTTGCTCAGGATGGAGCCCAGCGCCGCGACGCCGATGGCACCGCCCAGGGAGCGGAAGAAGGTGACGGTGGAACTGGCGGAGCCGAGGTCCTTGGCCTGCACCTGGTTCTGCGTGCACAGCACCAGGTTCTGCATCATCATGCCGATGCCGAGGCCCATGGCGGCCATGTAGATGGCCATCTGCCAGTACGTGGTGTCGTAGCGGATGGTGCCCAGCAGCCCGAGGCCGCCGGTCAGCAGGAAGCCGCCGGTGACGAGCCAGACCTTCCAGCGTCCCGTACGGGTGATGATCTGGCCCGCGACGGTCGACGCCACGAAGAGGCCGCCGATCATCGGGATGGTCATGACACCGGACATCGTCGGGCTCTTGCCGCGCGCCAGCTGGAAGTACTGGCTGAAGAAGACCGTGCCTGTGAACATCGACACACCGACGAACAGGGACGCGATCGACGCAAGGCTGATCGTCCGGTTGCGGAACAGCCGCAGTGGGATGATCGGTTCGCTGGCCTTCGACTCGACCAGCAGGAAGAGCAGGCCGAGCACGATCGAGCCGCCGACCATCGCGTACGTCTGCCACGACAGCCAGTCGTACTTGTTCCCGGCGAAGGTCACCCAGATCAGCAGCAGCGAGGCCGCGGCGCTGATCATGAACGCGCCCAGCCAGTCGACCTTGACCTTCCGCTTGACCACCGGCAGGTGCAGCGTCTTCTGGAGCACGATCAGGGCGATGACCGCGAACGGCACGCCGACGTAGAAGCACCAGCGCCAGCCGAGCCACGAGGTGTCGGTGATCACACCGCCGAGCAGCGGGCCGCCGACGGTGGCGACGGCGAAGACCGCGCCGAGGTAGCCGCTGTAGCGGCCCCGCTCGCGGGGGGAGATCATCGCGGCCATCACGATCTGGGCGAGGGCCGAGAGGCCGCCCACGCCGATGCCCTGGAAGACGCGGACCGTGATCAGCATCTCGGAGTTCACCGAGAGGCCCGCCACGATCGAGCCCAGCACGTAGATGCTCAGGGCCACCTGGACCAGCAGCTTCTTGCTGAACAGGTCGGACAGCTTGCCCCACAGCGGGGTCGTCGCCGTCATGGCGAGCAGCGAGGCGGTCACGACCCAGGTGTACGAGCTCTGCCCGCCGCCCAGGGAGGAGATGATGTGCGGCAACGCGTTCGTGACGATCGTCGAGGAGAGGATCGCCACGAAGAGCCCGAGCAGCAGGCCCGACAGGGCCTGCATGATCTGGCGGTGCGTCATCGGCGCGCCGGTGCCGGGGGCCGAGGCTGGCTCGCCGCCGTGTTTGGCGTGGCCGCCCCGCACACCGACGGGTGTGGATGTAGCCATCTGGTCTGGTTCCTTGTTCTACGAGTGTGAGGGTGAGGGCGTACGGGGCAGGTCGCCGCCTGCCTGGCCGGGCAGGGCGTCCTGGCCGGCCCCCTGGGAGGGCGCGGGGCCGTCGGGGTGCGCGGCGAGTGGACGGCCGCCGTGGGAGATCCGGCAGTCGCCGAAGTCCGCGCGCAGCCGGCTGAGCATCGTGATGAGGGTGTCGAGGTCGTCGTCCGACCAGTCCGCCAGTGTGCTGGCGATCATCTCGACGGCGCGCTCACCGAGCGTGCTGACCATCTCGCGCCCCGCGGGGGTGAGCCGCAGCAGGCGCGACCGGCCGTCCACGGGGTCCGGCAGGCGCTCCAGCCAGCCGCGCTGGGCGGCGTGGGCGACATGTCTGCTCGTCACGGAGACGTCGACGCCGAGCAGCTCGGAGAGGCGGCTCATCCGCATCTCGCCGTGGGTGTTGAGCAGCGACAGCACGACGGCGGGGCCACCCGGGCACTCGGCGGGCAGCGCACGGGTCAACGCCCGTTTGACGGCGCCCAGAGCGGTGATGTGCCGGGCCACCTCCACGTACCGGCTCTGTGTGGCCATGAGCCCTCCGAACTTTTCGTTGCTTCGGGCAACCATAAACCTGTTGGTTGCCGCAGGCAAACGAAAAGCTACGGCATTCATTATGGAAAAACAAAATCTTCACATCAGAATGATCAAGGGGCTTGCGCATGTGTTCGACAGCAAACTCATGCATTGCGAAATCTGTGTGATGTATGTGTCTGATCTGTGCGCGAATGCCGGGCGATCGCGCCGTGCCGAAGGGGCCGGCGCGGCGAAGGCGCTGGTGTTAAGGGTCGCGGCGGTGGCGGCAACGGCAGCGATGACAGCGGCGGCAACGGCGATGGCAGCGGTGATGGGCGGCAGAAGTATCAGTGGCGACAGCGCCGGTGGCGTCAACGGCGGCGCCGGCGTTCTGGCGCAGGCCGGTGAACGGGCCGCTCGCGCCCCGGACATGGCGCACCCGTTCCATGGGCACGCTTTGGGCACGTCCTGGCCGCATCCGTCCGTGATGAGCCCGACAAGCCTTTTCGGGGCCGGGGTTGGGCGGAACCCGGCGGTTCGCTAGGGTCTCGCCTCATGGCACACAACCCTCACGCCCCGCAGGGTCCTCAGGGCACACCTGGCAACCCCGACCCCGCGGGCAGCACCCAGATGTTCCGCGCCTTCGTCGACGAGGGCGAACCGCCGCACCAGCCGGCGGCGGCCCGTCAGAGCGGCGGCCCGAAGGTCGGCGTGATCGTCGGCGTCGTGCTGGTCGTCGTCGTCCTGGCCGTGGTGGCCTGGCTGGCGCTCGGCTGACGCCTCGTCGCGTACGGGACCGTACGCGGTTTCGTACGCGGCCTCGCGTGCGGGCCGGTCCTGCCGACGCCCGCACGTGCCCGCGTGACGCGCCCGGACGGGCGGTGACGGTCGGCGGAACGCGGTCGACCGTATGCGGGTACGCATAGGTATGCGCCCTGGTCATCGGCTCACCGGCGCCCACGTTCGCCGGTGTGCCTCATGTCACATCTCTCTCCGTACCGGCCGACCCGAGGGCGTCGGCCGGGGGACCCGTCGGAGATCGGCCGTAGAGATCAGCCGCGGATGGGCCGGCGATCAGCCGGAGACCCATCGGGGGTCAGTAGGGGATCAGTCGGAGATCAGGCCCTCGCGGAGCTGCGCGAGCGTACGGGTCAGCAGGCGCGAGACGTGCATCTGGGAGATGCCGACCTCCTCGCCGATCTGGGACTGCGTCATGTTCGCGAAGAAGCGCAGCATGATGATCTGCCGTTCGCGCGGCGGCAGTTTCGCCAGCAGCGGCTTCAGCGACTCCCGGTACTCCACGCCTTCCAGTGCGAGGTCCTCGTAGCCGAGGCGGTCCGCGAGCGAGCCCTCGCCGCCGTCGTCCTCGGGTGAGGGCGAGTCGAGCGACGACGCCGTGTACGCGTTGCCCACCGCCAGCCCGTCGACCACGTCCTCCTCGGACACGCCGAGTACGGCGGCCAGTTCGGGCACGGTCGGGGAGCGGTCGAGCTTCTGGGCGAGCTCGTCGCTGGCCTTCGTCAGTGCGAGCCGGAGCTCCTGGAGGCGGCGCGGCACGCGCACGGACCACGACGTGTCGCGGAAGAAGCGCTTGATCTCGCCCACGACCGTCGGCATCGCGAACGTCGGGAATTCCACCCCGCGTTCGCAGTCGAAACGGTCGATGGCCTTGATCAGACCGATCGTTCCGACCTGGACGATGTCCTCCATTGGCTCGTTTCTGCTGCGGAAACGGGCCGCGGCATAGCGCACGAGCGGGAGGTTCAGCTCGATGAGCGTGTCGCGCACATAGGTGCGCTCCGGGCTTTCCGCACTTTCCGGACCCTGGGCGTCCAGCGCGGCGAGCCGCAGGAACAGGGAGCGGGACAGCGTGCGGGTATCGATTGCTTCCGGCTGGGACGGCACCGGCGGCTGTGCCACCACGGTGTCGAGAGCGTCGGGCGCGGGAGCGCTCTTGGTGAGCGTGAGCACCTTAGGGCTGCCCTGTTCTGCGGACATGCCACCCCCTTGAGGTCGCGGACGGTCGCGCTGGGCGTTCTTTCGATGAACGCAGCCTCCACCTCAATACCGGCGGTGGAGCTGAGCCAAACGCGGTATCCGCAGAATGTCACATGTCGGCAACGCGCTGTAGTGACATGTCGACATGTATCGGCCGTGTCGATGCAGGAAGAGCCCCATCTGAAGCCGATGGGGCGGGAGATGACGGAAAATCAGGAAGTACCCGCCAGGGTTAGGCTTCGATCCGATTTGCGGATCGAAGGCGTGCAAAGCTTCGGGCAAGAAGCCTTGACACGTGCATCTGGGACACTCCCAGCTCCTGGCTGATCTGCGACTGCGTCAGGTTGCTGTAGTAGCGGAGCATCAGGATGCGCTGCTCGCGTTCGGGCAGCTGTACGAGAAGGTGCCGTACGAGGTCGCGGTGTTCGACGCCGGCCAGCGCCGGGTCCTCGTAGCCGAGCCGGTCGAGCAGCCCCGGCAGCCCGTCGCCCTCCTGGGCGGCCTCCAGCGAGGTGGCGTGGTAGGAGCGGCCGGCCTCGATGCAGGCGAGCACCTCGTCCTCGGAGATCTTCAGCCGCTCGGCGATCTCGGCCGTCGTCGGCGAGCGCCCGTGAGCGGTCGTCAGGTCCTCGGTGGCTCCGGTGACCTGGACCCACAGCTCGTGCAGCCGGCGCGGTACGTGCACGGTCCTGACGTTGTCCCGGAAGTAGCGCTTGATCTCGCCGACCACCGTCGGCATGGCGAACGTCGGGAACTGCACGCCCCGGTCCGGGTCGAACCGGTCGATGGCGTTGATCAGGCCGATGGTCCCGACCTGGACCACGTCCTCCATGGGCTCGTTGCGGCTGCGGAAGCGGGCCGCGGCGTAGCGGACGAGCGGGAGATTGGCCTCGATGAGCGCGGAGCGCACCCGGCGGTGCGCCTCGGTGCCGGGTTCGAGCGTCTTGAGCTCGGCGAAGAGGACCTGGGTGAGAGCCCTGGTGTCGGCCGCCCTGCTCTGGTTCTCGGTCGGCCTGGCGGGCCCGGCGACGGGGCGCTGCGCGGCCGCCCCGGGGGCCCGGGCGCCGCCCTCCGGCCGATGGCCGTCCTCAGCGCCTTGATTGGCTGGGTGGGACTGGTGGGACTGGTGCGCTTGGTGGGCCTGGGGGCGGGCCTGATGCGCGGCTCCCGGTGTCCACGTGGCCCCCGGGTCCTGCCCGCGCGCCTGGTCCTGGTCCCGTGCCGGGTCCTGCCCCCGCGCCTGGTCCTGGTCTCGCGCCTGGCCCTGTTCCCGCCCCGCGTTCTGCGGCGGCCCGGGGTCCTGCGGCGGTGGTCCCGTGGGCGATGCCGCGGCCGGTGCCTGGGGCCGCGCCGGAGGCGGCGTCGCGGCCGGCTCCTGTACGGAGGGCGCGGCGCGGCCCGGGCCGGGGGCCGGATGGTCCGGGCCCGGCTCCGCGGGCGGGTCCCCCCGTCCCGCGGAGGACCGGTCGTCCGCAGGTGAGGGGTCCTGGGGCCGTGCTTGAGGCGTTGTACTGGCCGGCACGTCACGCCACCCCTCGTCAACTGCGGTCAATTCATCGGTCAAAAGCGGTCATAGCATCACAAGACATGTGCACCATGCGCAAGCACCCGATAACTCCGTGTTGACGTCCATGCAGGAAATACCTCTCTTAAACGCCAAATGCCCCACGTCATCCCGACGTGGGGCAGAAGGTGAGAGGGGATCAGAACTCGTAGTCGGCGATCACCCAGGTGGCGAACTCCTTCCACAGGGCGACGCCCGCCACGTGTGCGGGGTGCTCGGCGTAGCCGCGCAGCGCGTCCAGGTCGGCGACGCCCGCGTTGATGGCGTAGTCGTACGCGTTGGCGCGCGTGCTGAGGTTGCGGGCGAACTCCCAGGACCGGATCTCGGGGATCTGCGCGCCGAGATCCTCGAACACCCTGACGCCCGCGCGCACGCGCTCGTCGTCGTGGGAGATGCCGTCGTTGAGCTTGAACAGAACCAGATGGCGGATCACGGGGCGCTCGCTTCCGGAGGGCTGCGTACCGCGCGGCCCGGCTCGGGAGCTACTGGATCAGCTGGGTGAAGAACTGCCCGACGCCCTGCGCGGCGTTGGATATCCCCTCGAACCCTACTTGTACGAGGTCCGCCGCTCGCGCTGGGGACGTGATGATCGTATAGAGGATGAAGACGACAATCGCGTAAAGGATGACCTTTCGTGCGGTCGCCATCGGCCCTCACCCTCCCGCCGGCTGCCTCATTGGTCCTTGGAACGGGTCCACATGCAGTAGCCGTGAGTTTAACCATACGAACGCCAGTTTCCGCCGTGGGATTGGTGTGGATCGAGCGTCGGACGCGATGCGTGGTGTGTGCGTGACGAAGGCGCCTCGTGTGGTACGCGGGGCGGCCGGCGGTTCCGCGTGCCCGTGTTCGGCGTGTGGCGCACAGCGCCTGACACACGGCGCACGGCATGCGGCGCACGGCGCTCTGCGCGACTGCGACCGCGACCGCTACCGCGACCGCGACCGACCGCGACTGCGGACGGTGATCGGCGCTCGACGCCGGCCATGGACGGTGGTCCGCGCGCGGTGCGGTGACCGAGCGTCAGGGCCGGTGTTCGCGCGCCCGGTCCCCGATGTCGGCCTCTCGGCCGTCCGGGAGTCAAGGCCGGTTGTTCCGTCACCCCTAGGTCATTCGTACGTGCTGAGCTCCCCGTGAGGGGGAGTCGGCCAGACCGGTGCCGCTCACGGGGGCTTCTGGCATATGCCGGACGACGTGCATCGATTACTTGTAGTCATCATTCGAACGCGCAGCGTGAGATGCTGGGGAGCCGTCTGCCGGTTGACGGCAAAAGTTGTGTCAGGCGGCAAATGTTGCGCTGTCAATTAATGAAGTCACTGCTCACGAGAGGCTGATGACGTGGCCACGTTGGCTCCCCACCCAGACCGTCCTGACCCTTCCGACCGTACCGGCCTGTCGGGCCCTTCGAGCGCCGGTCCCGTGGCGGCGCCGCCCCGCGCCCCCGGTGCGTTCCCCGGGCTCGGGCACGTGTTTCCGCTGCTGCGCGACCCGTTGGGGTTCATCGAGTCGCTGGCGGGGGTCGGCGGTGTCGTCGAGATCCAGCTCGGGCTCCGCAAGGTGTACGTGGTGACGGCGCCCGAGCTCGTCCATGAGCTGCTGGTGGCCCATGCCCACGACGCCCCGCGCGGCGCCGTGCAGCAGACCCTGAAAGACGCGTTCGGCGACGGTCTGCTGATGTCGGAGGGACAGGCCCACCGCGACCGCCGCCGCAGCATGCGGGCCGCCTTCACCAAGGCCCGGGTCGCCGAGTGGGTACCGGTGATCCAGGAGGTCGTGCGGGAACGTTCATCCCTTTGGGGCGACGGGCGGGTCGTCGATGTGGCGAAGGAGATGAACCACCTCGCGCTCGACGTGGTCACCCGCACCCTGTTCGGCGCCCGGCTCGACGACGAGCTGGCGGCGGCCTTCCACCGCGCGCTGCCCGGATTGGTGAAGGGCCAGATCTTCCACTCGCTCTACCCGCATCCGTCTTTCGCGCGGGTGCCGTTGCAGATCAACCGCCGCTTCGACGAGGCCGTGCGCGTCATCAACCAGGTGGTGGACCGGGGGGGCGGCGAGCCGGAGACCGGCGCCGACGGCGACGGGACGCTGCTCTCCCTGCTGCGTTCGGCCGTCGATCCCGCCACCGGCGAACCGCTGACCGAGGACGACGTACGGTCCGAGGCCATCGCCATGTTCGGCGCGGGCACCGAGACGGTGTCCACGACCATGACCTGGCTGCTGCACGAGTTCATCGCGCATCCGGAGGTGTACGCGCGCGTCGTGGCCGAACTCGACGGGCACCTCGGCGACGTGGCGGGCGCCGCGGACGACGTCCTCACGCCGGAGACGCTCGACCACCTCCCGTACACCCGCAACACCCTGCGGGAGCTGCTGCGGCTGCACGCGCCGAACGCCTTCCTGATGCGGACCGCGGCCAAGGACCTCCTCCTCGGCTCCTACGAGGTGCCGGCCGGCGCCGAACTCCTCTTCAGCATCACGGCGCTCCAGCGGCACCCCGAGTTCTTCCCTGACCCGCACACCTTCGACCCCGACCGCTGGGACACCGCCACGCCGGAGGGCGCCGGGCCCGCGGGCGGCGGGACCGAGGGGGG
>NZ_JAIUKE010000469.1:0-3407 GCF_020176795.1 Streptomyces sp. 8L
CCCCGCCGTCCCTCCGCGCCCCGCCTGCCGCCTCCGGCCGGCCCGGGCGCTCACCGCGCCGCGACCAGGTCCGCGAAGCGCCCCAGCAGTACGTCCCGGTGCGGCGCCAGCGCCGCCAGCGCCCCCGGAGTCTCGGCACGCAGCCCGGGGGCGGTCGCCGCGTCCCCGGGAAACGCCGCGGCGAACATCTCCACCGCGGCCGCGTCCACCTCGACATGGAACTGGAGCCCCCACGCCGCGCCGCCGATCCGGAACGCCTGCGCCGCGTAGCGGTCGCACGACGCGAGCAGCACCGCGTCGGACGGCAGGTCCACCGTGTCGCCGTGCCAGTGCAGCACCCCGAGCCGCGCGGGCGCGTCCGCGAACAGCGGGTCCTGTGCCGCGCGCGCCCGCACCCGCACCGGCCCCCAGCCGACCTGGAGGCCGTCGCCAGGCCGTCCGCGGGTGCCCGCCGCCACCGCGAGCAGCTGCGCGCCCAGGCAGACGCCGAGCACCGGCACCCGACGCGCGAGCGCCGTCCGCAGCAGCGCGATCTCCGCCGCGCGAGTCGGGAACGCCGAGTCGTCGCCGTACGCGGACGCGGGCCCGCCCATCACGACCAGTGCCCGCACCCCGGCGAGGCCGGACGGCAGCGGGTCGCCCTCCCACATCCGGCACACGCGCAGCCGCAGGCCGCGCGCCCGCAGCGCCTCCCCGATCGCGTACGTCTCCTCGCCCGGTACGTGTTGCACCACGAGCACATCCACCTGCGGCGTCCCTTCATCCGGTCGCGGCCCCGCGCTCCGGCCCCGCGGGCCGGCGCCGGCTTCCTGGGCCGCCCTACTCATGCCCCGTAGGGAAACAGGCGCGGGCCGCGCGTGCCAACCCGCTCGGGTCCCGGTCAGGCGGGCGCCCCCGCGCCCCGCTCCGCGAGCGCGAGGACGCGCCGCGCCGACGCGACGATGGCGGGGTCCACGAACCGGCCGTCCGGCAGTGTCGTGGCGCCCGGCACCACGGCCGCCGCCTCGACCGTCTCCCGCGCGGCGGCGATCTCCGCCGCGCTCGGCAGGAACGCCCGCTCGATGACGGGCAGCTGGCGCGGATGGATGGCGGCACGGCCCAGGAACCCCAGCGACCGGCCACGCCCGCAGGACGCCTCAAGTCCCGCGAGGTCGCGCACGTCGGGGTAGACGGACTGGGCGGGGGGCGCGAGTCCCGCCGCCCGTGCCGCCACCACCGTACGGACGCGGGGCCAGGCCAGCGCCTCCTCGCCTGCCAGGCCCAGGTCCGCCCGCAGATCCGCCTCCCCGAGGGCGATTCCGCGTACGGCCGGGTCGGCGGTGGCCACGGCGAACGCGTTCTCCACGCCGAGCGCCGACTCCAGCAGCGGATAGAGCGCCGGTACGCGCGGGCCCGCGCCCGGCGCCGCGGCGCACAGCGCGTCCACGACCGCGGTGACGTCGGCCGCCGACGTCACCTTCGGCAGCCGCAGCCCGCCGACCCCCGGCAGCCCGGCCAGCGCCGCGAGGTCCGCGCCGGCCTCCGGTCCTTCGAGGGCGTTGATCCTGACGTGCACCGCGGCAGGGCCGGGCACCGGCGCGGACAGCAGCTCGGCCGTGGCGTCCCGGGCGTAGCCCTTGCGGTCCCGCGCGACCGCGTCCTCCAGGTCGATCAGGACGACGTCGGCGCCGGAGCGCAGCGCCTTCTGCACCACACCGGGCCGGTCGCCCGGCACATAGAGCCAGGTCAGGTAGGGAAGGGGCGGCATCTCCCCGGTGCGGCCGGCGTCCGCGCCGCGTGTCGTGGTGTTCACAGCGCCCCCGTCTCGCGCAGCGTCTCGATCTCCCGCTCGGCCAGGCCGAGTTCGGTGAGGACGTCGTCGGTGTCCGCCCCGTGCGGACGGCCCGGCCAGCGGATCGCGCCGGGCGTCCCGGACAGCCGGAAGAGGACGTTCTGCATCCGCAGCGGCCCGAGTTCGCCGTCCTCGACCTCCGCCACCGTGCCCAGCGCCGTGAACTGCGGGTCCGCGAGAACGTCCCGTACGTCGTAGATCGGCGCGACGGCGGCCTGCGCCTCCTCGAAGGCGGCCACCACCGCGTCCCGGTCGTGCCGGGCGATCCAGGAGCCCACCGCCTCGTCGATCTCGTCCGCGTGCTGGGCGCGTCCCGTGCCGGTCGCGAACCAGGGCTCCGTGACGAGCTCGGGGCGGCCGACGAGCCGCAGCACCCGCTCCGCCACCGACTGGGCGGACGACGACACGGCGAGCCACTTCCCGTCGGCCGTGCGGTACGTGTTGCGCGGCGCGTTGTTGACGGACCGGTTGCCGGTCCGCGGCTGGACGTAGCCGAGCTGGTCGTACCAGAGCAGCTGCGGCCCGAGGACCGCGAGCATCGGCTCGATGATCGCCAGGTCGACCACCTGCCCCTCGCCCGTGCGGTCGCGGCCCGCGAGCGCCGTCATCACCGCGTACGCCGTCGCCAGCGCGGCCACCGAGTCGGCGAGGCCGAACGGCGGCAATGTCGGCGGCCCGTCCGGCTCCCCCGTGGTGGCGGCGAAGCCGCTCATCGCCTCCGCGAGTGTGCCGAACCCGGCGCGGCGCGCGTAGGGGCCGAACTGGCCGAAGCCCGTGACGCGTGCGAGCACGAGCCGGGGGTTGGCGGCGGAGAGCTCCGGCCAGCCGAGGCCCCACTTCTCCAGCGTCCCCGGGCGGAAGTTCTCGATCACCACGTCGGCACTCGCGGCGAGCCGCAGCATGACCTCACGGCCGCCCGGCGTGGACAGATCGAGCGTCAGGTTCCGCTTGTTCCGGCCGAGGTGCTTCCACCACAGGCCGACCCCGTCCTTCGCGGGCCCGCCCCCCCGCGACGGATCGGGGCGCCTGGGGTGCTCGACCTTGATGACCTCGGCGCCGAAGTCGCCCAGCATCGTGGCCGCGATCGGGCCCGCGAACAGGGTCGCGAGGTCGAGGACGCGCAGCCCGCTGAGCGGCCCCGCGGCCACTCCGGACGGGTCGGGGGCGTCGGGGGCCGCGGACTTCCCCGGCGTGTCGGGGGCGCCGGGCGGCGGCGCACCGTCGGGCCCGTGGTCGCTGCGGGGTGCGTGCATGGCGGATACCTCGGTTCTGGGGGCGTGGGACGGAAGCCGCGGGCAGGCGCTCATGGCGCCGTCGCGGCCAGGCGGTCGATGTCCGCGCGATCCGGCATGGACGACGACGCGCCGTGCCGCTGGACGGAGAGCGCGGACGCGGCGGTCGCCCAGGCGAGCGCGTCGGCCGCCGCCCGCCCCTCGCCGAGCGCTACCGCGAGCGCGCCGACGAACGTGTCGCGCGGGGCCCGGGGGGGGGGGGGGGGGGGCGCCCCCCCCGGGGGGCCCCCCCGGGGCCGCCCCCCCGCCGGGGGGGGGCGCGGCCGGGCGGCCCCCGCGGGCCG
>NZ_JAIUKE010000469.1:3415-9301 GCF_020176795.1 Streptomyces sp. 8L
GCCGCCGCGCCCCCCGCGCCCCCCCCCCGCCCCCCGCGCCCCCGCCGCCCCCCCCGCCCGCCGCGCCGCCCCCCCCCCCCCCCCCCCCCCCCCCCGCCCCGGCGCGCGGGCACCGCGAGCGGCTCCGCGCCCCGGCGTGCGTACAGGCATCCCTCGGCGCCCAGGGTCACCACCACCTCGGGCACCCGATCCAGCAGGGCGCACGCCGCCGTGCGCGGGTCCCGGTGGCCGGTGAGGGCCGCAGCCTCGTGCTCGTTCGGCACCAACAGGTCGACCAGGGACAGCAGTTCGTCGGACAGGGGCCGGGCGGGCGCCGGAGTCAGGACCGTACGGACGCCGTGTCCGCGCGCCGCGCGCAGGCCCGCGAGCACACCGTCCAGGGGCAGTTCGAGCTGAAGGAGCAGCGTGCCCGCCGAGGCGACCACCCGCTCGTCCGCCTCGGTCAGCGCGGAGACGGTGCCGTTGGCGCCCGGCACCACGACGATCGCGTTGTGCCCCTCGCCGTCCACCACGATGTGCGCGGTGCCGCTCGCGCCCTCCACCGTGCGCAGGGCGCCCGTCGCGACACCGGCGTCGTCCAGGACGCCCCGCAGCCGGGGCCCGAAGTCGTCGTCGCCGACCGCGCCGATCATGGCGACGTCACCGCCGGCGCGGGCCGCGGCGATCGCCTGGTTGGCACCCTTGCCGCCCGCCACCGTACGGAACGACTCGCCGGTGACGGTCTCGCCGAGGCCCGGCGCGACCCGTGTGTACGTGACGAGGTCCATGTTCGTGCTGCCGAGGACCGCGATCCTCGCGCGGGCCGTACCACGCCCGCCCGGTGTGCCGTGCGCGGAGCTCATCGAGTGGCCTCCTCGGACCGTGGTGCCGGAGCGGTCCGTACCCCGGACGCGCCGTGCGCCGGGGGTACGGCCAGGGCGGCGGTGCGCCGCGCCAGCGTGTCGAAGCCGATGCCGTCGAGCCCGCCGACCGTCGTCGCAAGCCGGTTCTTCAGCGGGCCGGTCCACCGGCCGGGCAGCGCGCCGGGGGAGCCCGCGAGCAGCCCCGCGACCGAACCCGCGGTCGCGCCGTTGGAGTCGGTGTCCCAACCGCCCGAGACGACCCGGCAGATCGAGCCCGTGAAGTCGCCGTCGGCATGGGTCAGGGCGGCTGCCAGCAGCGCCGCGTTGGGCAGCACGTGCACCCAGTGGTGATGCCCGTACGCCGCGTGCAGTTCGTCCACGACGGCCGCGAACCCCTCCGGCGTGCCGGACCCTTCGGCGCGGGCCGCGTCGATGCCGCACCGGACGGCCGCGGCGAGCCGCGAGCCGGGCGGGACGACCGCGAGACCCGCCGCCAGGCACGCGTGCACGTCCGCGCCGCCGCCCGCCGCACGTGCCACCACGGCCGCCGCGAACATCGCCCCGTACACACCGTTCGCGGTGTGCGTGAGGACCGCGTCCCGCCAGGCCTCGTCGGCCGCCGCCACCGGATCGCCCGGATGGGTCCAGCCGAAGACGTCGGCGCGGATCAGCGCCCCGATCCACTCCCGGAACGGATTGCGCCGCGACGCCGTCCCCGGCGGCTCGACACCCTCCAGCAGATTGCGGTACGCCACACGCTCCGCGGTGAACGTACGGCCCGCAGGCAGTTCACCGAGCCACAGTTCGGCGATGTCCCGCGTGCCGAAGCCGTGCCCGTAGCGCTCCAGCGCGAGCAGTCCCAGCAGCGGATAGTTGAGGTCGTCGTCCTCCGGCATCCCGTCGATGTTCTCGGCGAGCGAGGTGGGGCGGCTGCGGCGGTTCCACGGGTGACGTGCCGCGATCGCGGGATCGAGCCCGGCCTCGGTGAACCAGGTGTCGAGCGGCCAGTTGCCGGTGGACGCGGCGATCGCACGGATGCCATCGAGCGGCAGTTTCTCCACCGGCTTGCCCAGCAGGCAGCCGGCCGCCCTGCCGAGCCACGCCGCCTCCAGCCGGGCGGTCAACGGCCCGGAGGCGAGAGCACCGACCGGCTCGGAGGCGAGGGCACTGACGGGCTTTGAGGCGCGAGCACCGGCCCGCGCGGACGTATCCGGCGCCGCCCGCAGCGCGCGGATCGCGGCCAGGTCCGTGGGCTCGCCGGCCGCCGACGGGCAATCCAGCTCGGCGAGTTCGTCCAGCAGATCGAGGGCGAGCGCCCGCAGCGCGGGATCGCAGGGGCCCGGCGAGGCACCCGCACGCTCCGGCGCGAGCTCCCCGCCGGCCGCGAGCCACCGACGGCGCACGCTCCCCGCGTCGCGACCGTCTTCGGCCGCCTGGCGCAGCTCGTGGCCGACCAGGTCCTCGGGCTGCACCCAGGTCAGACGCAGCGTCGTCACACCGCACCGGCCAGCTCGGCGAACGCCGCCTCGTGCGCCCTGCGGCGCTCCGTGTCCTTCGCGAACACCTCGCGGGTGACCGCCGCGAGCTCCGCCGCGGGACCGTGCAGGTCCAGCCGGCTGGCCCGGGCGACCTCGTCGCTCCACTCGGCGGGCACCGCGCCGCTGCCGCCCAGCGCGCCCGCGATCGCGCCGCTCATCGTCGCGATGGAGTCGCAGTCCCGGCCGTAGTTGACGGAACCGAGCACGGTGGGCCGGTACGCGCCGTCGCCGATCAGCAGCATCGCGAGCGCCAGCGGCAGCTCCTCGATGCTGTGCAGCCGCGACGGGCGCCGGGCGCCGAGCGACGGCTCGCGGTAGCGAGGCCCGACCGTGTCGTACGGGGCCACCGCCTCGCGCAGCGGAACGAGCGCCTCCTCCCAGTCGTCGTAGGACGCGGCCCACTCGCAGACCGCCTCGATCGCGGCGCGCGTCCCGTCCTTCGCCAGCCGCAGGGCCTCGCCCACCACGCTCGACGGGGTGGCACCCGGGGTGAACGCGGCGGCCACCGCCGCGGCGAACACACCGGCCGCCTCCCGCCCGTACGACGACTGGTGCGGTGCGGCGACCTCCAGCGCCTCCGCGTAAGCGGCGTCCGGATGGCCCGCGTTGACCACGCCGACCGGTGCCATGTACATCGCGGCACCGCAGTTGACGATGTTCCCGACGCCCGCCTCGCGCGGATCGACGTGCCCGTAGTGCAGGCGTGCGACGATCCACTTCTCGGCCAGGAAGATCCGCTGGAGCGGCAGGGCCTCGGCCTCCAGCTCCGGAATCCAGCGCGGGTTGGTGATGAGGTCGGGGACCAGGTGGTCCGCGACGCTGTACGCGTCGAGGTGATCGCGCACCGTCGTGTACACGCGTACCAGCGCGTGCGTCATCAGGGTGTCGTCGGTGACGTGCCCGTCACCCTTGTGGTACGGCGCGATCGGCCGCGCCGTACGCCAGTCGTCGCCGTAGAACGGGCCGACGATGCCGTCCACCCGCCCGCCGTGCCGCTCGGTGATCTGCTCCGGGGTCCAGCCCTCGACCGGGCCGCCGAGCGCGTCACCGACCGCGGCGCCGATCAGGCATCCGGTCACGCGGTCCTCAAGAGTCGGTTTCATGGGGCGTGGGGTCCTTCCGTGGCGGTGTGCGTGGGACGCGTGGTGTGCGCGGCGGATTGAGAGCCCCCGGCGTCGCTGCCGGGGGCGCGGGAAGCGCGGGGGACGCCGGGCGGGGCGACGGCCGCTCCGGACGAGCCGGAGGCCGGCCAGGCCGCGGCGAGCCGGTCCGCGAGATCGACGAGGTCGTACCCGGCGAGCCGGGGCAGCGCGCAGCCCGCGAGGGTCCTGCAGGCGTCGCGCCAGGGCGCGGGCAGCGACCCGGCGCCGCTGACCGCTCCCGCGAGCGCGCCCGCCAGCGCGGGCGCCGAATCCGCCACCCGGGACATGCAGGCGGCGGCGGGCACCGCCTCCACGACCGCTCCGTCCGAGGCGAGCAGCAGCGCGAGCGCGGCCGGCACGGTCTCGGCCGCGGCGATGCCGTAGCTGTAGACGTGGTCGATGATCTGGTGCTCGAGCAGCGGGATCAGCCCGAACGCCCGACCCGGCGCACCCCGGTCGCCCGCACGGGCCAGTGCGACGGCGTGCGCCGCGTTGCGGGCGATCTCGGAGCCGGCCGGAAGCTGCGCGAGCGCGGCCTCCACACACTCCTCCGGCTCCGCACCGGCGAGCGCCAGCGCGACCGCGGCCGCCATCGCACGGGCCCCGTGCACCCCGTCGCCGTCCTGGGTGTAGCGGGCGTCGAACTCGGCGAGGCCGGCCGCCGCCTCCGGGTCGCCGGGATGCACGACGGCCAGCACGCAGGCCCGGACGCAGGCGGCGTCGTCGAAGAAGTGCGGGTTGTCGTGGCCGGTCGCGGGCGGTCTGAGGCCGGTGGCGAGATTGCCGAGCCCGGCCCGTACGGAGATCCGGGCGCGCAGTGGGATGATCGCGGACTCGACCTCGGGCGCGCGGGCCGCGGCCGACGAGATCTCCGACGCGAGCGACATCCAGGCCAGGTCCACGGCGGCGCGCACCCGCCGGTCCCGGCTCGGGTCGTCAACGTGTCCCGCGCCCGCGGCGAGTACCGCCTGCGCGGTGAAGGCGGCCCACTCGGCGTCGTCCGACGGGCCCAGCCGCAGCGGTTCGGGCGGCTGGTTGAGCGCGATCGGCACCGGCAGTGTGGTCGTCGCGTTCTGCTCCGCGAACGTGTCGAGTTCGCGGGTGAGCCGGCGCGTCCACTCCGGCATCCGCGCGGCCCGGTGGCGCGCCGCGGGCCAGCCCGCCGCGTCCCCGGCCGCGAGCCCCAGCAGCATCCCCGCGACGCGCTCGCCTGCGGGCGCGTCCGGCGCCCCGGGCGCGCCCGAACCGGGCACCGGGGCCTGGCGTGTGCGGTGGGTGGCGGCGCTCACGAGGCGGCCCGCCCGCCGTGGCCGGGTGCCACGTCCCTGTCGTCCGGCACGAGGAGGTCAGCGATGTCCTGGACGTGCTGGCCCGCCATGGCCGGCAGGCAGGAGCCGAGCACCGGCCGGACCGCCGACGACCAGCGCTCCGGGATCGAGCCGACCCCGCCGAGCGCGCCCGCGAGCGCCCCGGCGACCGCGGCCGTCGTGTCCGCGTCCCTGCCCATGTTCACCGCGCCCAGCACGGACGCGGAGAAGTCGCCGCCCGCCAGGGCGAACGCGCCGAACGCCAGGCCGACGGCCTCGGGTGCCAGATCGGTCCAGGGGTAGCCGCCGATCACGACCGTCGACCTCAGCGCACGCTCCCGGTCCAGCCGGGTCAGCGACGTGTCGCGCCGCAGCCGGCGCGCCGCCGTCACGGCGCGCCGCAGCGACCGCGCCGTCCACGAGTCCTCCGGCACCACGGACAGGGCCGCGGTGATCACGGTCGTACCGTCGCGGGTGTCCATCGCCGCGGCCACCCCCGCCGCGACGGCCTGCCCGCCGTAGATGCCCTCGCCCTCATGGCTGACCGTGCCGTCGATCGCGACGAGGCGGGCCGCTTCCGCGGGCCTGCCCGCCGCGAACACACCGAAGGGCGCGGCGCGCATCGCGAGTCCGTCGCTCCAGGCGTGCCGGTGCTGTGCGGTGATCGGGGCGGCGAGCCCTCTGCGCAGGTTCTCCAGTGTGCCGCGTTCGCTGAACCCCGCTCCCCGGAAGGGCCCTTCGTTGCGGTCGGCGATCCACTGGTGCCAGGCGGCCTCCACGTCGCCGACGGTGAGCGCGGAGCCGTGGCGGGCCAGCAGCAGTCCGGACAGGATCGCGTACTCGGTGTCGTCGGTGCCCGCGGGGTTGTCCGAGACGAAGTCCTCGATACGGCCCCAGCGCTGCCTGATCTGCGACGGCTTCATGTTCTCCGCGGGCGCGCCGAGCGCGTCGCCGACGGCGAGCCCGGTGAGGGCGCCGCCGGCCCGGTCGCGGGGGCTGCCCGGTGCGGGCGGCGGGCGCCGCGGCCCGCCGCCGGACGGGGCGCAGGGTGCGGGCG
>NZ_JAIUKE010000470.1 GCF_020176795.1 Streptomyces sp. 8L
TCGCCGATGTCGGAACCGAACTCGAAACAGCCGCAGAAGCCGTCCCCGAGATCGAGACCATCGACGCCGAAACCACCGAGGTCGACGAAGCGCTGTCGGACGAACTCGAGGAGACGCAGACGGAACACCCCTCCGAGGAGCCCGCGGAGGCACCGGCCGAGGCGGCCCGATACCAGGAAGCCGCCGGAAAGACGCCCGAACCCGTACCCGAGGGCTGGGAACCGCGCGTCGCCGACAACGGCAAGGGCGTCGTCTTCCAGCGGGCCGGCGCCGAGGGCAACGCCGATATGGTGAGGGTGATGGACCCGACCGAGAAATACCCCGACGGCTACATCCGCGTCTACAATTCCAACGGCCAGCCCGTCGACATCAGTGGAAAGCCCGGGCCGAAGCCGGCGACGCACATTCCCGTCGGGCAGTCCTGGAAATGGTGGCCCCAGTGAGCGACATGCAGATGGACGAACACGAAGAGTACTGGCGCATCGCTCCGGAGGACGCCACGGTCACCCGCGTCGCCTTCGACTGGGCGGTGACCGTGCAGGTGTCCGGCGCGTCCACGTCGTTCGAGGCGAGGATCGAGAGCGCGTTCGTCCTGCGGGGCCCGGACGGCACCGAGTCGGTGATCGACCCCGAGGGCGGACCCGCTCAACTGGCTCCGGGCCTGCTGCTCCTCCACATGGGTGTGGACCACGTGCACGCGTTCAAGGACGGGCGGCTCGACATCGGGCTGACCGGGGGCGCCTGCGTCCACGTCGACGCTTCGGACGAGTTCGAGCCGTGGGAGCTGACCTCCCCGGAGAAGACGCGGATCGTCTCCACGCCCGCCAAGGAGCTTGCCATCTGGCGCGGTTGAGCCACCGCCACGCCGCGCGTGCGGAGGCGAGGGCCGAAGCACGCGACCCCGCCCCCGCGGGACCGGGCCGCGAACGGCGCCGCCCCTCGGGACCACTCCGCGGTCACACCCTCTCCTTCCTTCCTCCACATGTCCTCGATGTGGGTTAGCGTTCCTCTGCCCGCTGCGTCCATTCGTTCGCACCGGGCCTCGAAGACACAAGGGGTGGGGATTGAAGCAGCACCGAGAGTTGAAGCAGCACCGAAGACACGAGAGCGTCCGAGGAGACCGGGGAAGACGGCTCCTGGCCCAGGGCGTCACCTCGGGCGTGGCCGTGGCGGTTCTGCTCGGCACGGCCGCTTTCGCGGTGGCGTCGACCGGGAGCCCCGAGCCGGGCTCCGGCGCGCGGGCGGGGGCCCCGAACACCGCGCTCCAGGCCCAGTTCGACCGCGCGGCCCGCGAGTTCGGCGTTCCGAGGAGCGTCCTGATGGCGGTCTCGTACCAGTCGTCGCTCTGGGAGTCCCACGGCGGAGAGCCGTCCACCACCGGCTCGTACAACGTCATGGGGCTGACCCGGGTGACGCCCGGCGATCTGGACCGGCCCACCGGCCAGGAGCGGCTCTCGCACCTCAACATGAGTGGCGATCCGGCGGTCATGAAGCACTTCGACGCCAAGCGGGCGCTCGCCTCGGCGGCGCCGTCGGTCGACACCGGCGATCCGCGCCTGCACACCCTGGACCAGGCCGCCAAGCTGATCGGCAGGCCCGTCGGCGACGTGCGGGACGACACCGGGCAGAGCATCCGTGCCGGAGCCGCGCTGCTCGCCACGTACCAGCGTGCCGCGGGGCGTTCGCTCTCGAAGGACCCCGGCCAGTGGTACGCGGCGGTCGAGCGGTACAGCCAGTCCCCCGACGCCGAGGGCGCCGGGCTGTTCGCCAAGCGGGTCTTCGACACGGTCAGGGACGGGCAGAGCAGTGTGACGGCGGACGGCCAGCGGGTGTCGCTGCCCGCGGACCCGTCGGTCGACCCGGCGCCTCCGGCGAACGCACCGACGGCGACGACCGCGAGCGCGAACACGGCGAGCGACGCCACCAACACCACCCACGCGAGTCTCACGGCCGCGCCCGCGCCCGAGTGCCCCGCCGGCCTCGCCTGCGACTTCAAGCCCGCCGCGTTCAAGCAGAACAGCACCACACCGGACGACTTCGGCAACTACAACGTCGCCGACCGTCCCTCCGGCAGCGAGGACATCCGCTACATCGTCATCCACGACACCGAGGGCAGTTACGCGTCCTCGGTGAGCGAGTTCCAGAACCCGGGCGCGTACGCCAGCACGCACTACCTGATCCGCGCGTCCGACGGGCACGTCACGCAGATGGTGGCCACGAAGGACGAGGCGTGGCACGCCGCCAACAAGACGGTCAACATGCACTCGATCGGCGTCGAGCACGAGGGCTACGCGATCAAGGCGGGCAGCTGGTACACGCCTTCGGAGTACGAGTCGTCCGCGGCGCTGGTCAAGTACCTCGCGGCCCGGTTCGACATTCCGCTCGACCGTGAGCACATCATCGGCCACGACGAGGTGCCGGGCGTCCTCGACGCGAACGTGGCGACCCAGCACTGGGACCCGGGCCCGTTCTGGGACTGGAACCACTACATGTCCCTGCTCGGTGTGTCCACCGGCGCGGGGGGCGCGGGCGGCCCGCTCAAGGCGGGCCAAGTGGTGCGGGTCGTACCGCCGTTCACCACCGCCAACCAGCCGAAGCTGACCTACAACGGCAGCGCCGTCGCCAAGCAGCCCGCCAACTTCGGCTACCTGTACGCCTCGCCCTCGACGAGCGCGGCACCGATCAGCGACCCGTACATGCCGAACGTGGCGAGCACGGACGGCCCGAACTGGGGCGACAAGGTGGTGGCCGGCGGTGAGTACGTCGTCGCGGAGGCGCAGAACGACTGGACCGCCATCTGGTACGGCGGGAAGAAGGCCTGGTTCTCCAACCCGGGAGGCCAGTTCACCGCGCCGGTCGGCACGGCCGGGCAGCCGGTGCTCAAGGCCAGGGCGGGCGCGGCGTCCATCCCGGTGTACGGGCGCGCCTACCCGGAGGACGCGGCCTACGCGCCCACCGGTGTGCCCGTACAGGACCAGAACAGCGCCTCGCTGACGAAGTACGGCATCCCCGCCGGCCAGGCCTATGTGCAGGCGGGCCCCGCCCGGCCGGGCGACTACTGGAACGCCGGTACGTTCGCGGGCACGGCGCCCCACGACCGTACGCTCGTCACGGGCACGGCCACCTTCTACCCGATCCGCTACAACCACCGGCTCGCGTGGGTGAGATCGAGTGATGTGCAGGTGGCCACGAGCACCGTTCCGGACGCGGGCACCGACCGCTACGGCATCGTCGCGCGTGACACGTCCGGTGTGCTCTGGCAGTACCAGGGCACCGGCAGTGCCACCGCGCCGTTCTACAGCCGCTACCGCGTCGGCCCCGGCTGGCAGCAGTACGACGCGATCACCCCGCTGAGCGCGCTGCGGGCGGACGGGACCGGCGACATGGTCGCCCGCGACACGAGCGGGACGCTCTGGTACTACCAGGGCAGCGGCAACCCGAGCCAGCCATTCCGCGCGCGGGTCAAGGTGGGTACGGGCTGGAACATGTTCAACGCCCTGTGGGGCGCCCGCGATCTGACCGGCGACGGGAAGCCCGACCTCGTGGGCCGGGACAGTTCCGGCACGCTGTGGCTCTACCAGGGCACCGGCAGCGCGACCGCGCCGTTCCTCGCCAGGCAGCAGATCGGCCCCGGCTGGAACACCTACACGATGATGACGTCCACCGGCGACCTCACCGGCGACGGCAGGGCCGACCTCGTCGCCGAGGACGCGTCGGGCGTCCTGTGGCTGTACCAGGGCACCGGCAGCGCGACCGCCCCGTTCGCCAGGCGCACGGAGATCGGCAGCGGCTGGGACACGTACAACACCATCGCCGGGCCGAGTGACCTGGACCGCGACGGCATCGGTGACCTGATCGCGCGGGACAAGTCCGGTGTGCTGTGGTTCTACCGGGGCACCGGCAGCGCGACCGCGCCGTTCGCCAGGCGCACCGAGATCGGCAGCGGCTGGGGCACCTACAACCTGCTGCCCTGAGGACACGAGAGGCCAGGCCCCGGTCCCGGCCCCGGGCTCGGTCTCTGTCCCGGCCCCTGTCCCGGCCATACGGTCGGGGCCGGGGCCGGTCCCGTCTCCGGGCGGTCCGGTACCGGCCGCGTCGGCAGCCACAGCCGGACCGCCGCGCGGCAGGCGATCCGCCACCGCTGACGGGCTGGCGTCAGCCGACGGCCTTCAGCATGGCCTCGACCCGCGACTCGACGAGACCGGGGTGGTCGAGGGGGATGTCGTGGGAGCTGCGGGTGGCCGTGACGAGGTGCCGGTTGGGCGCCTCCTTGACGAACTCGGCCTGGGCGCCGCGCCACGCCTGAGCGTCGGGCGGCGAGGTGGGGAACGGGGTCTGGCCGGACACGATGGCCGTCGCGGGCACGCGGGACGGCCAGGCGACCTTGTGGTACGCCTTCTGATCCGCGACGAAGCCGGCCGCGACGGCCAGCAGTTGGCGCTCCGCCTTCGTGGTGGGCCTGCCCTTCAACGCGTCGACCTGGGCCTGGTTGGCGGCCGCGACCCGGGCGATCTCGGTGTCGGTGGAGAACTGCGGCAGGGTGGCGTCGACGAGGACGGCGCCGTCCACCTGTCCCGGGTACGCACGGGCAAAGCAGGTGGCGATCTCCCCGGCCTCGGAGTGCGGCACCAGGATCACGTGATCGGCTCCGAGAGCGGTGAGACCGGCCTTCAGGTCCGAGACGGCGTTCTCGGCGTTCCAGGGGCCGGGGACCTCGTCGCTCGCGCCCATCCCCGCGCGGTCGTAGGTGATGATCTCGTGTCCGGTCTTCTTCGACAGGGCCGGGGCCATCGTCTTCCAGTAGGAGGAGTCCTCCCCGCCCCCGGCGTCCAGCACGATCGCGGGCAGACGGCCGGGGATGACGTGGAAGGCCAGTCTGTGCCCCTCGTTGGTGATCATGTGGGTGCCGGCGCTCGCGCTGGCCCCGGTGCGGGCGCCGGTCCCGGTGGGGCGGTGGGCGCCCGGGTCGGTGCGGGAGGCCGGATGGGCCGTCGCCGCGACCCGTTCACCGGTGGCCGGGTGGGAGGCGGCGGAGGCACCGGACCGCCCGCAGCCGGCGAGGACCGCCGTGAGGGCCGCGGCGGCGCTCACGGCCATCCAGGTGCGGCGGGATGGTGCCGAGGTCGGGCTCTTCGCGGTCATGGCGGTCTCCCCAGAGTCGCGCCGCGGGCCTGGCAGTTCGCGGCGGTGTTTTCCCGTGTCGTTCTCGATGGGTTCAACCCTGCTCGCGGCGCTGCTCCCCGGCACGGGTGCTGGGACCCCTCAAGGGGTGGACAAAACCCCACTGTGCGGCAGGGGGGTGCCGGGCCAGGCTGGGGACATGACCCCGACCCCCACACCGCGCGGCCCCGTCCCTCTGCCGCGCCCGGCCCGCGACCGGCGCCCGAGGCCCCGGTGCTCCGCACCCGCGGCACATGTGAAGATGTGCGTCTCATGACCGGACGCGATCCCCGGCCCGACGCGGTCCACCGACCTGCCACGGAGCCGCCCCCGGCCCCCGGCAGGGGCGTGCGGGCGGCCCTGGTGCAGCGCTTCCGGCTGCTCGGCTGGTCGCTGGTGCTCCTGCTCGCCTCGGTGGGTGCAGCGGGTCTGCTGGTGTTGTGGAGCACGGCCGTGGGGCTGGTCGTGATCGGGGCCGGGCTGCCGGCGGCACTGGTGTCGACGGTGCTGGTGCGCTGGTTCGCCGACCGGCACCGCGCGTGGGCGGGGGATGTGCTGGGAGAGCCGGTCGTCCGCTCCTACGTACCGCTCCCTGAGGGGAATTGGCGGACCCGGCTGTGGGCGATACTGAAGGACCCGGCGACCTGGCGGGACTGGGCCTGGCTCGCGGTGAACCCGGTCATCGGGTGGTTCACCGCGGGCGGTTCGTTCCTCATCTTCCTGTCCGGTGTGTTCTACGCCGTGTACCCGCTGGTGTTCGCAGTGACGCCCGAGCAGGTGTTCCGCACCCCGCTGGGCCCGTACTCCCACCTGCACAGCGTCGCCCAGTCGGCCGTCACGATCCCGTTCGGCCTGGCGATCCTGGCGCTCTGGTACGTCACGGCGGCGCCGTTGGCGAGGCTGAACGCGGTGGTCATCCGCTCGCTGCTGGCCCCCACAGAACAGGCCAGGCTGCGGGCGCGGGTGACGGAGCTGGCGGCCTCGCGGGCGGAGACCGTCGACACCAGGGCCAGTGAGCTCCGCCGGATCGAACGCGATCTGCACGACGGCGCCCAGGCCCGCCTGGCGTCGCTCGGGATGAGCCTGGGCCTGGCCGAACAGCTGCTGGCCCAGGACCCGGAGGCGGCCGCCCGCCTGCTGTCCGAGGCCAGGGAGTCGACCTCGGCCGCCCTGGTCGAGTTGCGCGACCTCGTGCGGGGCATCCATCCGCCGGTCCTGGCCGACCGTGGCCTCGACGGGGCGGTCCAGGCGCTGGCCCTGGCCAATCCGGTACCGACCGAGGTCACCGTACGGCTCCCCGGGCGGCTGCCCGCCCCGGTGGAGTCGGCGGCGTACTTCGCGGTCGCCGAGGCTCTCGCCAACGCCGTCAAACACGCCGCCGCGCACCGCGTCTCGATCCTCCTGGAGTACACCGACGAGGGCGGCGGGCTGCTGCGCATGCTCGTCGGCGACGACGGCGGCGGTGGCGCCTCTCTCGACGGGGGCACCGGGCTGCGGGGGATCGGGCGGCGGCTGGGCGCGTTCGACGGGACCCTGGACGTGCACAGTCCGGTCGGTGGACCGACCGAGGTGAGGATGTCGCTGCCATGCGTGTTGTCGTAGCCGAGGATCTGGCCCTGCTGCGCGAGGGCTTGATCCGCATCCTCCGCGCCTACGGGTTCGAGGTCGTCGCGGCGGTGGACAACGGCCCTTCCCTGGCGAAGGCGTTGGAGTCGCTCCGGCCGGACGTGGCGGTGGTCGACGTACGGCTGCCTCCGACGTTCACCGACGAGGGGCTGCGGGTGGCGATCGCGGCCCGCGCCCGCGTCCCCGGTCTGCCGGTCCTGATGCTCTCGCAGTACGTGGAGCAGCTCTACGCCCGCGAGCTGATGTCCGACCGGGCCGGCGCGGTCGGCTACCTGCTGAAGGACCGGGTCTCGGACGTCGCGCAGTTCATCGACACCGTGCGCCGGGTCGCGGCCGGTGCCACGGTGATGGACCCGGACGTGGTCGCGTCCCTGCTGGCGCGGCACGACGGCGACGAACCGCTGAAGACACTGACCCCTCGCGAGCGCGAGGTGCTGTCGCTGATGGCCGAGGGCCGCTCCAACGCGGCCATCGCCGCCAGGATGTTCGTGACGGAGAAGGCCATCAGCAAACACAGCAACAACATCTTCGCCAAGCTCGGCCTTCAGCAGTCCGAGAAGGACAACCGGCGGGTCCTGGCCGTTCTGGCCTACTTGCAGGCCTGACCCGCCGCTTTCGTCAGGCGGCCTGGTGACCCGGCCGGCGTGCGGCCCAGACGGTGCGTTCGGTGCGTACGGCGAGGTCGTCGCGGCGCAGGATGCTCTCGGGGCCCTCGGTGTCGAGCAGCCGGTCGAGCGCGGCGAGGTCTTCGGCCGGGAGCGACTCCCCGGCGGTGCCGCGCAGGCGGCGCAGGCTCTCCAGGGCGTAGCGGCCGACCGCCTCGCTGTGGGTGCCGTCGAGACGCACCGTGATCGTGCGTTCGTCCTCGACGGTGAATCCGGCGGCGGTCAGCTTCGGCCCCCAGTCGGCGCCGCGGTGGGGCACGTGTTCTGCGTGGTAGCGGTCGCTCGCCCGGTGGCAGCGCTCCTCAAGTCCCGGCCGCTCCTCCGGGGCGTCCGGCGGGAGGAAGCGCGGGAAGCCGGCCAGTTCGACGACGGCGAACAGCCCGCCGGGAGCGAGCAGTTCGCGGGTCTTGCGCAGGGCGCGGCCGGGATCGGCCATGTGGTGCATGGAGGCGGAGGCCCACACCAGATCGGGAGCCGCGAGTGCGGGCCACTCGGCGTCGAGGTCGGCGGACACGGTGCGCACCCGGTCCCGCACACCGCTCGCCTCGGCCTTCTCCCGCAGGCGGCGCAGGTGGTCGGCCGAGGCGTCCACAGCGGTCACCTCGGCGTCCGGGAAGCGCGCGAGCAGCGCGAACGTACCGGCTCCGGTGCCGCAGCCCAGGTCCACGATGTGACGCGGCTCGGCCTTGAGGGGCAGCCATGCGGTGATGGAGGCGGTGTGCTCGGCGAGCACTTCCGCGTCCAGGTCGAGAAGGTCCGCCGCCGCGTCGGCATCGGCGCCGGTGGTGTGCGCGTGGGCGTGGGCGTGGTGCCCGCCGTGGCCATGGGGGTCCCCGTGCGGGGAGGTGCTGGTCATACGGACACACTAGGGCGGCCATGCGCGCACGGCACGATCAGTTGCCGGATACGCAAGACGATGGCCGGAGGAGCTGCCGGAGACGCAAGCGCGCGCCGCCGGGAGCCGCCCACGCCGCACGCGTTGGGCATCGCGCGTCGCGCGTCAGACGTCGCGCGTCGCGTACGCACGTCACGTACGCACGTACTCGTCCACACACGACGTGCACGCCTCACCGCGGCGGGCCGCTCCCCTCGTCGCCGCCCCCCGCACGCTGGTGGCCCCGGCGGGCGTCGCGGTCGAAGACACCGAGGACCTCGCACGGGCCGCCCTCCGCGCCGATGGCGTGCGGCAGCATCGTGGGGAACTCGGCGGCCTGGTTGGCCTCGACGCGGATGCGGCGGTCGCCCAGCAGGAGGACCGCGGTGCCGGAGAGGACGACGAGCCATTCGTGGCCGGGGTGGGCCCGCATGCGGGAGGGGCTGTCCGGGGGCGGCTCGGTCATGCGCCGGCGCACGACGGTCATGCCGGGGTACGCCGTGATGGGCCAGTGCATCTGCCCACGGGTGACGTCGATCACCGGGCTGGTGACGATGTCGTCGGTGGCGGTCTCGACGAGCTGGTCCAAGGTGGTGTCCAGGGCGCGGGCGAGCGTGACGAGACTGTCCAGAGCGAGGCGGCGCTGCCCGTTCTCGATGCGGCTGAGCGTGGACTGGCTGAGCCTGGCGCGGGTGGCCAGCTCCTCCAGGGACCAGCCCTGCGCCAGGCGGAGCGCGCGGATGCGCTGGCGCACCAGGCTGTCAAGCCCGCCGTCGTGTGGCGTCATGGGCACCACCGTATGCCGTGACCGCGAGGCGTTCCGGAGCCACGTCCGCGCCGCGTCCGCGCCCGCACGTCCCGGGGTGACGTCCGCGCAGCCACGTCCGCGCACGCGTCTCCCGGGATGACGCTCTCTCCCGGAGTCACGCCCCCCGCGCCGCGTCCGTACGGCTCCCGCCTGGCCCCGCCC
>NZ_JAIUKE010000471.1 GCF_020176795.1 Streptomyces sp. 8L
GTACTGGGCGGGGTCCCAGGCGGGCGCGGTCGTCGAGGGCGGCCCGGTCTCCGCGCCCCGGGACGCCCGGGGCGGGTGTGTCGGCTGGGACGGGTGGGGCGGCTCGGTGGACATGCGGGGTGCCTCCGTGTACGAGGTCGGCTCGGGTCCGGTCGGGTCGGTCGGCTCCGTGGCCGGCGGTGGCGGCGGGCCGGTGGCCGGGCACGGGCAGCTGGACGACGGCCGGGGAGCAGCGGCGTGCGGCCCGGACGTGGCACCAGACTGCACCCCAAAGTATCTTGACGTCAAGAGACTTCATGTCGAGGGACCAACTACACTGATCGTCATGGAGGACGAGGTCGATCGACTGGTCGCGGCATGGCGCCGAGAGCGCCCCGACCTCGACGTGGAACCGCTGGAGGTGCTCAGCCGCGTGTCCCGGCTGGCCCGGCACCTCGACCGCGCGCGCCGGCTCGCGTTCACCGAGCACAGCCTGGAGCCGTGGGAGTTCGACGTCCTGACGTCCCTGCGCCGCGCGGGCGAGCCCTACCAACTCTCCCCCGGCCAGCTCCTGACGCAGACCCTCGTCACTTCGGGCACCATGACCAACCGCATCGACAGGCTGGCGAAGAAGGGCCTCGTGGAGCGGCTGCCGGACCCGAGCGACCGGCGCGGTGTCCTGGTCCGGCTCACCGGCGAGGGGCAGGACCGCGCGGACCAGGCACTCGCGGGACTGCTCGACCAGGAGCGCGCACTCCTGTCCGAGCTGTCCCGCGCGCAGCGTGCCGAGCTGGCCGGGCTGCTACGCCAGCTGACCGCCCCGTTCGACAACGTCCCCGGGGCCGGCTAGCTCCGCGGGCCCCACACCGGCCCGGCGCGCCAGCGCCACGGCGGCCAGCGTGGAGTGCACGCCGAGCTTCCCGAGCACGTTCTGCATGTGCGTACGGACGGTGTGCGGCGACAGGAACAGCCGCTCGGCGACGGCCTTGCGGCCCAGCCCCGCGACCATGCACCGCAGGACCTCGCGCTCCCGCGGCGTCAGCGACTCGACCAGGCGCTCGCTCTCCGTGCGGTGCTTGCGTGCGGCCGTCAGCTCTCTGAGGACCCCGGTGAGCAGCGCGGGCGGCAGATGCGTCTCGTCCCGCAGGACCCCTCTGAGCACGGTGAGCAGCCGCTGGAGCGAGCAGTCCTTCGCGACCCATCCGGACGCGCCGGCCTGGAGCGCGAGCGCCGCGCGGCGCGGGTCGTCGCACTCCGCGAGGACGACCGTACGGATGGACGGATGGCTCGTACGGACTCCGGCGACGAGTGACAGGCCGTCCACGAAGACCAGTTCACCGGCGGGTTCCGCGGCCGACGCGGCCCCGGCCCCCGTCGTGGCTCCACCGGCCGTCGTGGCCCCGGCGCCCGTCGTGGCTCCACCGGCCGTCGTGGCCCCGGTGGCCGTGGCCGCGGGGACACGTGCGCCGACCGTCGTGCGCGCGGTGGCGGCGGCGTGCGCGGCGGAACGGCCCGTGGCGGTGCGGCCGTTGCCGCCGTGAGCGGTGGCGGTGGCGGAGACAGGGGACCCCAGCGGGCCCGCGGACGGCCTCGCCGCCGGGACGATCGAGGTCGGTACCGGACCGCCGTGGCCCCGGGCGGAGGGCGCCTGACCGGTCCTGACACCGGCAGTCGAGCCCGCCATACCCGGCGCACCGTGCGCACCCTGCGCACCGGCCGTGGCCGACGCCGCGCGCGCCCGTACTCCGGCGACGGCGCCCGGCCCCGCGTGGCCCACGCCCGTCACCGTCCTGCCGGAACTCGCGGCGGCGGTGCCGAGATCGGCGTCCACCAACATCACGTCGAAGCGCCGGCCGTCGGCCGCCGCCCGCTCCAGGCAGCGCAGCGCGGCCGGGCCGCTGCCCGCCGCCGCCACATCCACATCGGGCTCGGCCGCCAGGGCGGCGGCGAGCGATTCGGCAAAGATTCTGTGGTCGTCGACGACCAGAACCCGGATTCGCACCATAAAAGGACACCCCCAGAAGGCGGGGAGCGAAGCCGACGAAGGCACGGCACCCGGTGCCCGGATCGGACGGCCTCCGCCACGGCCGCCGCCGTCCGAGACCGCCGACCCCGCCCCGGGCGTCGCGCCCGACCGACCTCACCCCTGTTCAGCACCGGCCCCCACCGGTGCTGAGCATCAGGGTACGGCCGGGGGCCCTGGGCGGAAGGGAAAACGCAGAACTGGCCGACGTCTGTGCTTACTGTGGGGCGCATGTTCCGAATGGAGACAGGAGTCAACAAGGAGCGGCACGTGCTGCTCGGGGAGCGTCTGCGGGAGACCAACACCCAGCGCTCCCCCACGCTGCGGTCACTGCGCGGGACCCCCCTGGAGGATGAAGTCCCCCTGCACATATGGGTGATGGAGGAGGCGACCGGGCTGCTCGCCGGCGGCCTCGCAGGTCGCACCTGGGCGCGCTGGCTGCATGTGGACCTGCTGTGGGTCGAGGGCCGGCACCGCGGGGCCCGGCTCGGGGCCCGGCTGCTGGCGGAGGCGGAACGGGCCGCACGCGACGAACGCGGCTGCGCGCGCTGCCGCGTGGAGACCTGGGACTTCCAGGCCCCGGGCTTCTACGTCAAGCAGGGCTATGAGGTGGTGGCGCGGATCGAGGACTACCCGCCGGGCATCACGGAGTACACGCTGGTGAAACGGCTGGCCGGCTGACCCGGCGCCCCCAGGCCCGGCACCCCCTCAGGCCCACCGGCCGCCGCCCGGGCCGCCGGTGGACCGCCACCGGGCCGCCGGTGGACCGCCACCCGGGTCGCCGACAGGCCCCTCGCCGGGCCGCCGATGGACGGCCCCCTCGCGGCGGGCATCCGCGGCGACGGGGCCCGATCGTTCCGGGTGACACCGACCCGTGACGTACTTTGTTGGATCGTGAGCGGATTTCGGGGCGGTTCTTGAGGTATCCCTTGACTACAGCCCAGCTCCATGGTTTCTATGTGTGCGATTATGTTTGTATGTGTTGCACATCAGGCCGGCGCGCGCGCCGACAGGAGAGACCATGAAGAAGACGGTGACCACGCTCGCCGACGGCCGTGAGCTGATCTACTACGACCGCCGCGACGACGTCGTCCTCGACGCCGTCGACGCGCGGCCGCTCGGGCGGGTGGCCACCGCCTCCGAGGTGCGGCACGACGTACTCCTCGGGGACGCCGTCGCCATCGCCTCGCACCGCCAGGACCGTACGTACCACCCGCCCGCCGACGAGTGCCCCCTCGACCCGTCCCGGGACGGCCGGCACACCGAGATCCCGGACAGCGACTACGACGTCGTCGTCTTCGAGAACCGGTTCCCCTCCCTCGCCGGCGACTCGGGCCGCTGCGAGGTCGTCTGCTTCACCTCCGACCACGGCGCCTCCTTCGCCGACCTCGACGACGAGCAGGCGGCGCTGGTCCTGGAGGCGTGGACGGACCGGACCGCGGAGCTGGCCGAACTCCCGCAGGTCGAGCAGGTCTTCCCGTTCGAGAACCGCGGCGCGGAGATCGGCGTGACCCTCGCCCACCCGCACGGGCAGATCTACGCGTACCCCTTCGTCACGCCGCGCACCGCGCTGATGCTGCGCTCCGCCGCCGAGCACCGGGCCGCCACGGGGCGCAACCTCTTCGAGGACGTCGTCGCGCGCGAGCGCGCCGACGGTGAGCGGATCGTGCTGGAGACCGAGCACTGGACCGCGTTCGTGCCGTACGCCGCGCACTGGCCCTACGAGGTGCACCTCTACCCCCGCGTGCGCGTGGCCGACCTGCGGGGTCTTGAGGAGGGGGCGCGCGCCGAGTTCCCGGGCGTCTACCTGGAGCTGCTGCGCCGTTTCGACCGGATCTTCGGCCCGGACCAGCCGCACACCCCGTACATCTCGGCCTGGCACCAGGCGCCGTTCCGGGCGCCCGGCCGTGAGGACTACGCGCTGCACCTGGAGCTTTTCACCATCCGCCGTACGTTGGGCAAGCTGAAGTACCTCGCCGGCTCCGAGTCCGGCATGAGTGTGTTCATCAACGACGTGCCGCCCGAGGCGGCGGCGGCGCGACTGCGAGAGGTAGCGAGCGAGTGAGTAGAGCCAAGTACCTGGTCACGGGCGGCGCGGGATATGTGGGCAGTGTCGTCGCCACACACCTGCTGGAGGCCGGGCACCGCGTGACCGTGCTGGACGACCTGTCCACCGGCTTCCGTGCGGGCGTGCCCGAGGGCGCCGACTTCATCGAGGGCCGGGTTCAGGACGCGGCGCGCTGGCTCGACGGCTCGTACGACGCGGTCCTGCACTTCGCGGCCTCCTCGCAGGTCGGTGAGTCGGTCGTGAAGCCCGAGAAGTACTGGGACAACAACGTCGGCGGCTCGATGGCGCTGCTGGCCGCCATGCGCGACGCCGGGGTGCGCACGCTCGTGTTCTCCTCCACGGCCGCGACGTACGGCGAGCCGGTCTCCACGCCCATCACGGAGGGCGACCCGACCCTGCCGACCAACCCGTACGGCGCGACGAAGCTCGCCGTCGACCACATGATCGCGAGCGAGTGCGCGGCGCACGGCCTCGCGGCGGTGTCGCTGCGGTACTTCAACGTCGCGGGCGCGTACGGCGCGGCCGGCGAGCGGCACGACCCCGAGTCGCACCTCATTCCGCTGGTGCTGCAGGTCGCCCTCGGCGAGCGGGAGTCGATCTCGGTGTACGGGGACGACTATCCGACGCCCGACGGCACCTGCGTACGCGACTACATCCATGTCGCGGACCTGGCCGAGGCGCATCTCGCGGCGCTCGGCGCGGCCACCGCGGGCGAGCACCTGATCTGCAACCTCGGCAACGGCAGCGGCTTCTCCGTCCGGGAGGTCATCGACACCGTGCGCAAGGTGACCGGCCACCCGGTGCCCGAGGTGACCGCGGGCCGCCGGGCCGGCGACCCGGCGGTGCTGGTCGCCTCCGCCCGCACCGCACACGAGCGGCTCGGCTGGACGCCGGGCCGCGCCGACCTGGCGGGCATCGTCGAGGACGCCTGGAACTTCGCACGGAGGACCGCATGACCGACACAGGCACCGGCACGGACATAGGCGCGGGCACGGGTGCGGAGAGCGGCGCCGCGACCGCGGAGGGGTTCGCGGCCCTGTACGGCGCGCCGCCCGAGGGCGTCTGGTCGGCCCCCGGCCGGGTCAACCTCATCGGCGAGTACACGGACTTCAACGACGGCTTCGTCATGCCGCTCGCGCTGCCGCATACGACGGTCGCCGCCGTGTCGCGGCGCACCGACGGCCGGCTGCGGATGCACTCCGCGGACGTGCCCGGGGGCGTGGTCGAGCTGGAGATCGCCGGCCTGGCGCCGCGCTCGGGCGCCGGCGGGTGGGCCGCCTACCCGGCGGGTGTCGTCTGGGCGCTGCGCGAGGCGGGGCACGACATCGCGGGCGCGGACATCCATGTCACGTCCACGGTGCCGACGGGCGCGGGCCTTTCCTCGTCGGCCGCCCTCGAAGTCGCGACGGCCACGGCGCTCAGCGACCTGAACGGGCTGGGGCTCGCCCCCGCCGACGTGGCGCTGCTCGCGCAGCGCGCGGAGAACGAGTTCGTCGGCGTGCCCTGCGGGGTCATGGACCAGATGGCGTCGGCGTGCTGCACCGAGGGCCACGCGCTGTACCTCGACGCGCGGGACCTGACCCAGCGCCAGGTGCCGTTCGACCTCGCGGCCCAGGGCCTGCGGCTGCTGGTCGTCGACACGTGCGTCAAGCACGAACTCGGCGACGGCGCCTACGCGGAGCGCCGCGCGGGTTGCGAGGCGGGGGCGCGCACCCTGGGCGTACGCGCCCTGCGGGACGTGCCGTTCACGCGGCTGCCCGACATGCTCGCCCGCCTGGAGGCGGCGGGCCAGCCGGAGAGCGTGGTGCGTTACGTACGGCACGTGGTGAGCGACGACGCGCGCGTCGAGCGCGTGATCGCGCTGCTCGAAGCGGGCCGGACGCGTGCGACGGGCGAGATCCTGCTGGCGGGGCACGCCTCCCTCCGCGACGACCTGCGGGTGTCGTGCGCGGAACTCGACCTGGCGGTGAGCGCCTCGGTCGCGGCGGGGGCGCTGGGCGCGCGGATGACGGGCGGCGGGTTCGGCGGCTCCGCGATCGTGCTGGTGGAGGCGGGCGACGTGGAGCGCGTCACGAAGGGCGTGGAATCGGCGTTCGCCGAGGCCGGGTACACGGCGCCGCGTGTCTTCGAGGCGACCCCGTCGCGGGGCGCGCACCGGGTCGCGTAGCCGGCCGCCTCCCGCGCACCACCGGGCCTCGCGCTACGGGCCCGGTGGTCACGCCTCGCGTTCCGCCCGGTCGAGCAGGGCAGTGGTGGTCACGCCTCGCGCTCCGCCCGGTTGAGCAGGGCAGTGGTGGTCACGCCTCGCGTTCCGCCCGGTCGAGCAGGCCGGTGCGGGCGGCCAGGGCCGCCGCCTCCAGCCGGGACCCGACGTTGAGTTTCATCAGGACCCGCTGGACGTGCGTCCTGGCCGTCGACGGCGCGATGGCCATGCCCGCCGCGATCTGCCGGGTGTCCTCGCCCTCCGCGACCCGCACCAGCACCTGGATCTCGCGCGGCGTCAGCAGGGCGAGCAGTTGCTGGCCCTCGTCGTCGGGCGGCACCGCCGGGTTGAGCAGCTCCGTGAAGGCGCCCTGGAGGAGTCCGGGCGCCACCGCCGTGGCGCCCCCCCCGGGCGGGGCCAACGCCCCCCCCCCCCC
This sequence comes from Streptomyces sp. 8L, assembly GCF_020176795.1. Classification (GTDB taxonomy): domain Bacteria; phylum Actinomycetota; class Actinomycetes; order Streptomycetales; family Streptomycetaceae; genus Streptomyces. The sequence goes on from NZ_JAIUKE010000471.1 coordinate 6,710, forward strand.
CCCCCCCCCCCCCGGGGGGGGGGCCTCCCCGGCCCCCCCCCCCCCCCCCCCCCCCCCGGGGCCCCCCCGC
>NZ_JAIUKE010000472.1 GCF_020176795.1 Streptomyces sp. 8L
CCCCTCGGGGTGCCGGCGGGGGGTGTGGGGGGGGGGGGGGGGGGGGCCCGGGGGGGGGGGGGGCCCGGGGGGGGGGCGCCGCGCCGGGGGGGCCCGCGGGGGGCGCCCCCCCCCCACCGCCGTCTCGCCCGCGCGGGCCTTGACCATCGCCCGCTCCACGCCCTCGATCCGCTCGTCGTGGCGTACGTACCCGGACGCGCCGGCCGCGAAGGCCGCGGCGATGCCGCGCGGGCTCGGGACCGGGCCGAGCACGACGACGGCGACCTGCGGACGCTCCCTCTTGATGCGGACGATCGGGTCGAAGGCGCCCGGCTCCGCGGGCGCCGCCGTCCCCATCAGGCACACCTCGGGCGCCCTGCTCACCACCAGATCGGCGGCGCCCGCCGGGGGCGCCGCCGAGGCGAGCACCCGGTGCCCGCGCAACTTCAGTGCGGAAGCCAGCGCTTCCGCCAGCAGCCGGTGATCATCGATCACCATGAGCCGTACGCCCATCGCCATCCCCCATCCCAGCCGAAGCGGCCTGGGCCCCCCGGTTCCTAGACCCGGCAAGCTACACGCTTGTTCGAGGTTGCGCGCCCCCTACCGGCCAGAAGACCCCCGGATTGTGGAATTCGGGCGCGTTCCGGCCACGGCGGCGGCGCCGGGCTGATCGAGCGTCGCCGTCAGTGCGTCGAGAACGCCATCACCATCGGTTCCGCGGCGTCGTCCGCGTCGCGCGGCTTGTCCACGTAGTCCTGCGAGAGGAACAGCCTGCCGTCGCCGAAGCGCACCTCGGAGCCGCTGGCGACGAAGTCCGACTCCTTGTCCCTGGTGGCCTCGTCCGACGGGTTGCGCATCAGCGTCGTCTGCCGGAAGGTCGAGCCGTCGATCGAGACGATCTGGCCGCCCTTGTTGTACGGGCCGGTCTTGTACGCGATGAGGTCCGGGCCGTCCAGGCGGATCAGCCGCGAGGTCCAGCCGTCGCCGGAGTCCGCGCGCTGCGAGGTGCTCCTGCCGGTGGAGAGGTCGAAGGAGACGATCTCGTTGGTCTCGTCGAGCGCCTTCCCGTCGCCCGCGTCGTGCGCGTCCGTCGGCAGGTAGAGCCTGCCGTTCGCCGCGAGGACGTCGGCGCAGCCCTCCATCGCGTCGCCGGTGCAGTCGGCCGCGTACGTGGCGCCCTGGGCGGAGATCTTCGCCTTCAGCTTCCCGGTCCTGGCGTCCAGCGAGAAGAAGTCGGAGACGCCCTGATGGCCGGTGCCGCCGACGTCCGCCGCGACGACCAGCGGGTCGGTCGAGACGGTGTGCACGTCCTGGACGCCCGGCGGCATCTTGTACGAGGAGAGCGTGGCGCCCGTCGTGGGGTTGAGGTTCTCGACGCTGACCTGCGCGTCGTCCCCGCTGCCGCACTGGCGGGACGCGACGAGGAGGTCGCCGCCCGCGTACCCGTTGTCGCGGCAGTCGTCGTCGGCCGACGTCTGCGGCTTCCACCGGAACGCGCCGGTGTCGAGATCGAAGCCCGCCCCGCCGCCGGTGCTCGCGGCGGCGACGGTGTCGCCGGTCTGGGTGACGCCGTCGAAGGAGATGCCCTCGTCGCCGCCGGGGTGGCTGACGGTCTTGTTCCACAGCAGCCGGCCGGTGCCGAGGTCCACCACGCCGACCCGGGTGCACGCCTGGGGGGCGCTGTCCTTCGTGCGCGGCGCGCCGTCGAAGACCACGGCGGCCTTGCCGTCGGCGCTGACGTGCGGGCTGGCCGCGCACACGTCGCCGGGCAGCGCGACCGTCCAGCGCTTGGTGCCCGTGTCCAGGTCGTAGCCGACGATCTGCTGGATGCCGGCCACCGCGTACACGGAGCCGGTGAGCCAGGACGCCCCGACGCTGTGCAGGTCGGTGGCGGCGGGCTTCGGGACGGTGAAGGACACCTTCGAGTCGGGGTCGTCGGGCGCCTTCTCGTGTGCGTTCAGGGCGCTGGTGCCGGGAGTGGGGTGTGCGGTGGGACCGGCGCCGCCCTCGCCCGTGGTGTCGCTCCTGCCCGCCGAGTACCAGATGCCGGCGCCGAGGATCAGCACCACGGCGACGGCCGCGGAAACGATCATCCGCAGCTCGGTCCTGGTCAGCCGGAAGCCGCCGCCCGTGCCCGGCCCGGTGCCCGCGCCGCCGCCGGGGGGCTGCTGGTAGGTGACGGCCGGCGTGGGATACCCGTAACCCTGCTGCGGCACCTGGCCGGCGGGCGCGGGGTAGCCGTACCCCTGTGGCGGGTCCTGCGGCGCGCCGAAACCGTCTCCGGCGGGCGGCTGGTACGGGGGCTGCTGCTGGTACGGGGGTTGCTGAGGCGGTTGCTGGTACGGGGGTTGCTGAGGCGGTTGCTGGTACGGGGGCTGTTGGTATGGGGGCTGTTGCGGAGGCTGTGAGTACGGAGACGGCTGGGACTGCTGGGACGGCTTCGGCGGTCCTGGGGGTCCGGGCGGCTGCTGAGACGGTTGCTGGGGTGGCTGCTGCGGTGGCTGCGTCATGGTGTGTGT
>NZ_JAIUKE010000473.1 GCF_020176795.1 Streptomyces sp. 8L
GGGCCGGGGAGCGGAGGCAGGCGCATGGGGCGGCTGATACGGCCGCGCGGGGTGGTCGATCTGCGCGGCCGCGAGCCCGGCGCTCCGGGGCCGGGGCCCGGTCTCCGGCTCGGATATCCGCCGGGCGCCGTTGTCGTGGTGTCCGGAGTGCCGGGCAGCGGGAAGTCCACGCTGCTGCGCGCACTGTCCGCGACCGGCACGAGCGGCGCGAATGGCGCAAGCATCACGAGCAGGGCGGGCGGTCCGGGCATCCGGGTGGCCGACCCGCGCGCGGCGCATCTGCGATGGCAGGCGCGGATGCCCGCCCGGCTGCCGTACGCCGTGTACCGGCCCCTCGCCCGCCTCCACCATCTGGCCCGCCTGTGCGCCGCCGCCCGCTCCGGCGCCCCCGTCCTCGTGCACGACTGCGGCAGCCGGGCCTGGCTGCGCCGCCTGCTCGCGTACGCCGTACGGCACAGGACCGGCCGGGCCGCGCGGGGCGGTGGACGGACCGCCGGGGTGCATCTCGTACTCATCGACGTCGCCGCGCCCGAAGCGCTGCGGGGGCAGCGGGCCCGCGGGCGGCGGGCGCCCCGGCGCGTCTTCGCCGCGCACGTGCGGGGCGTGAGCCGCCTGCTGGCGGCGATCGAGGCGTACGGAGGCGGCGCGGCGCCCGAGGTCGCGTCCGTCGTCCTGCTCGACCGGGTGACGCGCGGGTGGCCGACGGGCATCGCGTTCGACGCGGCCCCCGTGACGGACACGGCGAACACGGCGGGCGCGACGCGTACGACGGACACGACGGACACGACGGACACGGCGGACACGGCGGGCTCCGGGAGCGCGCCGTAATCCGGTTGCCCGGAGGCGGCGGGGCGCGCTGAACTGAGCGGACAGGCGGCAGCCGACAGAGGAGATGTCCATGCGGGGATCGTCCGCGACCGACCAGGTGGCCCGTCCGGGCCGTAAGGCAGTCACGCACTCCCCCAAGGACATGAAGCCTCTTGCGTACGTTGAACCTCGGCATCCTGGCGCACATCGACGCGGGTAAGACCAGCCTCACCGAGCGCCTGCTGCACAGTGCGGGCGTCATCGACACCGTCGGCAGCGTCGACGCGGGCTCGACCCGTACGGACACGCTCGCGCTGGAGCGGCGGCGCGGCATCACCATCAGATCGGCGGTGGTGTCGTTCCCCGTCGACGGCGTGACCGTCAACCTCATCGACACCCCGGGCCACCCGGATTTCATCGCCGAGGTGGAGCGCGTGCTGTCCGTGCTGGACGGCGCGGTGCTCGTGGTGTCGGCGGTGGAGGGCGTGCAGGCGCAGACGCGGGTGCTGGCGCGGGCGCTGCGGCGGCTCCGCATCCCGGCGCTGGTGTTCGTCAACAAGATCGACCGCGCCGGTGCGGAGGGCGTCGGCGAGCGGCTGCCCGCCGAGCTCGAACGGCGGCTCGGCGCGCCCTTCGTGCCGCTGGGGCGGGTGGAGTCGGCGGGCGGCCCGGCCGCCGCGTTCGTCCCGTACGGGCCCGCCGACGCGGACTTCACCGCCGCGCTCGCCGAACGCCTCACGGAGCAGGACGACGCCCTGCTCGCCGCGTATGTGGCCGACGAGGCCGCGCTGACGCCCGCCCGGCTGCGCCGCGAACTGGCCGCGCAGACCGCGCGCTCGCTGGTCCACCCGGTCCTGTACGGCTCCGCGATCACCGGGGCGGGCTCCTCCGCGCTGGTGGCGGCCGTCCGCGAGCTGCTGCCCGCGGCCGCGCGCGACCCGCACGCGCCGCCGGCCGGCCGCGTCTTCAAGGTGGAGCGCGGGCCGCGCGGCGAGAAGGTGGCATACGTCCGCGTCACCGCGGGTACGGTGCGCGTCCGCGACCGGCTCCGCTTCGGCGCGGGCGGCGAAGGCGACCGCGGTGGCGAGGGGAAGGTGACCGGCGTCTCCCTCTTCGACCACGGCGGCGCCCTGCCCGCCGGCGCGATCCCGGCCGGCCGCATCGGGACGCTGCGCGGCCTCGCCGGCATCCGGATCGGGGACACGATCGGCGCGTACGGCGAGGACGCCGCGCGGGCGGCGCACGAGGCCGCGGGCGGGTTCTTCGCGCCGCCGACGCTGGAGACCGCCGTGGTCCCCGACCGCGCCGCCGACCGCGCGGCGCTGCACGCGGCGCTCGCCGACCTCGCCGACCAGGACCCGCTGATCGGCTACCGCAAGGGCCGCCTGCTGCCCAGCGGGGTGCAGGACGTCTATGTCTCGCTCTACGGCGAGGTGCAGAAGGAGGTCCTGGGGGCGACGCTCGCCGACGACTACGGCATCGGCGTCACCTTCCGCGAGACGACGACGATCTGCCTGGAGCGGCCGGCGGGCCGCGGCGAGGCCGTCGAGTTCAAGTCGAAGGACCCGAATCCGTTCCTCGCGACGGTCGGGCTGCGCGTGGAGCCCGCGCCCGTCGGCTCCGGCGTCGCCCACCGGCTCGGCGTGGAGCCCGGATCGATGCCGTACGCCTTCCTGCGGGCCGTCGAGGAGACGGTCCGCGAGACGCTGGAGCAGGGACTGTACGGGTGGCGGGTCACGGACCTCGTGGTGACGCTGACGCACTCCGGCTACTCGGCGCGGCAGAGCCACGCGCACGGCACGTTCGACAAGAGCATGTCGAGCACGGCGGGCGACTTCCGCGCGCTCACGCCGCTGGTGCTGATGGAGGCGCTGCGGCGGGCGGGCACCCGGGTCCACGAACCGGTCCACCGCTTCCGGCTCGACCTGCCGTCGGACACGTACGGCGCGGCGCTGCCCGTTCTCGCGCGGCTCGGCGCCGTACCGGACGCACCGGTCGTGTCGGGCGCGGAGACGACGGTGCGCGGGCGGGTGCCCGCCGCGTCGGTGCACGCGCTGGAGCAGCGGCTGATCGGCCCGACGCGCGGGGAGGGGCTGCTGGAGACGGCGTTCGACCACTACGCGCCGGTGCCGGGGCCGCCGCCGGTCAGGGCGCGCTGGGACCACGACCCGCTGGACCGCCGTGCGTACCTGCTGCGGGTGGTACGCCGGGTGCGCGGCGGCACCGCCTGACGGGAGCGGGCGGGGGCAGGGGCAGGGGCAGCGGGCGGCTCGGCGCTCCCGGGAGCGCGGCGCGGCTGTCCGTATCCCGGACGGGCGTACCCCTTGCGTACATGTTGTATCTAAGCTGTGCGCATGACATCCTCGTCCGTCAGACAGCCCCCCGCCGCAGACCGCGTCTACAGCCACATCAAAGAGGGCGTGCTCGGACGCCGTTACGAGGGCGGGACGCTCCTGACGGAGGGTGAGCTCGCCGAGGCCGTCGGGGTGTCACGGACGCCCGTACGCGAGGCGCTCCTCAAGCTTGAAGTCGAAGGGCTCATCAAGCTCTACCCGAAGAAGGGCGCGCTCGTCCTCGCCGTCTCCGCGCAGGAGATCTCCGACGTGGTCGAGACCCGCCTGCTGGTCGAGGAGTTCGCCGTACGCAAGGTTCTGCGCACGTCGCCCGCCCCGGCGGCGCTCGTGGCCCGGCTGCGAGGGTTCCTCGACGCGCAGCGCGCCTGCGCCGTCACCGGGGACCTGGCCGCCGCGGCGTCCGCGGACCGCTCCTTCCACGCCGAGATCGTGCGCACCGCGGGCAACGAGATCCTCTCCAGGCTCTACGACCGGCTTCGCGACCGCCAGTTGCGGATGGGCGTGGCCGTACTGGAGGCGCACCCCGACAGGATCGCGGCGAACATCACCGAGCACGCCGAGCTCCTCGAGGCGATCCAGTCGGGCGACGCGGAACTCGCCGCCGCGCGGGTGCGGGGCCACCTCGACCGGGTGACCACCCTGGTGCGCGGGGAGGACCGGTGAGCGAGCCGTCCGCCGACTCCCCCGCCCCGTCGGCCCGGTCGGGCACCGCACCCCTCTCGCTGCCCGGGGACCCACCCGGCGGGCGCCGCGCCGCCTGGATGTGGGGCATCGGCGTCGCCGTCTACTTCGTGGCGGTCATCTTCCGCACCAGCCTCGGCGTCGCGGGCCTCGACGCGCAGGAGCGCTTCCACGTCGACGCCTCCGCGCTCTCGACGTTCTCCATACTCCAGCTCCTCGTCTACGCGGGCATGCAGATACCCGTCGGCCTGCTGGTCGACCACCTCGGCACGAAAAAGGTCCTGGCACTCGGCACGGTGCTGTTCACCCTCGGCCAGTTCGGCTTCGCGCTGTCCCCCTCGTACGCGGCGGGGCTCGCCTCCCGCGCGCTGCTGGGCTGCGGCGACGCGATGACGTTCATCAGCGTGCTGCGGCTCGGCACCCGCTGGTTCCCCGCGCGGCGCGCGCCGATGATCGCGCAGATCGCCTCGCTGTTCGGCATGGCGGGCAATCTCGTCTCGACGGTCGTCATCGCCCGCACCCTGCACGGCCTCGGCTGGACGGCCACGTTCGCGGGCAGCGCCCTGGCCGGCGTCGCCGTGCTCGTCCTGCTGCTGCTGTTCCTCAAGGACCACCCCGAGGGCCACGAGCCGCGGGCGCGCTCGGCGCGCGGCGGGCTGGGCGTCCGCCACGTGCGGACGCAGATCGCGGCCGCCTGGCGGGAGCCGGGCACCCGGCTCGGCATGTGGGTCCACTTCACGACCCAGTTCCCCGGCATGATCTTCCTGCTGCTGTGGGGGCTGCCGTTCCTGGTCGAGGCGCAGGGCCTGAGCCGCGCGACCGCCGGCGAACTGCTCACACTCGTGGTGCTCTCCAACATGGTCGTGGGCCTGGTCTTCGGCCAGGTCATCGCCCGCCACCACGCGGCCAGGATGCCCCTCGCGCTCGGTACGGCCGGGGCGACGGCGCTGCTGTGGGCCGCCGCGATCGCCTGGCCCGCCCACCACGACCCGATGTGGCTGCTCGTCACGTTCTGCGCCGTGCTCGGCGCGTGCGGCCCCGCGTCGATGGTCGGCTTCGACTTCGCCCGCCCGGCGAACCCGCCCTCCCGCCAGGGCACCGCGTCCGGCATCGTCAACATGGGCGGCTTCACCGCCTCGATGGCGACGCTGCTCGCGGTCGGCGTCCTGCTGGACGCGACCGGCGAGAACTTCCGCATCGCCTTCGCCTCCGTCTTCGTCCTGGAGGCGCTCGGCATCACCCAGATCCTCCGGCTGCGCGCCCGTACGGCCAGGCGTGAGCGCGACCACGTCGTCGCGAGCAAGGTGGAAGCGGTCCACGTGCCGGTGTGAGACGTACGGCGCGGGCGCCGGGGCCGGCCCGCGTCGTCGACGCGCCCGCGGGCCCCGTGCCGCACCGGCGCGTCAACGACGCGGCCCCGCGGGCAGCCAGGACGTCAGCCCGTCCGTGGGCGTGCGGGCCCGCCAGGCGACGAACTCGGGATACGTGCGTACGCCGTGATCCAGGACCGCCTGGTAGACCCGGACCCCCGGCAGCGGCTCGCCCGCCGCCGCGGCGCCCTCCTTGACGCTCAGGACGGCGTCCCGGGTCTCGTCCGTGAGGGCGGCGTTCAACGGGCCGACCAGGTCCGCCGCACGGGGGCCCGGGTGATCGCCCGGAAGCCACCACATGTCGATCTGCCAGGTCTCGCCGCCCGCCACCTCGTAGTCCAGGCGCCAGTACAGGCCGTGGTCGTCCAGGTCGAGCGCGTTGTTGAACCGCAGCCGCCGCACCCCGGGCAGCTCCGCACACGGCGTCAGCACGGCGAACCCCTCGGCCACCGAGGGCGCGTCGGAGTAGATCTCCAGGTCGATGTCCGGTTCGACGACCAGGTCCAGGGCCACGGAACCGACCACGACGGGGTCCCCGCAGCGCCGCCACCTGGCCTGCAGGTCCAGCGTGCGGAGGACGGAGAGCGCGGCGGCACGGCGTCGGCGGGCACGGTCGGAACGGGCGGCAGAGGTGTCCATCCGCCGATGGTAGGAACCACCCGCCCCGGCCGGCGGGCTACTTCGTGACCACGAACGCGCGCAGGATCGCGTCCGCGAGCTCCTGGTCGCCGTCGATCTTGACCTGGTCCGCGACCGCCGCGGGCCGCACCCGGCCGCACGCCAGGCGGAAGTACGTCTCCCAGTCGAGTGTCAGCGAGACGGCGGGCCCGAGCGAGGGCGCGCCGTCGATCGTGCCGCGGCCGTCCGCGTCGACCCGGACCGTACGCATGAACTCGAGCGGCCCGTGCACGTCGAGGACGACGGCCGAGTTGCGGGGCGCGCCCGCGTCCTTCGCGACCACCTTGGGCAGCGCGGCGAGCAGCGTGTCCCTGGCGACGTGGGCGCCGGGCGAATCGAGGTTGCCGGGCCTGCCGAGCGCCGTACGCAGGTCCTGCTCGTGCACCCAGATGTCGAACGCCCGCCGCTGCATGGCCACTTCCAGCGTCTGCTCCTTGCCGAGGGGCGCGCGGACCATGGTGTCGGGAGCGCGGTTCTCGTTCCGCAGCTGGCGGTTGCGGCGGATGATCGTGTACTCCAGCTCCGCCGTCATCTCCGGCGAGGTGTGGTGGCGGCGCACGTCCACCTGCATCTCCATGTAGCGGGAGAGCTCGTCCGTCACGTGGTAGAGGTCGCGCGGGAGGGTGTGGATGGGGCGCGGATCGCCGAGCATCTCGCACTCCATGCCGATCACATGGGAGACAACGTCGCGGACCGACCAGCCGGGACACGGCGTGCGCCTGTTCCACTCGCTCTCCGGGAGCGGCTGCACGAGGGCGGCTATCGCTTCGACGGAGTGGGTCCAGGCATCGGCATAGTTCTGAAGGCTGGGATGGACGGTCACGGGACCCCTCGGCGGTTCTGCGGTTTCGCGGGCTGTCTTGCTGGCTGTGGCTGGCGTGGCTGGCACCGGGCTGCGCGGGCTGCGTGGGAGGTTCGGCGCCTAAGTTACGCTGCCCGATGGCACCCCGGCAGTGCTTTCGTGTGACGATCGTAGGCCCGTACTGACGGGTCGAATGCCAGGACGGTGGTAGTGTGCGCGCCTCGCTCATCCAGATCGCGGTAGATCAGGACGAACCAGTCGATTCCCGCCGGGCCCGGGTCGCCGCCCTGGTACGGGAACAGCGCGGCGCGGACCTGGTGGTCCTGCCCGAACTCTGGCCGACGGGCGCATTTGCATACGAATCCTTTGCCGAAGAGGCCGAGCCGCTGGACGGCCCCACGTTCGCGGCCCTCGCGCCGGCCGCGCGCGACGCGGGGGTGTTCCTGCACGCGGGCTCGATCGTCGAACGCGCCCCCGCGGCCCCCGAGGGGCGTCCGGACGGTCACTCCGACGGCGGCCCCGACCGCGAGGTGCTGTACAACACGTCGCTGGTGATCTCGCCCGAGGGCGTGCTCGTCCGCACCTACCGGAAGATCCACAGGTTCGGCTTCGACAAGGGCGAGGCGACGCTGATGAGCGCCGGCTCGCAGATCACGACGGCGGCTGCGGCGGGTGCGGTGCTGGGCCTCGCGACCTGCTACGACCTGCGCTTCCCCGAGCTGTTCCGCTCCCTCGTGGACGCGGGCGCCGATGTCCTCGCGGTACCGGCGGGCTGGCCCGCGCGGCGGCGGGAGCACTGGACGCTGCTGGCACGGGCCCGCGCCGTCGAGAACCAGTCGTACGTACTGGCCTGCGGGACCGCCGGCACCCACGCGGGCGTGGAGCAGGCCGGGCACAGCATCGCCGTCGACCCGTGGGGCGAGGTGCTCGGCGAGGCCGGGAACGGCGAGGAGGTCCTGACGGTCGACCTCGACATCACGAGGGTCGCGAAGACCAGGAGCCAGTTCCCCGCGCTCAAGGACCGCAGGCTCGGACTGCCCGCGCCCGACGGCATCGCCTGACGGGAACACCGGGCGCCGCCCGCCGCTTCCCCGCGCGGGCCCCGGCCCGGGGGCCTACCGCGACACTGCCCTACCGCACTGCGACATACGTCACCTCCCGTGTCGGTCCGCGCCGGAATGCACGGCGCCGCGCCACTGCTGCACTTCCCGGGGGCCGGTTGCGCCGGCCCCTGTTTCCGCGCGCGCGGGCAAGGGCGCCCCGCCGGGATCACGACAGATACGCAGTAAACAGACCGGTCCGGATCGCCGCAGACCCGGACAGACCCCTGCTCGTACCTTCCGGAAGGTTCTCCCGCGCCATGCCACTGGCACTGCTGGCCCTGGCTGTCGTCGCGTTCGGCATCGGCACGACCGAGTTCGTCACGATGGGGCTCCTGCCCCAGATCGCTGACGGCGTCGGTGTGTCCGTCCCGCACGCCGGCAACCTCGTCTCCGCCTACGCGCTCGGCGTCGTCGTCGGCGCGCCGCTGCTGACCGGCCTCGGCGCGCGCATCCCCCACAAGCGGCTGCTGCTGCTCCTGTCCGGGCTGTTCATCGTCGGCAACACGGCGTCCGCGCTCGCCCCCAACTTCGGCCTGCTGTTCGCCGCGCGGGTCCTCGCCGGGCTGCCGCACGGCGCGCTGTTCGGTGTCGGCGCCGTCGTGGCCTCCCGGCTCGTCGCGCCCGAGCGGGCGGCCCGCGCCGTCTCGACCATGTTCCTCGGGCTCACGGTGGCCAACATCGTGGGCGTACCGGCGGGCACCGCTCTCGGCCAGCAACTCGGCTGGCGGTACGCGTACTTCGCGGTGGCCGTCATCGGCGTCACCGCCTGCCTCGCGCTCGCCCTCCTCGTCCCGCACCAGCCGCGCGGCCCCCAGTCCGGGATCAAGCACGAGCTGCGCGCCATGGGCAACAGGCAGGTCGGGATCGGCCTGGTCACGGCGGTCGTGGGATTCGGCGGCTTCTTCGCCGTCTACAGCTATCTCGTGCCGATGCTGACGCATCTGACGGGCCTGTCCGACTCGTCGACCACGCTGGTCCTCGCGCTGTACGGCGTCGGCATGACGCTCGGCACCCTCGTCGCGGGACCGCTCACCGACCGGGCACTGCGCCCGACCCTGTACGCGGGGCTCGTCCTGCTCGCGGCCTCGCTGGTGACGTTCTACTTCGCGGTCCACAGCACCGTGCCCGCACTCGTGAACATCGCGTTCATCGGCGCCGTGGGCTCGCTGATCACCACCCCCGTACAGATGCTGCTGATGGCCAAGGCGGACAAGGCGCCGACGATGGCGGCCGCCTCCAACCACTCGGCCTTCAACCTGGCCAACGCGGGCGGCGCCTGGCTGGGCGGCCTGGTCATCTCGGCGGGCTGGGGCTGGGCCTCGCCGACCCTGGTCGGCGCGGTACTGGCACTGGCCGGCCTCGGCCTGGCCCTCACCGGCGGCTTCCTGGACCGCGGCGGCCACCGCTCCGAGGTGGTGGCGTCGTCGCCCGCCGGCCACACCCCCACGGAGCCGGAGCCGGGCCC
>NZ_JAIUKE010000474.1 GCF_020176795.1 Streptomyces sp. 8L
TCGCCGATGTCGGAACCGAACTCGAAACAGCCGCAGAAGCCGTCCCCGAGATCGAGACCATCGACGCCGAAACCACCGAAGTCAGCCAGGAACTCGAAGAGGAACTGGCCCGAACAGCACGAGAGCCCGTCAGCGTCGGAGGACGTGGCGGCACAGGAGGAGAGGGAGGTTCAGAACCTCCGACCGGCGGAGACGGAGACCCCGTTCCGGGAGAAGATCCCCAGGGCCCCGAGGCGCTTGCGAAAAAAATCGATCCCGACAACCTCAAGATGACCAAGACGGTCGAGAATCACTTCAACGACATTACGAAGTCGGGCCAACCCGCACGACCCTTCATGAAATCGAATCAATTGGTGCGTGAGATCATGGAGGGTGGCAAGCCGACTGCCGACCCGCGCGGCTTGGCCAGCGCCGTGCGCTGGGATACTCCTGGTGCTCTGAACGGAAAAGAGGGGACCTGGGAGCTTCTCATCGATTCAAAGACAAACACAATTCTTCACTTCAATTTCGTTAGGTAAATCCCGTGTTCCAATTCCGCACGCTCCCCGGCTCCTCCCTCTCCGGGTACCTGACCTACTCGAAGTCCGAGTACTCCTTCTCCTTCGACGCCGCGGACGAGGCGGACCTGGCGGAGCGGATGGGTGAGGGGCGAAGGACGAGCTTGGTCATCGACACGCTGCAACTGGAGACGGACGCCGACAGCGGCGCCGTCCTGTACGCCTGGGGATATTTTCCGGCGCAGTCGTGGGTCCCGGCGCGGCTCCCGGTTCCTCCCGCGGCCCAGGCGCGCGTGTCGGTCGAAGCCGATCCACCGCTGGAGGAAGCGGTCTCGGTCCCCGTGTGGCGCGGGCAGGAGTTCGCGGTCGAGCACGACGAAGAGACCGGCTGGATCAGGGTCAGCCGTTCGCCGTCCGGGGCCGGTGCGTACGCGGAGATCGCGAGCGGCGTCGTACTCCAGCTCGTCGAGGGCGAGTTGAGCGCTGTGTGGCTCCACCCGCACATCGCGGAGTAGCCGGCGCGACGGGGCGGCGCACGCTCGCGGCCGCCGCCCCGGCGCGCACGTGCCTCAGCGCGCCAGCTTGCCTGCGACCTCGGTCGCCCAGTAGGTGAGGATCATTCCCGCGCCCGCCCGCTTGATGCCCGTCAGGGACTCCAGGATCGCCGCGTCCCGGTCGATCCAGCCCTTCTCTGCGGCGGCCTCGATCATCGCGTACTCGCCGGAGATCTGGTACGCGCACACCGGCACGTCCACCTCGCCCGCGACGCGTGCCAGGATGTCCAGGTAGGGACCCGCGGGCTTGACCATCACCATGTCGGCGCCCTCCTCCAGGTCGAGCGCGAGTTCGCGCAGCGACTCGCGGACGTTCGCCGGGTCCTGCTGGTACGTCTTGCGGTCGCCGCGCAGCGACGATCCGACGGCCTCCCGGAACGGCCCGTAGAACGCGGAGGAGTACTTCGCGGTGTACGCGAGGACCGACACGTCCTCCTTGCCGACGGTGTCCAGCGCCTCGCGGATCACGCCGATCTGGCCGTCCATCATGCCGCTCGGGCCCACCGTGTGGACGCCCGCGTCGGCCTGCACCCGCGCCATCTCCGCGTACCGCTCCAGCGTCGCGTCGTTGTCGACGCGGCCGTCGGGGGTCAGCACGCCGCAGTGGCCGTGGTCGGTGTACTCGTCCAGGCACAGGTCCGACATGACGACCAGGTCCTCGCCCGTCTCGGACCTCACCGCGCGGATTGCCCGCTGGAGGATGCCGTCGGGGTCGGTGCCCGCCGTGCCTGCCGCGTCCTTCTTCGCGTCCTCGGGCACGCCGAACAGCATGATCCCCGACACGCCCGCGGCGACGGCCTCGACCGCGGCCTTCCGGATCGTGTCCAGGGTGTGCTGCACGACACCGGGCATCGCGGCCAGCGGAACCGGCGCGTCGATCCCCTCGCGGACGAACGCGGGCAGGATCAGGTCGGCCGCGTGCAGCCGCGTCTCCGCGACCATCCGCCGCATCGCGGGCGTGGTGCGCAGCCGCCGGGGGCGGGCGCCGGGGAACGATCCGTACACAGTCATCAGAAGTCGCCTCGTGCGAAGTCGAGTCGGATGGAACGGCCGACGGGTCGGCGCGGTCCGGCAGGACGGGCGCGTACGCGAGGGGCTGCCGGGACGGCGCCGGGGGGGGGGGGGGGGGGGCCCGCCCGCGCCGCCCCCCCCCCCCCCCCCCCGGGGCACGGGGGGTTTTGCCCCCGCACCGGCGGCGCGGGACGTCCACGCGCCGCGGGCGCGGGGCGCGATCGCGACCCGCGCCCGTGCTTCGCGCGTACCGTGCCGCTCGCCCGGGGCGGCGCCTCAGGTGGTGCGCCGCCGCCGCGCGCCGGGCCTGCGCTCGCTGGGGCGGGTGACCTGGTCGCCCGCTTCGAGCGCGGCGCTGCGCCGCGCCGTGCCGAACGCCGCGAGGGCCTCGGCGAGGCGGTGCACCGACGGCTCGGGGGCGAGGACGTCGACCCGCAGGCCGTGCTCCTCCGCCGTCTTCGCCGTGGCGGGGCCGATACACGCGATCACCGTCACGTTGTGCGGCTTGCCCGCGATCCCGACGAGGTTGCGCACCGTGGAGGACGACGTGAACAGCACGGCGTCGAACCCGCCGCCCTTGATCGCCTCCCGCGTCTCGGCGGGCGGCGGCGACGCGCGCACCGTGCGGTACGCGGTGACGTCGTCGACCTCCCAGCCCAGCTCGATCAGCCCGGCGACCAGCGTCTCCGTGGCGATGTCGGCGCGCGGCAGGAACACCCGGTCGATCGGGTCGAAGACCGGGTCGTAGGGCGGCCAGTCCTCAAGCAGCCCGGCCGCGGACTGCTCGCCGCTCGGCACCAGGTCCGGCTTGACCCCGAAGTCGACGAGTGACGCGGCCGTGGCCTCGCCGACCGCGGCGACCTTGATGCCCGCGAAGGCGCGGGCGTCGAGCCCGTACTCCTCGAACTTCTCGCGCACGGCCTTGACGGCGTTGACGGACGTGAAGGCGATCCACTCGTAGCGGCCGGTGACGAGGCCCTTGACCGCGCGCTCCATCTGCTGGGGCGTGCGCGGCGGCTCGACCGCGATGGTCGGCACCTCGTGCGGCACCGCGCCGTACGACCTGAGCTGGTCGGACAGCGAGGCCGCCTGCTCCTTGGTGCGCGGTACGAGCACCTTCCAGCCGAACAGCGGCTTGGACTCGAACCAGGCGAGCTGGTCGCGCTGCGCGGCGGCGCTGCGCTCGCCGACGACGGCTATGACGGGCTGGTGCCCGTCGGGCGACGGCAGCACCTTGGCCTGCTTGAGGGTGCCCGCGATGGTGCCGAGGGTCGCCGTCCAGGTGCGCTGGCGCGTCGTCGTACCGGCGACGGTGACGGTCATCGGGGTGTCCGGCTTGCGGCCCGCCGCGACGAGTTCGCCGGCGGCGGCGGCGACCGTGTCGAGCGTCGTCGCGACGACGGCGGTGCCGTCGCTGGCGCCGACCTCGCTCCAGCAGCGCTCGCTCGCGGTGCGCGCGTCGACGAACCGTACGTCGGCGCCCTGCGCGTCCCGCAGGGGAACGCCCGCGTAGGCGGGCACTCCGACGGCGGCGGCGATGCCGGGCACGACCTCGAAACGGATGCCGGCGGAGGCGCAGGCGAGCATCTCGCGGCCCGCGTCGCCGTCGAGCCCCGGGTCGCCCGAGACCGCACGGACGACCCGCTTGCCGCCCCGCGCGGCCTCCATGACAAGATTGGCGGCATCCCTGATCGCGGGGATACCGGCGGCTGTTGATGCGTCATCAACAACCGTCAGTGCGGGCATGCTCACACTGTCGCGGGCATGGGTACGTACGACGTCGAGCACCTCGGGCTCGGCGATCAGTACGTCCGCCCCCGCGAGCGCCTCCACGGCGCGCAGAGTCAGCAAACCCGGGTCACCGGGTCCGGCACCGAGGAAGGTGACGTACCCCGATGCGGAGTGGGCCGGAAGGTCAGTGGCGGTGGGGCTCAATGTGCTCGCTCCCCCATAAGACCGGCCGCACCCTTGGCAAGCATCTCGGACGCGAGTTCGCGCCCGAGCGCGAGAGCGTGCTGGTGCGACGCGGGTACGGGACCGGTGGTGGACAGCTGCACCAGCGTCGAGCCGTCGGGGGTGCCGACGACGCCACGCAGGCGCATTTCGTTGACAATCTGCCCGTCGGCCAGCAGGTCGGCGAGGGCTCCCACGGGAGCGCTGCAGCCGGCCTCCAGGGCGGCGAGCAGGGACCGCTCGGCGGTCACGGCGGCCCGGGTCTCCGGGTCGTCGAGCTCGGCGAGCAAAGCGGCGAGGTCTCCGTTGACCGCCGCGCACTCTACAGCGAGCGCTCCCTGGCCGGGAGCGGGCAGGACGGTGCCGGCCGACAGGATGTCGGTGACCTCGCCGCTCCTGCCGAGGCGGTTCAGGCCCGCGGCGGCGAGCACGACGGCGTCGAGCTCCCCCTCGCGGACGTACCCGATCCGGGTGTCTGTGTTGCCCCGGACCGGCACGATCTCGATGGCGCGGCCGTGGCCGCGGGCGTGTGCGAGGAGCTGCGAGGCCCTGCGCGCGGAGCCCGTTCCGACGCGGGCGCCGTCGGGCAGCGCGGCGAACGTGAGCCCGTCGCGGGCGACGAGTGCGTCGCGCGGGTCCTCGCGGCGCGGCACCGCGGCGACGACGAGGTCGTCGGGCTGGGCCGTCGGCAGATCCTTGAGCGAGTGCACGGCGAGGTCGACGTCGCCGCGCAGCAGCGCGTCGCGCAGGGCGGTGACGAAGACGCCGCTACCGCCGATCCGCGCGAGGTGCGCGCGGGAGGTGTCGCCGTACGTGGTGATCTCGACGAGCTCGACGGGGCGGCCCGCGAGGGCGGCGACGGCGTCGGCGACGCGCTGGGACTGCGCCTTCGCGAGAGCGCTGCGGCGGGTGCCGAGGCGCAGCGGGCGGGCGTCGGCGCCGGCGGGCGTGGGAGCCGCTGGGGCCGTCATGACCTGCTCCGGTCGGCACGGCTGACGGCGGCGACCGTCTGCGGGTCCAGGTCGAACAGTTCGCGCAGCGCGTCCGCGTACCCGGCGCCGCCGGGCTCGGCGGCGAGCTGCTTGACGCGCACGGTCGGCGCGTGAAGGAGCTTGTCGACCACGCGCCGCACGGTGCGGGTGATCTCGGCGCGCTCCTTCTCGTCGAGGCCGGGGAGTCTGCTGTCGAGGCGGGCGATCTCGCCCGCGACGACGTCCGCGGCCATGGCGCGCAGGGCGACGACGGTCGGGGTGATGTGCGCGGCGCGCTGGGCGGCGCCGAACGCGGCGACCTCCTCGGACACGATGGCGCGGACCTTGTCGACGGCCGCGGCCATCGGCGCGTCCGCGGACGCGTCGGCGAGGGTCTCGATGTCGGCGAAGGAGACGCCGTCGATCCGGTGGGCCTCGGCATCGATGTCGCGGGGCATCGCGAGGTCGAGGAGGGCGAGCGGCGCGCCGGCCGTCCGGCCGTCGGCGGCGGCGCGGACCGCGTCGCCGGTCAGGACGAGGCCGGTGGCGCCGGTACAGGACACGGCGATGTCGGCGGCGGCCAGCTCGGTGTCGACGGCGGCCATCTCGACGGCGCGGGCCCGCACACCGGTGCCGCCGGGCTGCTGGAGGATCTCCGCGAGCCGCTGGGCGCGGGCCGCCGTGCGGTTCGCGATCACTATCTCGGCCACGCCCGCCCTCGCGAGGGTGGCGGCGGCCAGCGAGGACATGGATCCCGCGCCGACGATCAGCGCCCGCTTCCCGCGGGCCCACGCGTCGACGCCGCCGGCGCCCGCGAGCTGCTGGAGTCCGAAGGTGACGAGGGACTGCCCGGCCCGGTCGATGCCGGTCTCGCTGTGCGCCCGCTTGCCGACCCTCAGCGCCTGCTGGAACAGGTCGTTGAGCAGGCGGCCTGCGGTGTGCAGGTCCTGGCCGAGGGCGAGCGCGTCCTTGATCTGGCCGAGGATCTGCCCCTCGCCTATGACCATCGAGTCCAGGCCGCAGGCCACCGAGAGCAGGTGGTGGACGGCCCGGTCCTCGTAGTGGACGTAGAGGTGCGGGGTGAGTTCGTCGAGCCCGACGGCGCTGTGCCGCGCGAGGAGCGTGGACAGTTCGGCGACGCCCGCGTGGAACTTGTCGACGTCGGCGTACAGCTCGATGCGGTTGCAGGTGGCGAGGACCGCCGCCTCGGTGGCGGGTTCCGCGGCGAGGGTGTCCTGCAACAGCTTGACCTGCGCGTCGGCGGGGAGCGAGGCCCGCTCCAGGACGCTGACGGGTGCGCTGCGGTGGCTCAGGCCCACGACCAGGAGACTCATGCCGGCATCACCGCGGGCAGTTCGTCGTCGGGGCCCTTGCGGTCCCGGGCCGCGGCGGGGGTGCCGCGCCCGGCGGCCGCGGCGCCCGGGCCGCCGGTGCCGCTCGCGTCGTCGGCGCTGCTCGCGTCGTCGGTGCCGCTCGCGTCGTCGGTGCCGCTCGGGCCGTCGGAGTCGCCCGCGGCGTCCGCGCGCACCGCGCCGTCCTGCGCGACGGTCGTCGGCGGTGGGGGCGGCACCTCCGGTACGTCCTCACCGGCCTTGCGCTGTTCGTGGAACGCGAGGATCTGGAGCTCGATGGAGAGGTCGACCTTGCGGACGTCCACGCCGTCGGGGACGGTGAGGACGGTCGGCGCGAAGTTCAGGATCGAGGTGACCCCTGCGGCCACGAGCCGGTCGCAGACCTGCTGGGCGGCGCCGGCCGGGGTGGCGATGACACCGATGGACACGCCGTTGTCCCGGACGATCTCTTCGAGCTGGTCGGAGTGGCGCACCGGAATCCCGGCCACGGGCTTGCCCGCCATGGCCGGATCGGCGTCTATCAGCGCGGCGACGCGGAAGCCGCGGGAGGCGAACCCGCCGTAATTGGCGAGCGCGGCACCGAGGTTGCCGATACCGACGATGACGACGGGCCAGTCCTGGGTCAGGCCGAGTTCGCGCGAGATCTGGTAGACGAGGTACTCGACGTCGTAGCCGACACCGCGGGTGCCGTAGGAGCCGAGGTACGAGAAGTCCTTGCGCAGCTTCGCCGAGTTGACCCCGGCCGCGGCGGCGAGCTCCTCGGAGGAGACCGTGGGCACCGAGCGCTCGGAGAGTCCGGTGAGGGCCCGCAGATACAGCGGAAGACGAGCGACGGTGGCCTCGGGAATGCCTCGGCTGCGAGTCGCCGGTCGGTGCGTTCGGCCAGTTGCCACGGTGCTCCTGCGGGATGAGCGGGGTTGCAGGCGGTCGTGCGTTTCGTGGCCGCCCCGTCGAATGCAGGCTATGTCTTTGTGAACGCGTGCACAAAGATGGTGTCCGGTTTGTCCGACCAAAGTGATGGGGGTCACGCGCTCCGATCGCGCGGTCGCGGAACCAACCACGAGGTCAGACCGTTGCGGCAAGCCCGGGGGCATATCGGTACACACCTCTCACCCACACACCCCTGTCTCGGAGACAGCGGCAAAGCACCCGCGATCGTAACCGCCTTTCCCATGTGCCCCAGCCCTTCGATCCGCCCGGCCGGGGCGTACTTCGGGGGCGCGGACGACGCCCCTGCGATGGCCCGCGGGCCGCCGGCCTCCGCACTCACGAGGCGAGTTCACGCCGGAGCCTGCCCTCGTCCACCCGCCAGAACGTGTGCTGCTCGCCGTCCACGAGGACCACCGGGATCTGCTCCCAGTACGCGTCGCGCAGCGCCTCGTCCCCGGTGATGTCCTTCTCCTCGAAGTCCGCGCCGGTCTGGGCGCAGACCCTCTCGACCACGGCCCGGGCGTCGTCGCACAGATGGCAGCCCGGTTTCGAGATGAGCGTCACGCGCCGCACGCGCGACGCCGCGCCGCCGGCCTCGGCGCCGTTCTCGCCGTCGCGGGCGCGCTCGGCGCCGTTCTCGCCGTCGCGGGCGCCGCCGTCGCCGGCATGGCCCGCCTTCTTCGTACGCCGCAGCAGTGGAGTCATGGCTCCCATTCTCCGCCCCGGCGCGATCGCGTCACAGCCGTTGTCCACAGGCGGTGGTCGATCATCATGTGTGCCGATTAACACACCGGTTGGCGAGTGTTCACGCCCGGGGCGCCCCTTCGAGCCGGGAAGGCCGGACGAACTGGCTATGCTCGCCGTATGGCCGCACTGGGATGGCTCACTCCGCGCAGGCGCTCCGCGACAGCCAGGAGCGTCCTGGCGGGCGAGGCCGCAGCCGAGGCAGCACGCAGGTCCACCACCGACGTCGGCCTCGCCGACCGCGACGACGGGGCCAGGGCCACCGAGGACACGACCGGCGCGCCCGGGGCCCCGGCGGAGGCGGTCCCCGACTTCCCGGTCTTCGGCGACGCACGCGCCGCCGCGTTCTTCGACCTCGACAACACCGTGATGCAGGGCGCCGCGATCTTCCACCTCAGCAGGGGCCTGTACAAGAGGAAGTTCTTCCAGCGCCGCGAACTGGCCCGGTTCGCCTGGCAGCAGGCCTGGTTCCGGCTCGCGGGCGTCGAGGACCCCGACCACATGCAGGACGTGCGGGACTCCGCGCTGTCCATCGTCAAGGGCCACCGCGTCGCCGAGCTGATGACCATCAGCGACGAGATCTACGACGAGTACATGGCCGACCGGATCTGGGCCGGCACCCGCGCCCTCGCACAGGCCCACCTCGACGCGGGCCAGCAGGTCTGGCTCGTGACCGCCGCGCCCGTGGAGACCGCCACGATCATCGCCCGCAGGCTCGGCCTGACCGGCGCGCTCGGCACGGTCGCCGAGTCCGTGGACGGCGTCTACACCGGCCGTCTGGTCGGGGAGCCGCTGCACGGCCCGGCGAAGGCCGAGGCGGTACGGGCCCTCGCCGCCTCCGAGGGCTTCGACCTCGCGCGCTGCGCCGCCTACAGCGACTCGCACAACGACATCCCCATGCTGTCCCTGGTCGGCCACCCGCACGCGATCAACCCCGACGCCAAGCTCCGCAAGCACGCCCGTGAGCGCGGCTGGCGGCTGCGCGACTACCGCACGGGCCGCAAGGCCGCCAAGGTCGGCATCCCGGCCGCCGCGGGCGTCGGCGCCCTCGCGGGCGGCACCGTCGCCGCGGTCGCCCTGCACCGCCGCCGCCACTGACCCCGCGCACCCCGCACATCCCGCGCGACACGCCCCGGGCCCGCCCGGGCCC
>NZ_JAIUKE010000475.1 GCF_020176795.1 Streptomyces sp. 8L
GCCGTTTCTGAGCAGGCGAGCCGCCCGCCGGCCGCACCGCGCCCCCAGCGCACGCGTCCCGCCCGGCACGGCTCCACCCGGTCCCCGGACGCTGTCCGCTGCCGGTTCCCGCGCCGTCTCCCGGCGCGCGCGGGCCCTCGCACAGACCGTCTCCCGGCGCGCGCGGGCCCTCGCACGGGCCGCCTCGCGGCGCGTGCGGCCCCCCGCACCCTCGGCCGGGCGGGCCCCGGGGGGGGGGGCCCCGTACGATGGACACAGCCGTGGCGTGACGCCCGGCGGGCGGACGGGCCAGACCGACAGCCGCCTCATCCCACGATCGAGAGAAGCGTCAGTCAGCATGCCCACGCGCCACGACATCCGTAACGTCGCCATCGTCGCCCACGTCGACCACGGCAAGACCACTCTGGTCGACGCCATGCTGAAGCAGGCCGGCGCCTTCGCCGCGCACGCCGCGGAGCACCTCGACGAGCGGATGATGGACTCGAACGACCTGGAGCGTGAGAAGGGCATCACGATTCTGGCCAAGAACACGGCCGTGAAGTACCACCCGAAGGATGGCGGCGACGTCATCACCATCAACATCATCGACACCCCCGGCCACGCCGACTTCGGCGGCGAGGTCGAGCGCGGCCTGTCGATGGTGGACGCGGTGGTGCTGCTGGTCGACGCCTCCGAGGGGCCCCTCCCGCAGACCCGGTTCGTCCTGCGCAAGGCGCTCGCCGCCCGGATGCCGGTCATCCTGTGCATCAACAAGACGGACCGCCCCGACTCCCGGATCGCCGAGGTCGTCGACGAGACGTACGACCTGTTCCTGGACCTCGACGCGGACGAGGACCAGATCGAGTTCCCCATCGTCTACGCGTGCGCGCGGGACGGCGTCGCGTCGCTGACCAAGCCGGAGGACGGCACCGTCCCCGCCGACAGCGACAACCTGGAGCCGTTCTTCTCCACGATCCTGGAGCACGTCCCGGCCCCCGAGTACGACGAGGCCGCCCCGCTCCAGGCCCACGTCACCAACCTCGACGCCGACAACTTCCTCGGCCGTATCGCGCTGTGCCGCGTCGAGCAGGGCGAGCTGAAGAAGGGCCAGACCGTCACGTGGATCAAGCGCGACGGCACGATGTCGAACGTCCGCATCACCGAGCTGCTGATGACGGAGGCCCTCACCCGCAAGCCCGCCGAGAAGGCGGGCCCCGGTGACATCTGCGCCATCGCCGGCATCCCGGACATCATGATCGGCGAGACGCTGGCCGACCCCGAGAACCCGATCGCGCTGCCCCTGATCACGGTCGACGAGCCGGCCATCTCCATGACGATCGGCACCAACACCTCGCCGCTCGTCGGCAAGGGCGGCAAGGGCCACAAGGTCACCGCCCGCCAGGTCAAGGACCGCCTCGACCGCGAGCTGATCGGCAACGTCTCGCTGCGCGTCCTGGACACCGAGCGCCCCGACGCCTGGGAGGTGCAGGGCCGCGGCGAGCTGGCGCTGGCCATCCTGGTCGAGCAGATGCGCCGGGAGGGCTTCGAGCTGACCGTCGGCAAGCCGGAGGTCGTCACCAAGCAGATCGACGGCAAGACCCACGAGCCCATCGAGCGGATGACGATCGACAGCCCCGAGGAGCACCTCGGCGCGATCACGCAGCTCATGGCGACCCGCAAGGGCCGCATGGAGACCATGACGAACCACGGCTCCGGCTGGGTCCGCATGGAGTGGATCGTCCCGTCGCGCGGCCTCATCGGCTTCCGTACGGAGTTCCTGACCCAGACGCGCGGCACGGGCATCGCGCACTCCCTCTTCGAGGGCCACGAGCCGTGGTTCGGCGAGCTGCGCACCCGCCACAACGGCTCGCTCGTCGCGGACCGTTCGGGCGTGGTGACGCCGTTCGCCATGGTCAACCTCCAGGAGCGCGGCGTCATCTTCACCGAGGCCGGCACCGAGGTCTACGAGGGCATGATCGTCGGCGAGAACTCGCGCGCCGACGACATGGACGTGAACATCACCAAGGAGAAGAAGCTCACCAACATGCGCGCGGCCTCCGCCGACACCACGGAGAACGTGGTCCCGGCGCGGAAGCTGTCGCTCGAGCAGTCGCTGGAGTTCTGCCGCGACGACGAGTGTGTCGAGGTGACCCCCGAGACGGTCCGTATCCGCAAGGTCGTCCTGGACCAGAAGGAGCGGGGGCGCGCCGCCTCGCGCGCCAAGCGCTGACGCACGCGCCGGGCGGTCCTGTGCGGCCCGTCGGGCCGCGCACCGGACCCCCGGGCGGGCGGTGAGGACAGCAGGACGGTGAACGACGGCCCGGCTCCGCCGCACGGCATCGCGTGCGGCCGGAACCGGGCCGTTTCCTATACCGATTCGTCCCCGGCGGGCAAATCATTTTCCTCTGAATACCGTCCGAATATCGGACGTCGCTCTCCGGAACATATGTTAACGGTCCGTTTCGGGGGTGTCTGTCTGGGCTTGGTTTGTCCGGATTTCGGGCGGACACCTCTGGGCGATGTTGTCAAAACGAGACCCTTTAAGTGTGGTTTACGGCCCGGCCGTACTTAATAGTTGGCTCCATTGAGCTCGGGTCAATGGGTCATGCGCTGTGGGGGGCGACGACTCACGAGCACACTGAGGGCAGGCAACTGGCGCGTCGAACCGCTGAGTCAGCGCGCGTAGACGACTGCCCTTCTCGCAAGTGACAAGTGGACTCATGAGGAGGACCCCATGCGCGGTGCCATACGCACCACACGGGTCGGGCGCGCGATGGTGATCCCCACGGGGGAAGTGCGATCGTGACAAGTCCAGTGCAGACCGAGGACACCTCGGTCCCCGGGGGCAACGGTCCCGACGCCCTCAGCAAGGACGGGGCGCAGGAGACCAAGCCCAGCGAGGGCCTCTCTCCCGGTCAGTTGATGTGGATGCGTTTCAGGCGCGACCGCACCGGGATCATCTCGGCCTGTGTCGTGATCTTCTTCTTCCTGATCGCGATCCTCGCCCCCGTCATCAGCAAGCTGTACGGGAAAGATCCGTACACGCTCTACGGGCAGAACAGCCTGACTCTGCTCAACGAGTTCAACATGCCCTCGGGCTCCTTCGGCGGTGCGTCCGGCAGCCACTGGTTCGGCATCGAACCGAACCTCGGCCGCGACGTGTTCATGCAGCTGCTGTACGGCATGCGCACCTCGATCTACACCGCACTCGGCGCGACGCTCGTCATCGTGATCCTCGGTGTGCTGATCGGCCTGGTGGGCGGTTACTTCGGCGGCGCGGTGGACTTCTGGCTCGGCAGGTTCACCGACCTCCTGCTCGGCTTCCCCTCGCAGCTGTTCATGATCGCCTCGATGCCCGTCATCACGGCCGCGTTCGTCAAGCCGGACGAGAACACCCCGGTCTGGCTACGGGCCGCCGCGATCATCTTCGTCACCGGCATCCTCGGCTGGATGGGCCTCGCCCGACTGATCAGAGCGGCCACCCTCACCATGCGCGAACGCGAGTTCGTGGAGGCGGCGAAGATCTCGGGTGCCTCGCCCTGGCGCATCATCCGCAAGGAGCTGCTGCCGAACCTCTGGTCGCCGATCCTGGTCCAGGCGACGCTCCAGCTTCCCTCGAACGTCCTGAACGTCGCGTTCCTCTCGTTCGTCGGTGTCGGCTTCGTCGAGCCGACCCCGGACTGGGGCCGCATGTTCTCGAACGGCGCGGGCTTCATCCAGCAGGACCCGGCGTACATGGTCTACCCGGGCGTCGCGATGGTCATCTTCGTACTGGCCTTCAATCTCCTCGGCGACTCCGTCCGAGACGCCTTCGACCCGAAGTCCGGGCGCTGACAATCCCGTCGGTGCCCCGCTGAGGGGATTGCTGCCCCGGCGCCGGATTCAGGCCGCGCGCACAGGCAGCACAGCCCGATCACTACTGACAGATAGGTACTCACCACCATGAGGATCTTTGGCTCGCGCAGAACCCAGGCCGCGGTCATAGCCGTGGCCGCGGGGTCGCTGGCTCTCACCGCGTGCGGTGGCAACGACGGGGGAAGCAAGGGGCAGCCCAAGACGCAGACCCAGTCGGACGCGAAGAAGCTGAGCCAGCCGGTCGCCTTCGGCAACGCCCAGCAGTCCACAGGACCGGCCCCGGCGGTGGCGGGTGCGCACAGCGGCGGCACCATGCAGGTCTACCAGCAGGCCGACTTCTCGCACCTCGACCCGGGCCAGACCTACGTCAGTGACGGCAAGGTCCTCGACCGCCTGCTGCAGCGCGGTCTGACGCAGTACTCCCAGGACGCCAGCGGCAAGCTCACCGTCGTCGGCGACCTCGCCACCGACTCCGGCAAGCAGTCCGACGGCGGCAAGACCTGGACGTACACGCTCAAGGACGGCATCAAGGACCAGAACGGCAACGCGATCACGTCGGACGTCATCCGGCACTCGATCGAGCGCCTGTACGCGTCCTTCGAGACCGACGGCCCGACCTACATCCAGCAGTGGCTCTCCGGTGCCGGCACCACGTACCGCAAGGCCCTCCCGGGCGGCGGCTACGACGGCAAGCACCTGCCCGACTCGGTGCTCTCCACGCCCGACGCGAAGACCATCGTCTTCCACTTCAAGCAGGCCGAGCCCGACCTGCCGCAGGCGCTCACGATGCCCGGCTACGCGGCCGTGCCGATCAAGGGCGACACGAAGCAGAAGTACGACCAGATGCCGCTGTCGACCGGTCCCTACAAGATCGGCGACTACAAGCCCGGCAAGTCGATGACGCTGGTCAAGAACCCGGAGTGGGACCCGAAGACGGACTCGGTGCGCCACCAGTACGTCAACGGGTTCAACATCTCGGTCAACGTCCAGAATCTGGACCAGACCAAGTCGATCCTCGCCGACCGCGGCACGGACAAGAACGCCATGCAGTGGACCGGCGCCGTCGAGACCACCCAGGTCCCGAACGTGACCAGCAGCAAGGCCGCCATGGCCCGCACGATCCAGGGCTACCAGCCCTACGTGTGGCAGATGAACTTCAACATGGACCGCATCAAGGACAAGCGGATTCGTGACGCCATCACGTACGCCATGCCGAGCGCCCAGATCTACAAGCTCGACGGCGGCGCGTTCGGCGGCGAGGTGGCCAACAGCCTGCTGGCCCCGACCCTGCCCGGCTTCGACGCGAAGTACGACCCGTTCGGCAAGCTGAAGAAGCCCAACGGCGACATCGCCAAGGCGAAGGCGCTGATCAAGGCCGCGCACGCCGAGGGCAAGAAGGTCGTCTACGCGTACGCCAACACGCAGATCCGCCAGCAGCAGTCGGTGATCATCACCAACATGCTGAAGGAGATCGGTCTCGACCCCATCACCAAGGAGGTCGACAACCAGAGCTGGTACGAGCAGATGGGCAAGCTCAAGAACGGCATGGACCTCTACATGACCGGCTGGGGCCAGGACTGGCCGTCCGCCTCCACGGTCATCCCGCCGACGTACGACGGGTCGAACCTTCAGGACGGGTCCTCGGACTACTCGCACGTCAACGACCCGAAGGTGAACGCGGACATCGCGGCGGCCGAGAAGATCACGGACCCGGCGAAGGCCCAGGCGGCCTGGACCGCGATCAACAAGGACATCATGGAGCGGATCAACCCGGCCGCCCCGGTCTACTACACCAAGACGTTCCAGATCTTCGGATCGAACGTCGGCGGTCTGCGCTACTCGAACGACTCGAACGAGGTCGACGTGACGCAGGTCTTCCTGAAGAAGTAACCCTCTTCAAGGGAGTACCGCAGCACAGCCCGTAAGGCCCGTCCCGATGGTGCGCACCCGGCGGAGTGCGCGCCATCGGGGTGCCGGGCCAGTGTTTCCCGAGTCTCCGAGTCCCTCGACTCCTCACAGCAGCCGCCGTCCTGAGAGCAGCGACCAGCCATGCTTCAATTCCTCATTCGCCGGACGTTCGGCGCCGTCCTGATCCTCATATTGATCAGTGCGATCACGTACTTCATGTTCTTCGCCATCCCGCAGGACCCCGCGACGCTGGCGTGCGGCAAGAACTGCACTCCGGACGCGCTGGCGATTGTCCGCAGGAACCTCGGCACCGACCAGCCCGTGTACCTCCAGTACTGGCACTACGTGGTCGGCATCGTCATGGGACGTGTCCAGGGCGGCAGCCACTGCCCCGCGCCGTGCCTCGGCATCTCCTTCGCGAACGGCCAGAACGTCTGGTCGACGATCCTCGACCGCTTCCCGCTGACGCTCTCCCTGATGATCGGCGGCGCGGCCGTCTTCCTGGTCGTCGGCCTCGGCGCCGGCATGCTGGCCGCCTGGAAGAAGGGCAGCCTGATCGACAAGATCTTCAGCGGCGGCTCGCTGGTGCTCAGTTCGTTCCAGATCTACTTCCTCGGCCCGCTGGTGATGCTCGCGCTCGTGTACTCCACCGGCTGGCTCGACAAACCGTCGTACACGCCGATCACCCAGAATCCGGTCGCCTGGTTCACCGGCCTGATCATCCCCTGGGCCGTCATGGCGACGATCTTCACCGCGCAGTACACCCGTATGTCGCGGTCCTCGATGATCGAGCAGCTCCAGGAGGAGCACGTCAGAGCAGCCCGCGCGAAGGGCATGTCCGCCAAGTACGTGTTCTTCCGGTACGCCTGGCGCGGTTCGCTCATCCCGATCATCACGATCCTCGGCATCGACATCGGCGCCCTGTTCGGCGGCGGCATCGTCACCGAGGTCACCTTCGACCTCGCGGGTGTCGGCAGGCTCGCCCGTGACTCGGTGATCCAGAAGGACCTGCCCACGACCCTGGGTGTGATGCTGTTCAGCTCCGCCTTCATCCTGCTGTGCAACATCGTCGTGGACGCGTGCTACGCGCTCATCGATCCGCGCGTACGGCTGTCCTAGGAGTAACGACAGTGACCACACTCACCAAGCCCGAGGGCGCTCCTGCGCCGACCGCGTCCGACCCCTTCCTTTCGGTACGCGACCTCAACGTGCGCTTCTCCACCGAGGGCGGCG
Organism: Streptomyces sp. 8L; assembly: GCF_020176795.1. Classification (GTDB taxonomy): domain Bacteria; phylum Actinomycetota; class Actinomycetes; order Streptomycetales; family Streptomycetaceae; genus Streptomyces. The sequence continues at coordinate 6,976 of NZ_JAIUKE010000475.1, forward strand.
TCGTCAAGGCCGTGAACGGGCTCTCCTTCGACCTTGAGCGCGGCAAGACGCTCGGCATCGTGGGTGAGTCGGGCTCCGGCAAGTCCGTGACGAACCTGTCCATCCTCGGCCTGCACGCACCCGAGACCACCACGGTCGAGGGCGAGATCTGGGTCGACGGCCAGGACGTCACCGACCTCTCGCGCCGGGAACTCGAATCCCTGCGCGGCAACAAGATCGCGATGATCTTCCAGGACGCGCTGACCGCGCTCTCCCCGTACTACACGGTGGGCCGGCAGATCGCCGAGCCCTTCCGCAAGCACACGGGGGCGTCGAAGGCCGAAGGCCGGGCGCGCGCCATCGAGCTGCTGGGCAAGGTCGGCATCCCCGACCCGAAGAACCGCGTCGACGACTACCCGCACCAGTTCTCCGGCGGTATGCGCCAGCGCGCGATGATCGCCATGTCCCTGGTGTGCGACCCGTCGCTGCTGATCGCGGACGAGCCCACGACGGCGCTCGACGTGACGGTCCAGGCGCAGATCCTCGACCTGCTCAAGGACCTCCAGCAGGAGTTCGGCTCCGCGATCATCCTGATCACGCACGACCTCGGCGTCGTCGCCAACACGGCCGACGACATCCTGGTGATGTACGCGGGGCGCGCCGTCGAGCGCGGCACCACGCGCGAGGTCCTCAAGTCGCCGCAGCACCCGTACACCTGGGGCCTGCTCTCCTCCATGCCGGGGCTGGCCGGCGACGTGGACGAACCGCTGCGGCCGATCCCCGGCTCCCCGCCCAGCCTGCTCAACCCGCCGTCCGGCTGCCCGTTCCACCCGCGGTGCGAGTTCGTCGACCTGGTCGGGAACGACCGCTGCTCCGGCGAGCGTCCGGCGCTTCCCACGGGGCGCGGTTCCGCCTGCCACCTCACGGCAGAGCAGAAACGCCAAGTGTTCATAGAGAAGATTCAGCCCCGGCTGGGCTGACGTACCGGCGACTGGGGCTAACCACCATGAGCGAGAACAAGACGACCACGGCCGTCACCGACAAGGCCGCACCGGCCAAGGGCAGGCCTCTCCTTGAGGTCAAGGGCCTGACGAAGCACTTCCCGATCTACGGCGGGTTCCCGTTCAAGCGACAGGTCGGGGCCGTCCAGGCCGTCGACAGCGTCAGCCTGGACGTCTTCCCGGGCGAGAGCCTCGGCCTCGTGGGGGAGTCCGGCTGCGGCAAGTCGACGACCGGCCGGATGCTGACGCGGCTCCTGGAGCCGACCGGGGGAACGATCTCCTACGAGGGCCGCGACATCACGCACGCGGGCCGCAAGGAACTGGCGCCGATCAGGTCCGAGATCCAGATGATCTTCCAGGACCCGTACGCGTCGCTCAACCCGCGCCAGACGGTCGGCAAGATCATCTCCGGCCCGATGGAGATCAACGGCATCAACCCGCCCGGGGGCCGCGAGGCCAGGGTCCGTGAGCTGCTGGAGACCGTGGGCCTGAACCCGGAGCACTACAACCGCTTCCCGCACGAGTTCTCCGGCGGCCAGCGGCAGCGCATCGGGGTCGCCAGGGCGCTCGCCCTGGAGCCGAAGCTGATCGTCGCCGACGAGCCGGTCTCCGCGCTCGACGTCTCGATCCAGGCGCAGGTGGTCAACCTGCTCCAGGAGCTCCAGCGGGAGCGCGGCATCGCCTTCGTCTTCATCGCCCACGACCTCTCGATCGTGCGGCACTTCTCGCAGCGCGTCGCGGTGATGTACCTCGGCAAGGTGGTCGAGATCGCCGACCGCGACACGCTGTACACGGGCCCCCGCCACCCGTACACCCACGCCCTGCTGTCCGCGGTGCCGGAGACGGACATCGACGCGCAGCAGCGGGAGCGCATCCGCCTGGTCGGTGACGTCCCGTCGCCGATCATGCCGCCGTCCGGCTGCCGGTTCCGTACCCGCTGCTGGAAGGCGCAGGACAAGTGCGCCACGGAGGAGCCGCCGCTCGTCCGGATCAGCGGCAACGCGGAAGGGCACCTGACGGCCTGTCACTTCCCCGAGGACCCGACGATCGCCGCCTCGGCCCGCAAGGAGGACGTGGTCATGGACCCGGCCCTGCGCTCCCTGGAGAAGGGCACGAGCTGACGCTCCGCCCCGTACGGCACCTGCGACGGCCCCGCCGCCCCGGTCACCGGGGGAGCGGGGCC